>JBMOMS010000069.1:0-20048 GCA_049324895.1 Chloroflexota bacterium
TGGGGCAGTAGTTGCCGCCGCCGCAGCCGCCGGTGATGCCTTCGGCGTGGAGTTGCTCGATCCAGGCGGCGGCGAAGGAGTCGGCGGGCACGTCGTCGAAGACCTCGCCCGTGGCCTCGGGCGGGGTGAAGTCCGGGCCGTGGGCGGCGCGCAGGACAAAGACGGCCATCATGGCGCGGGTGACGTTTGCATCGGGGCAGTAGATGAGCGGGTCGCTGCCGCAGCCGCCGCTGACCTGGTTGAGGTACAGGCTTTCAATGAAGCGCCTGGCCCAGTGGCCTTCGGGCACGTCGGCGAAGATGGCGGCGTTTGCAGGCGCACAGCCCGGGTCGCCGGCCCCCACGGTGCAGTGGATGGCGTACCACATCCAGGCTGCGCCGTTCATGTTTTGCAGGGCGTGCTGCTTGGCGGTCAGATACTGGTTCTTGGGATAGTACGGCCCCCAGGGTTCGTTGAGGGTCTTCTGCCAGGCGTCCCTGGCAACCGATTGGACGGCGGCCGGGTCGAGGCTTCCGTCGTTGTAGATCAGCGCCCAGGCCAGCCCATCGGCAAGGAAGACGGCGCTTTGGTCGCGGGTGCAGCCGCCGTTCTCGTAGATGGTGTAGCAGGTGGGTTGTGCCTCGCCCAGGCGCCACCACGCAGCCTGAAGTTGGGCATAGCGCAGGAGCGACTCGCGCGCGGCCGGGTCGGGTTCGCCGTTCCATTCCACGGTCATGTCGAGGTAGTTGCCCAGCGACTTCATGATCAGGCCCAGGATCCACGGGCCGGTCAGTTTGCCGGAGCCGCTTATGTTAGGGTTGGGGAAATAGCCGGGCTGCCCGAACCAGGTCAGGTCGGGGTGGGATTCGGTCACCACTTTTTGGGCCGCTTCGAGGTAGGCCGGGTCGCCGCTGGCGCTGTAGGCGTCGGTCATGATCTCCAGGCCGTAGGCGGCCTCGCGCCCGTCGAATTCGCCCGGGTTGTTGTTCACCAGTCCCGCGCCCGGGCTGTTCTGGATGCGCCAGCGCGCGTTCGCGGCCAGTTCGGTCCACGAGTCTTTGACCATGCCGTTGCCGGTGAAGTAGTAGTAGTTCAACATGCCGCGGATGCCGCCCGACCAGTAATCGATGGCCGCGTTGCGGTGGATGTCGGGCACGGGCCAGGCGTGCCACTGATTGGTGAAGCGCGCGCCCATCGCCCAGCCGACGGGAATGGGGATGGCGGGGTCCGTGCAGGCCTGCATTTCATCGAGGCTTTGGCCGGTGCAGCGCGAATGGACGATGTCCACGTCGGCGGTGTGCAGCGCGCCCGACTCGGCCAGGTACCACCATTGGTCGGCCAGGCTGGCGTCGCGGCTGACGGCGCGCACGGCCTGGACCAGGCCGCCCCAGGGATGGTCGTATTGCAGGTTGGTGAAGACGGGATAATCTTCGCCGCCGGTCTCGTCTTCGGCGAGCACGTCGCCGAAATTGCGCCAGCCCCAGGATTCGGGCCGCGGCGAGTAGACCCAGTTGGAGCCGACCCCGCCCTCGCGCAGAATGAACAGGTTGAACTGCGGAAAGAGAATCCCCGCGTCCACGTAGCCTTCGTAGTCGCTGAAGTCGGGGTCCGCGGCCGCGTGGGCGTTGAAGCGCTCGAAGACTTTGGCCTGGTCGAGATAGTATTCACTTGCGGCCCAGGCCTGCATGGGATGCTGCAGGGCGGTCATGATTTCGGCGGCGTCTTCCGCGCCGAAGTAAAAGATGACCTCGTGTGTCTTTTGCTCGCCCACGCGCAATTCGAAGGGCGTGTCGAAGCGGGCAGGGAAGAGTCCCACCTGGACCGAGCCGTTGGAATGCAGCGCGATCTCCTTGGGATAGTTTTCCCAGAAATAGCGCACGCCGGCCTGGATGCCCGCGCCGGAGCCGGACAGTCCGCCCCAGCCGCGGCTGCGGCACTGGCTGTCGGCGGCGCTTTCGTCGCAGGCGGAATGCAGGGTCACGCCGTTGGCATCGGCGGTGAAGCCGCGCAAGGTGGTGATGGAGTTGTCCGGCGCATGATGCCACTGCGCGCCGCCGGAGGAATCCTGGTAGAGCGAGGCGGAGCCGCTCAGCGTTCCGTTCCAGGTTTCGTTGGAGGCGCCCGCCAGCGTGTAGGCCGGCGCGGTCGGGTTGGCGAGCTGCAGTTGCACCGACAGGTCATCGAAGAGCACGGTATGCGGCGAGCCGAAATTTTTGATGTCCGGCTGGCCCGAGCCGTCATTGGCGATCACGTTATCGTTCCAGACCGTGAATTCGAGCCGCGCCGCGGCGCTGCCGGCGTAGAAATGGATTCGGGCGGTGTAGGCCAGCAATTTGTTTGCGCCGCCCATGTCCTTGAGCCAACCGCGCACGCGCAGGACGGTGTGCAGCGGCCCGCTGGTTTCGAGCGCCACCTCCCCAGGCTGGGACGCGTCGGCGAAATAGGTCACGCCCTGGTACGAGGCCGTGATGCGCCCCGCGCCGGCCAGGACGCTGTCGTTCAACGCCGCGCCCCTGTCGCGGTCCATATAGATTTGATCGAACAAACGAAAGCCGCTCTTGCCGACCACGAATCGGGCGCGCCCGGTGTCGACCTCGACCGTCCCCGCAGAGTCGATGACCTGGATGGCATTGGGATGCGCGGGGCTGATTCCGTTTTTGAGGTGGTAGACTGCGCTGGCGTTTGCAGCCAGGTTCGCCTGGAAATCGACCAGCACCCATTTAATGGGTTTGGTCTCATCCCCGGGCGCGCCGCCCCAACGCGCCAGCACGCTGAATTGCGCGGGGATGGCGTTTCCCTGCGCATCGGTGACTTGCAACTGGCTGGCGCTGGTGACGCCGAAACTCTCGGCCAGCGGAACGCCCCAGGTGACCGGGTCGTGGACGCGCGTTACGCCGCCGGTCTCGCGCACGGTCAGCGGGATGTCGAAGCTGGTCGCCGCGGAAACGGCTTGCGCGGGCAGCGGCGATCCATAGGCCGAGACCGTATTGAGGAGGGTGACCAACAGGAGAAAGGCCAGGAGGACCGGGCGGAGGCGGAATTGTTTCACGGAGCAACCCTCGATTGGGATGGATGTGTTGGGACCGGAGTCGTATTGGAATGGATTGGAAATAGGAAAATCTTCCACGAAGCAATACCTTCGCCAAAATTCAACGAACTTAATTTCGTGGGGCGGATTGGTCATCCGCCCGCCATATCTGGAGATTGCAAGAAGTTTTTGGCTATATCTAGCGTTGCGGGATGCCATCCCGCACCACAATTTGTGATTTTTAGAAATTGGCGAAGGTGTTGACGAAGGACACGTATTTTCAGAACCGCCAAGGGGAAAGCGCGCGCCGGTGTGGCTTTCGTGGATAAAAAGTTAATTCCGATCAAGGCTATTGTATGAACGCCTTCCGCCCCCTTCCACCCACCAAAGAGGGGGATCGGCACCCCGCTTTGGTGGGTGCAAAGAACTTTCCTACTTTAAGAAGATCCCACAACCTGCCAGGGTCTTCTGAAAATCACGGCTCCCACCTCCACGATTCACGGGCAGCGAAAAATTCGCCTCCGTTTTCACACAAAACCATCCGCCGAAGGGTCCGTGTACAAAAAAGAGCCTCCCGATCAAGAAAGCCCTGCACAACCTGCCTCCAGCGATTGACAGCCCGCCGAATCGCATTACAATTGCGGCTGTTTTAGTAATACCCACGGTTGAAGGTTGCGCGTCCCACCTTCCAATCAAGCGCACTTTTCGACCGACTGTGGTATGTCGCGCGCCGCCGGCAGAATTTGCCCATCCCACCCGGGAGAACGCAACTCCCCTGCCGCGGATATTTCCTTCTGGAGAAACCCTATTTCCAAACCTGCACGAGTGTGAATGCAATACCCCTTGTGCCCCTTCTCCAACCCACCCTGCCAACCTTAACCTGGCAACCGCCGCCCTTCGTTTTGCGAAGAGGCGGCGGGAATGCTTAAGGTCATTGGAAATTTCAATCGGAGGTCCCATGTTTTCCAAAGAAGATGACAGATGCACCACCTTCTCCACCCGCAGACTGTCCTGCTTTGCCGCCTGTCCCGTGTTGACAGGCAAAGTGTCGAGTATTGACTTCCTGGGCATCGACGCGTATGCCGAGGATGACCTGGGCGATGCGCCCTCGTAACTGCCAAAAAACGAAAGGATCAAAATGACCGGTCAGTATCACTCCTACATGAACCCCAAGTGCCAATCGGGGCCATTCGAAGAAAAGGGCGGATGTGGCGTTTTTGCCCGTGAACCCATCCGCAAGGGCGAATTGATTTCCATCTGGGGCGGGCGCATCGTGGCCGAACACGAATTGGACCCGAACATGCCCGACTTCACCCAGCGCATCATTCAGATCGAGGAAGGCCTGTATCTGGAGACCCCCAAACTGCTCGAACCGACGGATTGCTTCAACCATTCCTGCGAACCCAATATCGGTTTCAGCGGGCAAATTGCCCTGGTGGCCATGCGCGACATCGCAGCCGGCGAAGAGTTGAACTTCGATTACGCCATGTGCGACGGCACGCCCTACGACGAATTCGACTGCTACTGCGGCTCCGAGAACTGCCGCAGCCATGTCGGCGGGGACGACTGGCGCAACCCCGAACTGTGGGAGAAATACGACGGTTATTTCATGCCCTACCTGGCCCGCCGCATCGAAGCCCTCAAGGCCGAGATGCGCGTCTATGCGTAGTTTCACTGCATAAGTTTCGAGGGCGCGGAGTCAAACTCCGCGCCGTTTTGTTTATGGTACACTGCCAGGCGTGAATTCAGCCTCGAAAAAATTCCCTGCCCTGATCTACCTGGCGGCGCTGTTCTTGCGCCTGATTCCCATCCTGTTGACCAGCAGCCTGGGCATCGGCCTGGACGATATGTTCCAATACGACATGCTGGCGCGCAGCCTGGCGGCGGGCAACGGCTACCGCTGGTACGCCCGCGAAGACCTGCGCCTGCTCGAACCCTATGTCGACTTCGACCTGGCCTCGACCGACTATGACCCCGCGCGCGGCGTGCCGACCTCCTTCCGCGCGCCGCTGTATCCCGCCTTCCTGGCTTTGGTTTACTCCCTGGCGGGGGCGGGCGCCTCGCGCTTCTTTGCCGCCCGACTGGCGCAGGCCATCCTGCTGGGCGCGCCGCTGGCCCCGCTGGCCTATCTCGCCGCGCGCAAACTCCTGGCTGGGAACGAACGGGCCGCCCGCATCTCCGGCTGGCTGGTGGCTGCCTACCCAATGCTGCTGATCTTCCCCATCGGCCTGGGCACCGAAAACCTCTTCTTTCTCCTGCTGCTGCTCTCCTTCCTCTTTCTTCTTTCCCTTATCGAACACCCCGCCATTCCCCGTTTCCTGCTGGCGGGCTTCCTTCTCGGTCTCACCGCGCTGACGCGCTCGGTGGTGCTGCCCTTTGCGGGGCTGGCTGTGTTGTGGGCCTGGTTCATCCTCAAGCAAAAGCGCGGCGCTTTGCTCATGGCCCTGGCGTTGACCGTCACCATCCTGCCGTGGGTCGCGCGCAACTCCCTGCTGCACGGGCGGCTGACGGGCATCGAAACCTCGATGGGCTACAACCTGTACGTGGGGTATCACCCCGAGAGTGCCGGCACCTTCACCTTCGGCCCCTCCCTCGACCTGATTCCCATCCTCGATGATTCCGTCCGCGATCAGCTCGGGACGCAGAAGGCGCTCGAATTCATCCAGGCCGACCCGGGGCGCTTCCTGCCGCTGGCCGCCAGCCGCCTGGGGCATTTCTTCCGCCTCGAACTGCGCGTGCTGACCTATTTCTATTCCAGCAATTTCTTCGGTTTCATTCCCATGCCCCTGCTGCTGGCCCTGATGGCGCTGTTCGGCCTGCCCTTTGCGATCCTGTCCATCTCGGCGGCGCTGGGATGTTTGCGCCTGCCGCGGACTCCCGCCGCGCTGCTGGCCGCCGGCCTCTTCCTGGGATACCTGCTCCCGCACGTCTTCATTCTCTCGGAGGAACGCTTCCACCTGGCGCTGATCCCACTGCTGGCCATCTTCGCCGCCCACGCCTGGACCTTGGGGCCGACCGCCGTCAAAACGAGCGGACGCCCCGCCCTGGCCGCCGTGCTGGTCCTTGCCCTGCTGCTGTTCAACTGGACCTGGCAGGTTGCCGCCGACGCCGATAAATTCTCCGCGCTGCTCGGCCCCAATGGAAACCAGACGTATTACCCATATTGACGTAAAGCAAGTCCAGAGACTTGCCTTACATGAGGGCATCCTTCGTCATAAATCTCAGCAAATATTTATGCAAGCCGGCTATATTCGGAGATAAGCTCTCATTCATTTTCCCTGCCGGCTGCCGCATGGAGGCATTTCATGAAGACCCTGCTTGGCGCACCGCTGCGCTTCGATTGGAAGATCGTCATCCCCACCATCGTCAGCACCCTGGTCATCCTGATCGACTATTACCACCAGTTGACCTTCGACAAGGGCCTCGACCGCACGATTCTCTTCCTGTTTGTGCCCTTGTTCTTCATTATTATCGTTCTGCGCGAGAACCCGCGCGAGTACGGCTTTACCCTCGGCGATTGGAAGGCCGGGCTGGCCATCACCGCGATTGCCATCCTGCTGATCGCACCCGTGTTGTGGTGGACGGGGCGCGGCGGCGCGATGCAGTCGTACTACCAGGGCCTGGCAGGCGGCCTGCCGTGGAACACCTTCGTCGACCTGCTGGGTTGGGAGTTCCTCTTCCGCGGCTGGCTGTTGTTTGCGTATGCGCGCAGGTTCGGGCCTGAGGCGCTCTGGCTGCAAGCCGTCCCGTTCGCGATTGCGCACCTCAGCAAGCCCGAGATCGAGACGCTCTCCACCATCTTCGGCGGATTCGCCTTCGGCTGGGTGGCCTATCGCACACGCTCCTTCCTGTACCCGTTCCTGATCCACTGGTTCGTGTTCTCGTTCACCATCCTGGTTGCGGCGGGCAGCCTTGGTTGAGTACAGCCTGCGTCCCGCAGGGGAAGCGGAATCCGCCGCCATCCAGGAGTTGATTCATTTGGTGGGGATCAACCCCACGGGGCTGGACTGGAGGCGCTTCCTCGTGGCGGTGACGCCCCAGGGGCAGGTCATCGCCTGTGGACAGTTGAAGCCGCACGGGCGGGATCTCCTCGAGCTGGCCTCGATTGCCGTGCATCCCGAATATCGCAGCCTGGGCCTGGCCCGCGCTGTGATCGAACGCCTGCTGGAGGGCAGTCCGCGCCCGCTGTACCTGACCTGCGTTTCGAGCCTGGGAGCGTTTTACGAGCGCTTTGGGTTTCAGGCCTTGAAGCCCGATGAAATGCCGCGTTATTTCCGCCGCCTCTCGCAACTGGCTGGACTGGTTTTCACCCTTGCAAGGCGCGGCGAGACCCTACTTGTGATGAAGTTGCAGTAAAATTCGACTATGCAATCCATATTGAAAGTCATGGCAGGTGTCCTGGCAGGGTTCGCTTTGGCGGGCGCGTTGATCTATATCAGCCGTTCGCCGACGGGCGACCCGGTGCCGTTGTTGCCCGCGCCCACGGATGCGCCCCTGGTCGTCCAGGTGGTGGGAGCCGTGCCGCGCCCGGGCGTGTATGAGTTCCCCGAGGGCGCGCGCATTCGCGACGCCATCGATGCCGCGGGCGGCCTGCTGACCGACGCGGAGGTGGATGCCCTCAACCTGGCCGAGCCGCTTTCAGACGGCCAGAAGTTGGTCATTCCGTTCGCGGGCGATGCGGGCGGCACGCCTGTGCCGACCGTGCCTGGTCCCACGGCGACCCCCTCGAACCTTGATCTCATCAACATTAACGAGGCGACCCTCGCTCAACTGGACAGCCTGCCCGGCATCGGCCCGACCACGGCCCAGAAGATCATCGACTACCGCACGGCCAACGGCCCGTTTGCGCGCATCGAGGACATTATGAACGTCTCGGGTATCGGTCCCTCCACCTTCGATAAACTCAAGCTGCTGATTACCGTCTGATGCCCTTCGACCACTTCGACTTCATCGCGCCTGTTTATGCCCGCGTCGGCGATTACAGCGGCCTGTCCACCTTGACCCGTCTGCTGGACCTGCCCGCTGGCGGCCGCCTGCTGGATGTGGGCGGCGGCACGGGACGGGTGGCCCGCTCCCTGCGCGACCAGGCGGGACAGGTGGTGCTGGCCGACGTCTCGCTGGGCATGCTGCGGGTTGCCGCCAGCCTGCCCGGACTTCAGCCTGCCGCCTCCGCCTCCGAGCGTTTGCCCTTCCCCGACTCCTCCTTCACGCGCGTGCTGATCGTGGACGCCCTGCATCACGTCGAGAACCACGCCCAGACCGCCGCCGAGATGTGGCGCGTGCTTCAGCCGGGCGGGCGCATCCTGGTCATCGAGCCGGACATCCGCACTTTTGGGGTCAAGTTGATCGCGCTGGCCGAGAAACTGCTGTGGATGCGCAGCCACTTTTTGTCGCCTGCGCAGATCGCCGCGCTCTTTCCCCAGGCCAGAACGGACATCCATGCCGAGGACAGCAGCGCCTTCGTGGTGGTGCAGAAATGATGCGCGCCTTATCCTCGGCCATTCGGCGGATGCGCTATCGGAACAAGACCAGGCACATTCCCGCGGGCCAGTCTGCCCACCTGGTATTGGATATCGGCTGCGGCGCCTACCCCGTCCCCGAAGCGGACTTTGTGACCGACATCGAACTCAAGGCCTTCGACCACCCGAAGATGCGCCAGAAACTGGCGGGGCGCTTCGTGGTGTGCGATATTCACCACCTGCCCTTTGCCGCGCGGGCCTTTGGCTTCGTGCATTGCTCGAACGTGCTGGAACATACCGAAAATCCCGTGCAGGCTTTCGCCGAGTTGACGCGCGTCGGTCGGCACGGATTTGCCGAAAGCCCGAGCGCCTTCCGCGAACAGATCATCCATCACTCGCGCAATCACCGCTGGATCATCGGCTGGAAGAAGGGTGAATTGACCACGCGCATCCCGACGGCCACGAAGATCGCGGGCGTGCGCATCTTTCCCATTTATATCTTCGAATGGCTGGCCGCGCACCGCGAACAGCCCGCCTGGCGCGTGGTGTGGAAACTGATCGCCAACGGCCTCGACCTGCTTGGCCTGGCCTATCACCAGGTGCGCTGGTAAAAACGGAAATCACCCGAACGTGGGGCGGGTTGCCAATCCGCCCGACACGCTGGCAGGGTACCCGTTGGTTAATGAGGGATGTCGCAGCCAATATAATCAGGAGCTTTCCATGAAATCGGAAGACGGATCAAGACTGTTGGCGATCATGATTGGGGTGGCGGCCTATCAGATGGCAAGTGTCTTAATCGATACTTTTCCAGTTTTATCCTTTTTTCAGAAAGTATCGATTGACAGCAGAATGGTCTTCATTCCTTCGTTGTTGATCCTGGCAATCGCCTTCTATAAGCTGCTGATGACTGGAATAAAAAAGATCAGGAAGATACATACGACCAGGAATGACCGGACTCTATATCTAATAGGGACCGGCTGCCTGTGTCTTTACCTGACTTCTTGTGTGGCTGTGACTCCAATCCCCAATCCATTCCCCAGCCTGCCGGGCAAAATCGTGTATTCTGTTGATTATGGCCGCCTCCCCTACCGAACAGATATTTATGTAATGAATCCAGATGGAACGGATCGAATCAAATTAACGAACAATGGAGGACGTAACGAGGAGCCAGCATGGTCACCGGATGGACAGCAGATTGTATTTTCCTCCGAAAGTACAGGTTACGATCAGGCTAAATTGTACATAATGAATGCAGATGGCAGGGGGCTACACGTGCTGGAGGGGAGTCATACTTATGCCAATAATCCTGCCTGGTCCCCAAATGGAAAAGAGATTGCTTATATAACAGGCGCAGGCAGCAAAATTCGGTTTATAAGCACGAATGGAACGCCTCCGCAATCATCCTTTCCTGTTTTCGAGAATCTCGAGCAACCTAGAGTTTTTCTTTGCTATTCGCCCGATTGGTCTCCAGATGGTAAATACCTGACGGCCGCATGCCAGACATTTAATGAGGAAGATAAAAGAGAGCATATCTACAAATTCAAGGCGGATGGTTCATCTTTTGAATGTCTAACATGCGGCTCTCCTCTTGATATTGATTTTTTTGATGATGCTCGCTGGTCACCCGATGGTCTATATATCGGCGTTGTCGAAGCGTCTTTGGTATCAAACACAGCATTCAGCACGATTTACATCATGTCTCCCGATGGAAAAGACCAGAAACCATTAATCACCACCCAGATTTACGGTAGAGTTGCAGATTGGGCCTGGTCGCCTGATGGGCAATGGATTGTAGCAATTTCTTACGCAAATCCGGCCCTGCGATTTTATAAGGTGGATGGTACACAATTCTACCAAATCGAGGATTTGCCAGGTGTCCCCATTAGCGTTGACTGGGGCCAGTAAGTGTAATCAAACCGCCCACTGAATATCACTCACGGAAGCACAGGAACAGCATGAAAAAGTTTCTTGGCCCAACCTTGATTATCTTCATTGTCTTGCTCTCAACATCGTGTAATATGGGACGGCCCCCTTTAATCCAAAATACGCCTTCAATGGAATTAACCCTTGTTTATCAAGATGAGCCCTACCATTCTTTTGAAGATGTATCGGCCACCGTGATTTTGAAAAACGTTGGAAAAAAGAGCTTACTTGTAAATAAACGTTTGTTTTTTATGACAGAAAAATACCCGCCTGAAATGATTGAAGGTGTCCTCCTGATAACAGACAGTTCAGGAAATCAAATCAGCCTGAATGGATTTATAGATATTGCCTTTCCAGAGGAGGAGTTTTTTATTGTGCTTGATCCAGGGCAATCCGTGGAAAGGAATTTGTCATTGCGTAATGTGGGTTTCTCTCCCCAGTATTTTACAAAAAACGAACCATATACGGTAGTTATCATCTATCAAAACTCCCTGGAAGTAACGAAATTTGTCGATGACAAAGAAGTCAAGTCATGGATTGGCGAGGTTCAATCGAATTCCGATACTTTCATGATCATACATTGACGCTGTCCTGCGCGATGTGAGTTTTGGGCAGCCACGCGAGCCGGTGGTTTTCAAGTCAAAAATGGTTCCAAAACAATCGGCTGCACTTTCGTGTCTGGTATTTGCTTTTCTGGTTAGTGTCCCAATCGTTTCACGCACATGGCGCGCACTTTTTTTGTTACTCTCAACTCAACTCAAGTCAGTTAGGAGGCAGATATGAAAATAAAATGGTATTGGTCGTTGAATCGAATTCCAGAGTTTAGCCATATGCCAGTTCCCAAAAGAAGAAAAGAATATTATAAGTATCTTGGGCGGGTAAGTCGTCGTTGGGAACATGTGCTTGTCGTAGCCATTTTCGTGGTCATATACTGGTTCCTTAAACAATCGATCCTGGCTGCATTAATTAGGAATGTTGCCTCGTTCGAGATGAAAGCCTTGGTTTTGATTGTAAGTCTCAGCCTTTGTATTGGCGTAAGCTTGTTTTTGTATACCGAGTTCCTGCTTCATTTGATTGTCGATCAAGTGAAGCGAGAGAACACCCTGAATGAAAATGCGCCAAAATAATTATGGCAGGGACACATATCGCCTACTTGTCCTGGCTCTGCAGGGATGTCGTAAGCATCAGCGCAACGATCCCATGGACGGCGGGGCGAGTATGCTCAATTACATCCTCAATCGTCTTGGCTATCATCCCATGTCGCGGCGCGAAGCCATGGATCTGGCAGAAAGGCTTTTATCGAATGGATGGGAAGACTAATCCCCCTGCCTGGCTCAAGCCCGGCGCGCTGGTCAAGGTGCAGCACTGGTACGGCGTGGTCGAGGACGTGGCCGTCTCGCAAAACCGTGTGATGGTTTTCATCAAATCCCCCAAGGGCGTAGTCCGCGCCCAGCGCGATGCCGCGGAATGGCTGGAATACATCGAGGGCCAGATCGTCCCCGCCGAGCCGTCCGCGTTCGAACAGGAAATTAAGCTCAATGTGCAGCGCGTCCAGAAGATGCTGGATGAGTTGAACGCCTTTCAAACCCTGGTTCAAAATCAGCCATAAAGCATCCCTGTGGGGGAACCGCCTGCGTTCATTCCTCCTGGTCGGGTTCCGCGCTCATCCATTCCCCATTTTCCACGCCCATGTACTTGCGCCAGAGTATCCTGCCGCTTTCGGGGTCTGAGATGGAGCAGGCGGCCAGGCCCATCTCGAAGATCAACTCACCTTTTTCGATGCGCTCGATAAAGGACGGCTTCATGCGGATGATCGTGATGTCGATGAAGTCCTGGAAGGGCAGGCTGCCCAGGAACTTCTCCCCGGGCACGCTTTGCCAGGACCAGCTGCGCAGCGTATCCAGGCGGATGAATTCGTAATGATCCCGATCCCAGTTGGGGGTGTGCTTTTGATTGATCATGAGACTCAAGACGAGGAATTCGACTTCATCTTCCATGACGGCTCCTTCCATGCGGCCAAACGTTTTACTTTGCGTTGAGTGGAACGTCCTTCGACTGCGGGCTGGACAAAATGCGCCCAGCCCTCCGCTCAGGACGAATGTAGCAACAAAAAACGGCGGACTCTCATCCGCCGTTTTGCTTATGCCAAAATCTGCCTGGCAATCACCAGCCGTTGAATCTCGCTGGTGCCTTCGCCGATGGTCATCAGCCGCGCGTCGCGGTAGATGCGCTCGACGGGGTACTCGCTCGAATAGCCGTATCCGCCGTGGACCTGGATGGCGTTGCGGCACACCCGCTCGGCCATCTCGGTGGCGAACATCTTGGCCATCGAAGCCTCCTTGATGTGCGGGCGTCCCTCCTGCTTGAGCCAGGCCGCCTTGTAGAGCAGGGCGCGCGCCGCCTCGATCTCGGTGGCCGCGTCGGCCAGCATCCACTGGATGGCCTGGAAGTCGGCGATCTGCCTGCCGAAGGCGCGCCGCTCTTTCGCGTAGGCAAGCGCATGCTCGTAGGCCGCCTGCGCCAGCCCAATCGACAGCGCGCCGATGCTGATGCGCCCGCCGTCCAGCGTGGACAGGGTCTGCTGCAGGCCGTGGCCCACCTCGCCGATCAGGTTGTCGAGCGGCACGCGCACATCCTCGTAGGTGACAGCATGGGTGGGCGAGCCGTGCAGGCCCATTTTCTTTTCCGCGGGGCCGATGGTCAGCCCGGGCGTGTCAGTGGGAACGAGGATCTGGCTGAGCGAGCGCGAGTTGCCCGAGGTGTCGGTGCGCACCAGGGTGATGATGTATTCCGCGATGGAGGCGTTGGTGGTCCACATCTTGGCGCCGTTGATGATCCACTCTTTGCCGCGCTTTTCGGCCTTCGTCCGCACCCCGCCCTGCAGGTCCGAGCCCGCGCCGGGTTCCGTCAAAGCCAGCGCGCCCAGCTTGTGACGTCCGCTGGCCACGCGCGGCAGCCACTTCTTCCTGAGCGCCTCCGAGCCGTACAGCACCAGCGGCGCGGTGCCCAGTCCGTTGTGGGCGGCCAGGGCCAGCGCGGTGGAGCCACAGCCCCAGCCCAACTCCTCGATGGCGATGGCGGAGCTGATCGCGTCCACGCCTGCGCCGCCGTATTCCTCGGGGATGTTCAAGCCCATCAGCCCGAGCGGTCCGCCTTTGCGCACGGCCTGCCAGTTGAACGCGCCCGTCACATCCACTTCGTGGGCCTTGGGCTGCACCTCCCTGACGACGAAATCATGCACGGCTTTGCGCCACATACGCTGTTCATTCGAAAGATCGAAATCCATGGGGTCTCCTCTTGTTTGGCGATACAACGATTGTAGACGAAAACTCCCCGCGATACAAATATTGATTCACCAGGAATTGCCGTGATGGACCGCCAGATGTAGGGCGGAATTAATTCCGCCCTACGGCGCACCGCCAGATATTTGGGCCGGTGGTCGAGCAGCCGCGCTCTTGGTTTTTGCGGCGTATCGAGACCTTGCGGCTGCTCAACCATCGGGGAGTTGCCGAGGAAACACATTGAAATTCCGTGCCTCTGTGCCTCCGTGGTTGGTGCTCTGTAATTTTCGTTGTGCAAGAACGCTCCAGGTTTTTACCCAAAGCTTGCAATAGGCGCGAGGAGATTGCTTCGCCATGCTCGCCATTTAAGGCTCGCAGGCTCGCAATGACGTCAATTCATGTGCAGGATCAAGTTGCCTTCCGCGTTGCGGGTCACCTTCAGGCGCGGCAGCGACTTTTGCGAGGGACCCTTTTTCAATTGCCCCTCGCTGTCGTAGACCGAGCCGTGGCAGGGACATTCGAAGGTGTCGTTGAGCTGCTCCACGGTGCAGCCCAGGTGGGTGCAGATGAGGCTGAAGGCTACGTATTCGTCGTTGCCCTTGCAAACCAGCGCGGCGGGGATGTGCGCCAGCACGGTGGTCGTATCGGGCAGGTAATTGATGGCGGGACCCAGGTCGTACTCGCTGGGCGGGGCGGGGTCCTTTTCGTAGGACAGGAAGCGCAGCAGGCCGCCCAGGCTGAGCACGCCGCCCAGGGTCAGCAGGCCGTCGGTGGTCAATTTGAGGAAGTCGCGTCGGGAGAATTTGCTCATGTTGTTTTGAACTCTAGGGGGTAAGCGCGGCCAGCGCGGTCAGCCCGAGGATGACCAGCAGGATCAGCGCAACGAGGATTTGGGCGATGCGTCCGCACGCGGGAAACCAGCGGCCAAGTTCCTCTTTGGCGGGGGCGGGCAGCAGGTAGGGGATCAGCCCCAGGACGATCACCACGGCGACGGGGACCAGCACGCCCAGCAGGAAGGGATCGCCTAGCTTGAGCAATTGCTGAACCCACAGGAAGAACCACGGGGCGCGGGTGTCCGTCGCCAGGGTCGGTGTGCCGCGGATGGGGTCGGCCAGCGGGGCGGGCAGGAAGATCGACATCAGGACCAGCAGGATGCCTGCCAGGAACATCCCCAGCACTTCGCGCCGCACCAGGTCGAAGCGCGTGATGCGCGGCGGGGTGGACTCCAGGGTGGGCGGCGGCGAGGCGATCCCGCCGTCGCGCCGCACGCGGAACAGGTGCCAGATCAGCACGAAGCCTGCCAGGCCTGTCAGCGCGTAGATGTGCCAGGTGTAGAAGCGCACCAGGGTCGAGGGGCCAACCTGGGCGCCGCCCACCGTGAAGCGGAACAGGCCCTCGCCGATCCACGGGACCGAGGCCAGCAGGTTGGTGCCCGCCGTCAGCGCCCAGCGGATGCCCTCATCCCAGCGCAGGACGTAGCCCGTGAAATCCAGAAGCAGCGCCAGCACGAACAATCCCAGCCCGAGCAGGTAGTTGAAGCGACGCGGGGAGGCATAGGCGCCCGTAAAGACCACCCGCAGCATGTGAAGCGCGGCCACCACCACCAGCCCTTGCGCCGACCAGAAATGCAGGTTGCGCACCAGCGCTCCCAGCGGCACGAAGTATTGGATGGTCTGCACCGAGATGGCGGCATCCTCGACCGTGGGGATGTAATAGAACATCTCCAGCAGGCCCGTGACGGCCAGCACCAGCATCAGGAAGACGGCCAGTCCGCCCGCGCCCAGGGTGTAGCGCCACCTGGCCTGCGCGGCGGGGATGGCGGGCGGGTGCAGGTGGTAGACGAAGTTCGGGCGTTGAGGGCGGCCCTTCGGACGGTCACCCGCCGCCGGGTCCGCGGGAACGGGGGCGGGGCGCAGCGCCTCCTGCGCCAGCCATCCCAGCATGATCAGCACCAGCGCCGCGGCCAGGGCCAGGGAAAATGACACGTCGTTCTGCGGCGTGATGAGTTTGCGATGCACGGGAATGGCCGAGGCCACCTTGCCGTCCAGGAGGATGCCCGCGGGCAGGGTGTCGTTCATCTTGAGCAGGTAGGCGGTCACCTGCCAGGCCTGGTCGGTGGTCAGCGAACCCTGGTTCCACCAGGGCATCATGGCGTAGACGTAATCGTACAGTTGCTGGGCCGAGGTGAAGCGTCCCAGCTTGCCGCCGCCGACCAGCGCGGGCACGATGCGCGGAAATTCGAAGCCTTGCGGGGGATGGTTGCTGGCGTGGCATTTGGAGGTCCAGCAGTCCTTGTCTTCGCCGAAGGCCACTTCGCGCCATTCGTCGGTGAGACCCTGGCCGATGTTGCCGTGACAGGCCATGCACACACCCCAGAAGAGCAGGGCGCCCTCGTCCAATTGGGTGGGCGGCTCGGAGACGATGGGTTTGTCCAGCGGGTTGGCCGAGTGGATGGGCGTGGCCTCGACGGCTTCCCGACCTTGCACGGGCAGCAGGGCCAGGACGAGCAGCGCCAATCCCGCGGCGACGGCGAAAGCGGCGATGGAGGGGAGATGGAAGCGGATGGATTTCATGAAACTACAGGCTGATGACCTTTCCCGCCCGCGCCTGCGCTTCGAGGATGTCGCCCATGCCGCCCACGATGCCCACCTGCACCTGGCCTGCCAGCCCGAAGGTGTCGAGGCAGGTCGAGCACAGCACCAGGCGCACGCCGTTGGCTTCCAGCGCCTTGAGCGACTCGAGCACGGGCGAACCCGTCACTGCCAGCTTGACGCCGTCGGTGTAGAAGCAGATCGCGGCGGGGAAGTTGTGATTTTCCAGCAGCAGCGAGAAATACTTGTTGATCAATTTGACGGGCAGCTCGGGCGCGTCAGTGGTGCTCCCCATGCCATGATGCGTCACGAGAATAACGGTATCCTTCATTTCGGTTCCTCTTCGTCGGGTGGAGTATTGAATAACACGAGCAGGTCGCGCGCCTGTTCGAGTTTGTCCTGCGGCACGTATACTTCCACGCGGGACATTTCGTCCATGCTGAACGGGTAGGTGCTGGGCGTGCCTGCCTCCCTGAGCAGTTCGACGGGCACCTCGTTGGCCTGCAGGAAGCTTTGCAGCACCTCGGCTTCGATGAACCCGAACACTTCGGTCAGTTTTTCCCAGGTCAGTTTGTCCATGATGTTCTCCTTTTCGCCCTGCGGCTGGCCGCAAAGGGTGAACTAAAAACTTCTCCAAGTAAGGACGAACAGGATCGTCCACAAAATGCTGACGATCAACTGGCGGATGCCGATGGCGGTGGGTTTCCAGCCTGCGGCGGGATGGGTGATGCCCCAGAGCGTCTCGGCCCATTGCAGCAGGAAGGGCAGGAAGATCCATTGCGGCTGGAGGGTCATCCAGCCCAGGAGGAGGGACAAGCCCAGGTTGAAGGAGGTGTACAGGAAGACCCTGCGGCCCATCTGCCAGCCTGCGCTGCGCGTCTGCCCTTTGGCCTGCTCCCGTTGTTCGAGCCGCAGATACGCGTAGACGATGCTCCCCGAACTTTGCAGCCAGGTCCACAGCCACAACCACCAGCCCTCGGCGGCATAATGGCCGAGTCCCACCCAATAGGCGGCGGGCGCGGCCAGGGAGAGCACGCCCGTGGCGAGAATTTCGATCCCCGCCTGACGTCTTTCGGCGCGCTTGGAGACCAGGTATAGATGCCAGGCGAAGACAGGCGCGCCAGGCACGGCCAGGATCAGCACGTAGGCAAAACCCTGTGCAATTAAATATCCCAGCGCCAAAAGGATGAGAGCGCCGTAGACGACGATCCAGAAGCGCGCGGCGGGCAGGTCCGTGCGCGGACGGCGTCCCGCGTAGGCCTTGACGGCCATGCTGACGGGCTGGCGCATGAGGAAGACGGTCATCGCGGCGACGACCAGCGCCAGGGAGGCCAGGGTGAAGCGTCCGCCTGCGAAGAGTCCCACCAGCAGCGGGCTGAGGATGAAGACCCACGAGCCGTGATCCTGCGGCAGGGCGATCTGGCGGCGAAAAAACCGTTGCATGGAAAGGATTATAAGATGAAATGAAACTCCCGCGGGTCATGAATCCGCGGGAGTTTCATCAGGTTTATGGGAGCTTGGGTACTTCGCGATCTGTGAGATGGCGGGATGCCATCCCGCCCCACCTGTGGCTCATGCTATACGCGTAGGGCGGGATACTATCCCGCCTTACGGTATCTTCTCAATATTTTGGGGCGTGTTCTGGAGTCCCGAAGTTCTACTTCGGGAAAATGCGCAAGTAGAACTTGCGCACTCCAAATTACCCCAGGAAATTGAGAAGGTACGCCTTACGGATCCATCTGGAGAAAGCGGATCTGGTCAAGCTGCACGGTCGTGCCGAACTGGCCGTCCAGGAAGAAGTTCAGGCGCGTGATGCGCGGGTGGTCGGGCCCGAGCATCGAGAGCGGGATGAGCACGCGCTGCCACTGTCCCGCCAGGCGCTGGCCGCCTTCGACGTAGGCGGGGTCGAAGATCAGCGGCTGGGAGTGGTAGGAGAGGTCCGCATCCGAGATCAGCTCGACGCGCAGGGCGGCGTAATCCTCCGTCTCGGACCAGATGTAGAACTCCAGCCAGGTGAAGCCGCTCAAATCCAGGGCTTCGTGATGCAGGGAAAGCGTGTCCCATTCGTTGTCGTGATAGGTCAGGGACATCGCGCGGCTGCCGTCCTGCGGATGATCCGTGTTTTGCAGGTCGACCTGCACACCCCAGGACCAATCCTCCCAGCCTGGGCGCAGGCTGTCGTCGTAGACCCATTCGACCTGCTGGACCGCCGCAGGGTCGAGCGCGGGGAGCGCGGCGGGCTGGGGACGGGCGGGCGCGCCGTAGTATTGGCGCAGCACATCCTCGGCGGGTTTGCCCAGCGGCGAGAAGCCCTTGTCGTAGCCGCCTCCCTGGGCGGCGTTGGTATCCACCACCCACCAGAAGGCGCCGCGCCACCAGGGTTTACCCGAGAAGACCTCGAAGGCCGCGGCGTAACAATCGGCCTGCTCCTGGAGGTCGAGCGGATTGGCCCACGTGACGCCCGTGGGCGTGATGTTGACCCGATCCATGCTCTGGTAGCCGATCTCGGTGAAGAGGATGGGCTTGTCCCAGCGGGCGGAGAGCGCCTCCAGCTTGCCCGCCGCGGACTGCCAGCCTGCGACCATCTGTTCCCGCGTCGGCGCGGCGGAGTCCGTCAGCGGGTAGTAGGCGTCCACGCCGATCATGTCGAGCGCATCCCACCAGGTGAGGGAGAATTCATTGTCGATGGCGGCGTAGGTGAGCGGACCCGCATACTCGGCGCGCACGGCCGCGATGATCGCGCGCCATTCCGCGTCGTGGGTGCTGGGCGTGACCATTTCCGTGCCGACGACGAAGGCGTCCACATCCTGGGACTGGGCGAGGCTGGCGAAGTGCGCGATGTAGGCCGTGTAACTGACGAACCAGGCCTGCCACTGCTCCGCGTTGAAGTTGCTGCCGATCTCGCCGCGCCAATGGCTGAAATCCTCCGAGAGGTCGAGGTGCGGCTTGAGCATGACGCGCAGTCCCGCCGCGTGGGCGGCCTGGATGGCGTGGATGGTCTCCTCGTCGGTGGGACCGTGGGCGCAGGTGATGTCGGTCGAGTCGATGGTGGCCTGGTTGCAGGTGACGATCAGGGCGATCCAGGTGGCGCCCGTCTGCGGAATCGACTGGCCGAGCAGGCGGTCGGAGGCCTGGCTGGTGAATCCGCCCCGATCCCATTGGACGTAGGAGATGCCCTTCATGAAGTCCTGCAACGGGACGCGGGTGGGAGTCGCTGTGGGGCTGGGCGGGAGCGGCGTGGTGGTCATCGTCGGCGCGGGGGTGGCCGTGGCGGGGGCGGTCCCCGTCTGCGTGGGGCTGATGGGGGCGGGCGTCGCCGTCCCGCAGGCGCTCAGGAACAGGCTGGCGAGCAGGAACGCGAGGAGCATCTGGGACAGGGTCTTCTGCATGGGAATCCTTTTGAGGGCTGTCTTGACTGTCTGGGTTGACCGGGAAAAATCTTCAAAAACTCCGTGTTCTTTGTGCCCTGATATGAAAATGTGGGGCGGATTGGCAATCCGCCTTACAGACACGCCACAGAAATTTCATCATTTCGACTGCGCTCAATGCAAGCCTTCGGGGTGAAACCTTTTCATGATTACTCTGTGGTAAGACGGGTTTTCACCCCACTTCATTCCAAAGGGCTAAAACCCCTGTGAATCCGTGTCTATTCGTAGTCTTCCTCGTCGTCGTCGATAAACTCCAACTGCTCGAAGTCCAGGTCTTCCTCGTCCTGGGGATCCTTCGGCTCGGGGTTCATGGGGACGGTCCATAGCCCGCTTTCGAACATCAATTCCGCCACGCGATA
>JBMOMS010000070.1:0-19764 GCA_049324895.1 Chloroflexota bacterium
GCCGGGTCGAACGAAGCGAAGAAGAAGTTCTGGACGCTGGTCATCATGGAGAAGACCGTGGAGGCGTAATACATGTTGCCGTAGCCTTCCGCGCCAATGTTGTAGGCGCGGAAGAAAAAGGCCGCAATCAGCACGGCGGCCAGGGCGGCGTAATGAAGGATGCCAGTCTTGTGTGTTTTCATGAAAATGCTCCTGCGAAGGTTTCCAGTTTAATGAAACCATGCGGGTATTACTGGAGTTTGAGGGAATTGTAAAAAAAATGTAAAGGTTGTCGGCTCATGTGAGGCGGGCAAACGGGCACTCCACGGCACAGCCTGCTTTGCCCGGAAGGCGCTCGCGACATGTGGGCTTCATGGATATTGACAGCAGGGCTTTCTTAAAGTCGGGAGGCTCTTTTTTGTACACGGAGCCTTCGGCGGACAACACGGACGGTTTTGTGTGAAAAGAGAGGCGAATTTTGCGTTGCCCGCGAATCGTGGAGGTGGAAGCTGTGACTTTAAGAGGACCCTGATATTCACAGAGGTTGCGCTTGACAAAATAGAACAGGTGTTCTATACTCGGCCCTGTCGCAATTTGAACAGGTTCCAAAAAGGAGATTTCCCATGAACCGCTCCCTCCAAATCAAACTACTCCCGTTTCTGCGCGGAACAGCGCTCCAGCGCGGGGCGATCTTCGGCAGCATCCTTTTCGTGGCGCTGATTTCGTTCGAGATCTTCAATTTCAGCACCACCCAGTTTGCCCTGCTCGACATGCTCGGCGACCTGAAATTCGCCGGCATCCGCTGGGCCACCGTGCTGGCCATCGCCTTCTGCGGCATCGACTTTGCGGGCATTGCGCGCATCTTCACCCCCGAACAGGGGCGCGATGAACCGGCCGAAGTCTGGTACCTGTTTGGCGCGTGGATCCTGGCGGCCGGCTTCAATGCCTCGCTGACCTGGTGGGGCGTGTCGGTGGCCATTCTCAATCACAATGCGGCCGGCGGGGCGCTGCTCGGCCAGGCCACCATGACCCGGGTGGTGCCGATCATGGTCGCCATCATGGTCTGGATGGTGCGCCTGCTGATTATCGGTACCTTCTCGGTGGCCGGGGAACGCATCTTCACCCTCGACCATGCCCGCACCGCTCAGCGCACCTCGACCCAGCCTGCTGCGGCCCTCCGCCGCGAGCAAGCGCCCGCCGCGGCCTATGTGCGGCCTGCGCCCAAGCCCGCCCCCGCGTACAGCGGGAATAACACGCCGCGGCCCGTGACCCGACCCGAACCGACCTATCATCCCGTGGGCATGAACGCCCAGGCCGGGGGCGAGGCCCATTCCATTAGAAGTTAGGCGCCCGCCACGCCTGAACTCTCCTTCCAACCGCTGAGACGCCCGCATGGGCGTCTCATGCGTTATCGGCCTTTTTTTCCACCCTGCTCATGGCATATTCGGCCAGCGCGGTGATGGTCAGCGATGGGTTGACGCCCGGGTTGGCGGGCATGATCGAGCCGTCGATGATGTACAGGCCGGGGTGGTTGTGGACCTGGAAGTTCTCATCCACCACGCCTTCGGACGCGTCCACGCCGATGGGCGAACCGCCCAGGATGTGGGCCGTGGTGGGCAGTCCCAGCAGGTTCTCGCCGATGGAGCCGAGCGCCACGCCGTCGATGCGTTTGGCAAACTCGCGCGTCAACTCGTGCGACCCCTTGACCTGCGCGTGGATCACGTAGCCGGGTTCCTGCTCGGCCACCATGCCGCGGCGGAAAAGGGTATAGAAACTGCGCCCCCTGCGGAAGCGCATGCGATTGTCGGCGTGCTGCATGACCAGCAGGATGGTTACATTGTGCGCCCAGCCGGGCAGCACCAGCGCCTTGAGAAAATCCAGCGGATGCGTCAGCGTCCAGCCGAGGAATTTGAGGAGGCGCATGGGCACGCTGACGTCCGTGTCGATCAGCGGCGCGGTCAGGAAGCGCATCAGCGACGAGCCGTCGGGGTAGCGCACCGGCTCCACGCGCGTGATCTCATCGTGGTTATAAATGGAGGAGATGGCCACGCCCTCCGAGTAGTTGACGTTGGATTTGCGCGCCAGCGAGCCAAGCAGCGCCTCGGAGTTGGTGCGCACCATGTCGCCCAGCCGCGGCGAAAGCCCGGGCAGGGAGCCGCTCTCGCGCAGGGTCAGCAGCAGTTTCATGGTGCCCATCACGCCGGCCGAAAAGATGACATGGCGGGCCTGGATTTTTGTGCTGTTCTTGAACAGCGCAGTCGAGCTTCGATAGGTGACTTCGTACCGGGCGCCGTCTGCGGCCTGGTCCCTGTCCAGGGGGCGAACGTCGGTCACTTCCGCTTCCGAAACGACGCTGGCTCCCTGCTTCTCTGCGAAATATAGATAATTCTTCGGCAGGGTGTTCTTGGCGTTGTAACGGCAGCCCACCATGCAGCCGCCGCAGTGGCGGCAGCCCGCCCGCGACGGTCCCTGACCGTCGAAGTAAGGATCGGGAACCTCTACGCCCGCTTCGCCGAAATACGCGCCCACATCGGTGGCGCGGAAGGTGTGTCCCATGCCGCGCTCTTCCGAAAAGGTTTGCAGCAGGTGGTCGGCTGCCCATAGGTGCGGGTTGCGCGCTGCGCCCAACATGCGCTGGGCGGTCTCGTAATGCGGACGGAGCAGCCGGCCCCAGGGCAGGGGTGTGTTCCAGGCAGGGGTGGCAAAGGTCTCGTCGGTGGGCACCTCCAGCACGTTGGCATAGCCGAGTGAGCCGCCGCCCACGCCCGCGCCGTGCAGCACCATCACGCCCTTGAGGATGCTGATTTGCAGGATCCCGTGCGCGCGCAGGGCGGGCAGCCAAAGATATTTCCAATATTGCCAATTGGTCCTGGCAAAATCCTGGTCGCGAAACCGTCGGCCTTTTTCGAGCACCATCACCGAATAGCCTTTCTCTGTCAGCCGCATGGCTGACACGCTGCCCCCGAAACCAGAACCGACAATCACATAATCGTAGACCTGAGCCATGTTTGGGATCCTCCGGCGAAGTGGACTGATGACCTGATGTCGCGCAACATCGCTGTATGCTCCTTAAGCGGTACGCGAGATCGAGCTTGCATTTTCAGGCGACATGAATGTCTTGCTACGAATAAATTGCGTAACGTTCGTGATTATATAATACCCACGGGTGAAAATTGCGTTTTCCCCTTTCCAAAAAAACGCAATTCCCTGGCATCGCCCGCCACCGCCGCAGGGATGCCGCGAGCACGACGGTGCGAGACGGCAGGGCAGGTGTGTGACCGAGTGCGGTATAACTGATGTTGGCATCTTCACAATCGTCGGGGGGATTATGGATTGCGCAAGTTCTACCTGCGCGTGATTCCAAAGGAGCCGCGCGGGTTTCAACCGGGTGTGAAGCAGTAATTCGGTGTGCACGGAAAACTGGCGGAGTGGCTGCGCCTAATGTCATCCGCGATTGGGGACAGGGGAGTGACGAATTTCACCCCGCCATTGGGAGTACAATGACTTTAACTTTTATCCAGAAACTCACGGAATGCGGGCTTCGGTCCACATATCCAGAGCTTATCCAACACAGGAGATTTGCCCATGACCATCACCCTCGACGGTTCGTCCCTGACCATCGAAAAAGTCGTCGCCATTGCCCGCTTCCACGAGCAGGTGGAACTGGCCCCCGAAGCCCTGGAGCGCATCAAGGTCTGCCGCGCCATGCTGGAGGAGAAACT
This sequence comes from Chloroflexota bacterium, assembly GCA_049324895.1. GTDB lineage: Bacteria > Chloroflexota > Anaerolineae > Anaerolineales > Villigracilaceae > JACPVF01. The sequence continues at coordinate 3,702 of JBMOMS010000070.1, forward strand.
GGCCGCCAAAGAGATTATGTACGGCACCAATACCGGTATCGGCGAGTTTTCGGAGACCATGCTCAACGACGAGCAGGTCAAGGAATTCCAGAAATATCTGATCTACAATCACGCGGCTGGCATCGGCGATCCCGCGCCCATCGAGCACGTGCGCGCGGCGCTGGCGGGACGCATCAATGTCCACGCGCACGGAAACTCCGGCTGCCGGCCCGAGATCACCCTGACACTGGTGGAGATGCTCAACAAGGGCGTCACACCAGTGGTTTGTCAAAAGGGTTCGGTTGGCGCGAGCGGCGACCTGGCCCCCATGGCGCAGGCCGCGCTGCTGCTGATGGGCGAAGGCGAAGCTTTCTTTAATGGGGAACGCCTCCCAGGCGCGGAAGCCATGAAACGGGCGGGCATCCCCGTCCCGGGCTTGCAGGCGCGTGACGGGCTGGCCGCCATCAACGGCTCCAACCTGCTGACCGCCATCTCGGCCCTCAACATCCACGATATGGAACGCTTCCTCAGGCAGGCTGAGATTGCCGCGGCCATGTCCATCGAGGCGCTGCTCGGCAACCTCAAACCCTACAACACCAAACTGCACGAACTGCGCGGTTTCGGCGGCGCGATCCAATCGGCGCAAAACATCATGAAGATGATCGAAGGCTCGGACCTGTCCACGGGCAGGATGAAGACCAAGGTGCAGGACGCCTACTCGATGCGCTCCACCCCGCAAGTCATCGGCGCGGCGCGCGACGCCCTGGCCTACGCCCGCTCACAGGTCGAGATCGAGCTGAACGGCGTCGGCGACAACCCGATCTTCGTCCCCGAACTCAAGCTGACCCTGACGGGCGCCAACTTCCAGGGCACGCCTGTGGCCCTGCCGATGGACATGGCGGGCATCGCCATCACGATGATCTGTGTGCTCTCCGAGCGCCGCCTGAACCGCCTCACCAACCCTGCCCTCTCTCAGGGCCTGCCCGACTTCCTGGCGCACGAGCCTGGCTTCTACTCCGGCCTGATGCTCAGCCAATATACCGCCGACCACCTGATCGTCGAACAGCGCATCCTCTCGACGCCCGCCAGCATCCAGTCGATTCCCGCCGCCGCCGACCAGGAGGACTTCGTCTCGATGGGCATGAACACCGCCCTCAAGAACACCCAGATCCTAGACAATGCCTATGGCGTGCTTGGCATTGAATTCATGGCCGCCGCCCAGGCGCTCGACTTCCGCGAGTTCCAGCCCGGCAAGGGCACGCAGGCCGCGCGTGAGACCATCCGCAAACACGTCCAGCACCTCGAAGTCGACCGTCCGCTCTACCCCGATCACAACACCATGAAGGCGCTGGTCAAGTCGGGTGAGATTTTGGAGGCGGTCGAGAAAGTGGTGGGAAAACTGGGCTGACGGTCTCAGCCAATGACAGGAAGCCGCGTCTCGAACGCGGCTTTTTCGTTCCCAGGGCATCCCTTGCGAAATCGATGTAAAAATTCGACAAATTACGGCCCGTGAAGCGGCGGGTGCTATAATCTTCCAATCCCAATCCAATCTGTACCGCGCCCGGTCGACCATTGTGCTTTTCGACCGTGGGTCTGATATCGACATGAGCCAGGCAAGCCCCGGACGAGGACGATATGCTCCACCATTTTGATCAGTTTTCCATTGGCACCATCGTGCAGGTGATCCTGCTGGCCGGCATCACGGGGTATTTCCTGAGCCTGCGGAACAAGTCGAAGCCGACCTGGCTGATCACGATCTTCTTTGCCTGCGCCACCCTGGCCTTTGCGCAGGTGGCCCTGGTGTACACCCTGGTCACGCCCCTGTGGCTGTTCCTGGTGGATGGGATGTGGATCTGCCTGCTGCTGGCCTTCATGGCCCTGCTGCAATTCCCCTACATCTACCCGACCCCCGAACGGCGCGTCGAAAGCCGCATCGTCCTGGCTGCTTCCGCGCTGTTCGTGCTCATCTTCATGGCCCTGGCTGCCAGGGTGATGTTGAATCGGTCGCTTTATACCGGCACCCACACCCTGCCCGCGTTGATATTCCTGGGCCTGGATATTGTCTGGTTCATGATGGTCATGCTGCGACGGGCGGCCCGGGTTTCGAGGGACGCGGCGCCTTTGGGCCGAAGAGAATCGTGGATATGGCACCTGGCTCACCCGCAGTGCCGCGAGGCCGGGATGTTGGGCGGCTTTGCCCTGACCATGCTGATGCCGGTGTTCATCCTGGTTTCCCAGGCCATGTCCATGTGGGGTTTGATTTCCACCGAGACGGCCGCTTATTTTTACCAGTTCGTCATGCTGGTGTTCCTGCTCACGCTGGCCTCTGTCTACATCAACCACGCGCCCGAACCCACCACCTTTCTGTTCAAGATCGTCGGCATCTCCTTTGTGTTTGTCATGGCGGTTGTGACCATCATGATCGGCATCACCATTCCCGTTTACGAAAGCAGTTACAACGAGAACAAGAAATTCGAGACCGCCCTGATCGGCGAATTGGTGGCTGCCGGCAAGTTGGACCAGATACCGGACGATGTGCTGTATGTGCTTTCCCTGCCTGCCCCGGCTGATTTCGATCATCCCAACTACGCCCTGATCTACACCAGTGAGCCGCTCTTTTCGTTCGAAGGCCCCATGTTTACCGAAGAGGGCCTGGCCGCTACGGGCGCCACCCAGTTCCTGTACCAGTTCACGCAGTTGAAATTTGGCGCGCGTTACATTCGCTCCGTCGATTCGACGGAAGCCGGCATCCGCTACGTCGTTTACTTCATCCAGGCAGGCGATACGATCTATGAAGTTGGGTATTCCTACGCCGATTTCCTGAACGCCACGCAGCCCGATGGCGTCAGCCTGCTGCTGGTCATCTTCAGCGCGACCTTGTTCCTGGTGTTCGGGTTTCGCATTTTCCTGTATCCCAGTTTGATCGCCCCGCTGGATCAATTGGTCAGCGGCATGAGGAAGGTGAACGAGGGTGACTTGGGCGTGGAATTGCCCATCCAGGCCGGCGACGAGATCGGCTTCCTCACCAAATCGTTCAATGAGATGGTGCAGTCGCTGCGCGCGGCCGCGGTGTTCAAGGAATCCTACCATCGCGAATTGGAGGCCCGGGTGGTCGAGCGCACGCGCGAGTTGAGCGAAGCCCGCGACGCCGCCGAGGACGCCAACCGCGCCAAGAGCGCCTTCCTGGCTGCCATGAGTCACGAGATCCGCACCCCGATGAACGCCGTCATCGGCATGACCAGCCTGCTGCTCGATACCGACCTGACGCATGCCCAGCGCGACTATGCCGCGACCATTCGGGCCAGCGGCGACGCCCTGTTGTCCATCATCAACAACATCCTCGATTTTTCGAAGATCGAGGCCGGGCGCGTGGACCTGGAACAGCAGCCCTTCGAATTGCGCGCCTGCGTGGAAAGCGCTGCCAGCCTGCTTGCCAACCTGGCCGACGAAAAGGGCCTGGAACTTTCCTGCTTGATCGAGCCTGGCGTCCCTGCGGCCATCGTCGGCGACGAGAACCGCCTGCGGCAGATCCTGCTCAACCTGCTGGGCAACGGCCTGAAGTTTACAGAGCGGGGCGGGGTTTCGCTCATCGTCACCAGCGCGCCCACGCCCATCGATGGGCAGGTGGAATTGCATTTCCTCATCCGCGATACCGGCATTGGCATCCTGCCCGCCCACATGGATCGACTCTTCCAATCCTTCAGCCAGGCCGACAATTCGACCACACGCAAGTATGGCGGCACCGGCCTGGGGCTGGTCATCAGCAAGCGCATCTGCGAATTGATGGGCGGCCGTATGTGGGTGGAGAGCGAAGGCCTTCCGGGCCGTGGCAGCACCTTTCACTTCTCCATCCTGGCCGAAACCGCCCAGGTTCCGTTGCGTCCCTCCCCCCAATATGCCCAGGCCAGTCTGCAAAACAAACGCATTTTGATCGTGGACGACAATGAGGTCAACCTTCGCATGATGGAAATGCAAACCGCCTCGTGGGGCATGATTGCCGTGGTCGCCAGTTCGCCGCTCGAAGCACTCGAACGCATCCACCGCGGGGAATCGTTCGATATCGCCCTGCTCGACTATCACATGCCGGATGTGGACGGGCTTGCGCTGGACGGGGAAATTCACAGCCTGCTCGGTGACAACACCTTTCCGCTGGTGGTGGTCAGTTCGGGCGGGCGCGACCTGCCGCATAGTACGGGCATTGCCGCCGTGCTGGACAAACCCCTGCAAACCTCGCAGTTGTACGATACCCTCATCGGCATCCTGGCTGCCGGGGATGGCGCCAGGCCGAAGGGCAGGGATGGCCTCCAGACCGAATTCGACCCGGGCATGGCCGCGCGTCTGCCGCTGCGCATCCTCCTGGCCGAAGATCACCCCACCAACCAGAAACTGGCCCTGCTCACCCTGGCGCGGCTGGGCTACCGCGCCGACGTGGCAGCCAACGGGTTGGAGGCGCTCTCGGCCCTCGAACGCCAACCCTACGACGTCATCCTGATGGACATGCAAATGCCCGAATTGGACGGCCTCGAAGCCACGCGGCGCATCCGCGCGCGCTGGCCCGGCGAGACCGGCCCCCGCATCATTGCCATGACCGCCAACGCCACCCGCGAAGACCGTGAAGCCTGCCTGGCAGCCGGGATGGATGACTACCTGGCCAAACCCATCCGCGTCTATGAACTGGTGGCTGCGTTGAACCGCTCCCTGCCCGCCGCGCTCCTGAATATGGAATTGGCGCAGGCCTGGCCGCCGCTTCGTTCGACTTTGCCTCCTTCAGCCACGCCCTCCCCACAACCCTCCTTCGACCCTTCGGCCCTGGACCGCCTGCTCCAACTGGTGGGCGGCGACCGCCACTCCCTGGCGGAACTCATCGACAGTTACCTCGAAGATACCTCGCACCTGTTGGCCGACCTGCGCCGCGCCGTCGAAACGAACGATGCCGACCTCCTGCGGCGGAGCGGGCACACCATCAAATCCTCCAGTTACGATTTTGGGGCGCTGGCTCTTTCACAACTGGGCCGTCAGGTCGAGGAGGCTGTCTTTGCGAACGACCCACCCGCGATCGCCGACCTGGTTGCGCAAGCCGGCCGGGAGTTCGAACCGGTGCAGGCCGCGCTGGAGCGCATCCGAAAAGAGGCTGAGTCATGAGTGAGCATGGCCACATCCTGGTGGTGGACGACCTGCGCACCAACCGACTGAAACTGTCGATCGGCTTGAAACAGCAGGGCCATACCGTGGCGGAGGTTGGGAACGGGCGCGAGGCCCTGGACCTGCTGCACGCCGTTCCCTTCGACCTGGTGCTGCTCGACATCTTCATGCCCGAAATGGATGGCTACGAGGTGTTGGAGCGCATGAAAAACGACAGCGCCCTGCGCGACATTCCGGTCATCGTCATCTCTGCGCACGATGAACTCGAAAGCGTGGTGCGCTGCATCGAGCTGGGCGCGGAGGATTACCTCCCCAAGTCTTTCGACCCGGTCCTGCTGCGCGCGCGCATCGAGGCCTGTCTCGAAAAAAAACGCCTGCGCGACAAGGAGCAGGCCTATATGCGCGAGATCCAACTGGAGCGCGAGAAGTCGGAGCAACTGCTGCTCAACATTCTGCCGGCGCCCGTCGCCGCGCGCCTGAAGCAGACCCACGACATCATCGCCGACAGCTTTGGGGATGCCAGCGTCATGTTCATCGACATCGTGGATTTTACGCCGCTTGCCACCCACATGTCGCCGGTCGAAATGGTGAACCTGCTCAACGAAGTATTCTCGGCCATTGATGCCCTGGCCGAGCGGCACAACCTGGAAAAGGTCAAGACCAGCGGCGACTCGTACCTGGTGGTGGGCGGGCTGCCCATTCCGCGCGCAGGCCATCTCGAAGCCATGGCAGACATGGCCCTGGATGTGCAGGCCATGGCCGCACAATTCTCCCGCATGGACAGCGCGCCGTTCCAACTGCGGGTGGGTATCCATGCCGGGCCGGTGGTGGCGGGTGTGATCGGCATACGGCGGTTCATCTATGACCTGTGGGGCGATACGGTCAATATTGCCAGCCGCATGGAATCGCACGGCATTCCCGGCGCGATCCAGGTCACCCAGGCTGTGCGCGACCGCCTGCACGAACGCTATCATTTCCAGGCGCGCGGCGCCATCGCGGTGAAGGGCAAAGGCACCATGATGACCTACCTGTTGACCGGAAAAATGAGCCACTGACGCATCCCTGGAGCGAGATCGTTGCCATTCCCCCCGCATTGGAGATACCCCCATGATCCTCACCGACGTCAATTTCATGTCCGAAACCCTGGGCCTGCGTTGCAGCATGAACGTCATCCTGCCGCAGCGCACCCTCAAGCAAGCCAGGCGCGGCGGCAAGCCCGCCCATCGCACCCTCTTCCTGCTTCACGGACACTCCGACGATCACACTGCCTGGCAGCGCTGGACCTCCATCGAGCGCTACGCCGAGACCTATCACCTGGCCGTGGTCATGCCCGCCGTCCACCTCAGCTTCTACACGGACATGGTCCACGGCGGCAAATACTGGCAGTTCATTAGTGAAGAAGTGCCCGCCGTGGCGCGCGACCTGTTTCCCCTTTCCAGCGCCCGCGCCGACAACTTCGTGGCGGGACTCTCGATGGGCGGCTACGGCGCCTTCAAACTGGCCCTCACCCATCCCAACCGCTTCGCCGCCGCGGCCAGCCTCTCGGGCGCGCTGGACATCAACGAAGTGGTCAAGCCTGTCCCCAGGGATCCTGCCAACGAAATCTGGCAGGCCGAGATGCGCAACATCTTCGGCGACCTGGACAAGGTGCCCGGCAGCGAGCATGACCTGTTCGTGCTGGCTGAAAAGGTCGCCCGTGGACGGACCAAGCCCAGGCTCTATCAATGCTGCGGCACCGAGGATTTCCTCTACCAGGACAACCTGCGCTTCCGCGACCACGTCCACTCCCTGCCGCTGAAATTCACCTATGAAGAAGGCCCCGGCGAACACGTCTGGGAATATTGGGACCGCATGATCCAAAAGGTATTGGCCTGGCTGCCAGGCCCGTCTTGATGTCCCGGGAAGAAATGCAAGAGACCGCCGTGTCTGGCGGTCTCTTGTGTTTTATCGGCATATTGGATGGTTGTGGAGGCCAAAGGCTCCTGGCCCGTCACGTGGACTTCGGTTGCCGGCAGGCGAAACCCATCATCCCCAGCGCCAGGAGCTGCCTTCCTTGCTGTCTTCGAGGGTGACGCCGAGTTCCTTCAATCGGTCGCGGATCATGTCGGAGAGCGGCCACAATTTTTGCTTGCGCACTTCGGCGCGCACTTCGATCAGCAGGTCGATGAACTTGTCCGCGTCGCCCGATCCCTGCTTTTCCTGAAGGCGCAGGCCAAGCACTCCGCTCAACTCGCGCAGCATGGACTGGGCCGGCTGGATCTGTTCGTTGGTCGCGCCGTTGTCGCGGGCGGTGTTGATGCCCTTGACCAATTCGAACAGCGCGGCCACGGCGCTCGCGGTGTTGATGTCGTTATCCATTGCCTCGATGAAGTTGGCTTTGGCGGTCCCGGCCAGGGCGGCCAGCCCGGAGGCGGTCCCTTCGGTGAGGCCCTTCGCCGAAGCGGGGGCAGGCCGCAGTCCGGACTTGAGACGTTCGACGTTCTTCTCCGCCGCGCCGAGGGTTTCATCGTTGAACAGGAGCGGGGCGCGGTAGGTGCCGTTCAGCACCAACATGCGCATCACGTCCGCGTCGCGCTTGCTGAGGAATTCCTTGATGCTGATGATGTTGCCCAGCGACTTGGACATCTTCTCGCCGCCCAATTGCAACATGCCGTTATGCACCCAGTAGCGCGAGAATTCCTTGCCGGTGTAGCATTCGCTCTGGGCGATCTCGTTTTCGTGGTGCGGGAAGACCAGGTCGTTGCCGCCGCCGTGGATGTCGATCTGCTCGCCGAGTTCGGCCAGGTTCATGGCCGAGCACTCGATATGCCAGCCGGGCCGCCCCTTGCCCCACGGGCTGTCCCAGGAGATTTCACCGGGCTTGGCGGCTTTCCATAGGGCAAAATCCATCGGGTGTTCTTTTTGTTCGCCGATCTCGATGCGCGCGCCGGCCTGCATGTCGTCCAGTTTGCGCCCGGACAGGCGGCCATAATCCTCGTCGCTGACCACGCGGAAGTACACGTCGCCGTTCGGGGCGGGGTAGGCGTGCTCCTTGAAGATCAACCCTTCGATGAACTGGATGATCAGCGGCATGGTGCCGCTGACGCGCGGGTTGACCGTGGCGGGCAGGATGTTCAGGTCGGCCAGGTTTTGGGCGTAGTCGTTGATGTAGCGTTCGGCCAGTTTGAGCGGGTCTTCGCCCAGGCTGTTGGCGCGGTTGATGATCTTGTCGTCCACGTCGGTGAAGTTCATGACGTGCCGCACTTCGTACCCGCGATATTCGAGATAGCGGCGGATGATGTCGAAGACCAGCGCCGACATGGCGTGCCCGACGTGCGCATCGCTGTAAACGGTCACACCGCAGACATACAGGCGCACCTTGTTCGGTTCGAGGGTGACGAACTCTTCGGTCTTGCGGGTGAGGGTGTTGTAGATTCGAAGCATGGGATTCCTGCCCCGCCCCGGGCAGATGCCCGCCCGGGGCGAAAATTATTTTTTCTTCCTGCTGGTTCTTTCCTCTTCCACGCGGGCGAAGATCATGCGGCCCGCGGCGGTCTGGAGCACCTTGGTGACGTTGACGTCCATGTACTCGCCGATGTAGTCCTTGCCGTTCTCGACCACCACCATCGTGCCGTCATCCATGTAGCCGACGCCCTGTCCGCTTTCCTTGCCTTCCTGGATGATGTTGATGCGCAGCAACTCGCCTGGCAGCACCACCGACTTGACCGCGTTGGCCAGTTCGTTGATGTTGAGCACGGTCACGCCCTGCAGTTCGGCGATGCGGTTGAGGTTGTAGTCGTTGGTCAGCACGGGACTCTTGAGCTGCTTGCCCAGCACGATCAACTTGTCGTCCACCTCGCGCACGCCCTCCACGTCGATGTCGCTGATGCGGACGAGGACATTGGGCAGTTTTTGCAGTTCGGCCAGCACCTCCATGCCGCGGCGGCCACGCTGGCGGCGCAGCCCGTCGGGCGAGTCGGCGATGTATTGCAGTTCATTCAGTACGAAGCGCGGGATGAGCAGCGTCCCTGGCAGGAAGCCGGTCTTGGCGATGTCGGCCACACGCCCGTCGATAATGACACTGGTGTCGAGCAGGATGTTGCGGTTGAGGTTGGTCCAGGAGGAGGAGGATCCGCCCTCGCTGCGCCCGCTCAAAGCGCTGAGCAGGCCCATGATGTCGCCCTGGCGCATGACGAAAAGCGAGACGCCAAAATAGCCGAAGAGCAGCACGCCCAGAAAGGGCAGCAGGCTCCCAAACGGATTGGGCAGCATGGAAAGCGGAAAGGCCAGCAGGGCGGCGGTCAGCAGGCCCATGACCAGGCCGGTTAAACCGGCAAAAAGGGTCTCGGCGGCCATGCGTCCCAGCAGGGAGCGCAGGGCGCGTGTCGGGCGGGTGGTCAAATAGGGCGCAAACAACAGCCCGCTCAGGGCGCCAAGCAGGGAGAAACCCAGGGTATACCCAAGGATGTCAGCAAAGGTGGCAGCCGCGTAACTGTAGCCCCAGTATCCCCCCATACTGCCGAGAAGGATCATGAAAATAATGCGTAAAATGAATTCAACGCTCATAAAAAGGCTCCTTTTGAAATTTAAAAGTGCGGAATAAATGCAAGTAATCCCTCACCATGGGCGCGCACCCGCCGCAACGATACACCGCGGTGGAGGAAGGATGGGGAGCGGGCAGGCCGCACAGCGCCGGGCAACGCGAGTTCCAGCATCATAGCACGCCTGAAAGAGAACGTCAATTACCGGCGTCGAGACTCTGATAATGTTGTTATAATCCATTCGTACCATGGCCATTGACCGATTTGGAAGAAAAATCACGTATTTGCGTGTAAGTTTGACAGATCACTGCAACCTGCGCTGTGTTTATTGTATGCCCGAGGACATGACGTTCCGCCCCAACGCGGATCTGATGCAGGATGATGAGATTTTCATGCTTACGCGCCTCTTCGCCAGCCTGGGCTTTAACAAGGTCCGTTTGACGGGTGGCGAACCGACCGTGCGCGCCAATATCGCGGGCATCGTGCGCGGGATCGCATCCACCGAGGGAATTAAAACCGTTTCCATGACGACGAACGGCGTGCTGCTCTCGAAGCTGGCCCAACCCCTGGCCGAAGCGGGCCTGCAGCGGGTCAATATCTCACTGGATACCCTCGACCCCGGCAAATTCCGCCGCCTTACCCGTTGGGGCAACTTGCAGCAGGTTTGGGAGGGCATCCTGGCTGCCGAACGGGCCGGGCTGACGCCCATCAAGCTCAACATCGTGGTGGTGCGCGGTTACAACGAGGACGATGTGGTCGACCTGGCCCGCCTGACCCTGGAGCGTCCCTGGCAGGTGCGCTTCATCGAGATGATGCCCTTTGCGGGCGCCACCGACTTGCAGACCCAACAGGTGGTCACCATGGCCGAAATCCAGGAGCGCATCGAGGACAGCCTGGGCGACCTGGAGCCGGCCAACGACGGAAAACTGGACGGCGAGGCGCGCGTCTTCCACGCCCGCGGCGCGAAGGGGAATGTGGGCTTCATTTCTTCCGTCACTGCGCCTTTTTGTTCTTCGTGTAACCGTGCGCGCCTGACCGCGGACGGACGCCTGCGCCTGTGCCTGCTGCGCGAAAAGGAGGTCGACCTGCTCACCCCCCTGCGGGCGGGCGCCACGCTCGAGGACCTGCGCCAGTTGATCCTGTCCGGCGTGTGGGAAAAACCCTGGGGTCACGGCCTGGCCGACGGCCTCATCCCCCTCAACCGCGTGATGAGCGAAATCGGCGGCTGACCCTGGGCCGCGTCATCTCCGTCTGTTCCTGGATTCTCCGGGAAGCGCCGTGAAAGTTTCCTGTCACGGCAAATCCAAACGAACCGCTTTTTAGAGGATATTTTCATGCTTTCACCCAACGGCACACAAGCCATTCTATTCGACCTTGACGGCACCCTGCGTCACAGCCAGCCTGACGGCATCGACGTTTTCATCGAGCATGCGCGAACATTGGGCCTGCGCATCAGCCAGGAGGACAGCCTGTGCGGCGTCCGTTGGGAGCATTTTTACTGGTCCAACTCGATCAGCCTGCGGCAGGACCTGGTTGCGCACGGCGGGGAAGCCAAAGAAGCCTTTTGGGTCAATTATGGACGGCGTCAATTGGTGGCGCTGGGTGCTTCCCCCAAACAGGCCGCCGACCTGGCCCCCGTTATTTCGCGTCATATGGAGGAGAACTATAAGCCCGTCGGCGTGCTGGAAGGGCAGGCCCGCCTGGTATTGACCCACCTCAAGGAGGCGGGCTTCAAGCTGGGGGTCGTGTCCAATCGCGAGCAGCCCTACGGACAGGTGCTCGATCACCTGGAGATCACTTCCTTTTTTGATTTTTCGCTGGCGGCCGGCGAGGTGCAATCCTACAAACCCGCGCCTGGCATCTTCGAGGTCGCGCTGCAGCGCATCGATGTGCCGGCCGAATCTGCCATGTACGTGGGCGATAACTACTTTGCCGACGTGGTCGGGGCGCGCCGCGCCGGGCTGCGGCCGGTGCTCTACGACCCGCGCGGAATTTATCCCGATGCGTCCTGCGACGTGATCGCCTCGCTCGGAGAACTTCCGAAGTTACTGAAATGACCTTGCGAAGGGGCGAACCCTTCGCAAGTTTTTTCCACACAAGGAGAGAATCATGGCCTGGGAACGAAAGATCATGCGCACCGTGCGTGTGCGCAATTCACAGGCGCGCGGGGTGCTGGCGCGCATGTTGACTGCCATCGCCGACGCCGGCGGAAATATCGGCAGCATCGAGATGTTGACCGAAACCACGCAGAACGTGGTGCGCGACATCACCCTCTACGCCGAAGACGAAGCCCACATGAACACCATCCTGGAGGCCATTCGCGAAAATGAAGGTTCGCGGGTGATCCAGGTGCGCGACGAGGTGCTGGAATTGCACCAGAAGGGCAAGATCGCCATCCGCTCGCGCTATCCCATCGATTCAATGACCACGCTGCGGCGCGTGTACACGCCCGGCGTGGCCGAGGTCTGCCGCAAGATTGCCGCCGACCCGTCCATGGCCTGGACCTACACCAGCATCAGCCACATGGTGGCCATCGTCACCGACGGCACCGCCGTGCTGGGTCTGGGTGACATCGGGGCGCTGGCGGGCATGCCGGTCATGGAAGGCAAGGCCATGTTGATGGAGACGCTGGTGGGGCTTTCGGGCCTGCCGATCCTGCTCGACACCAAGGACACCGAGGAGATCATTGCCGCGGTCAAGGCCATCGCCCCCACCTTTGCCGCCATTCAACTGGAGGATATTTCCGCGCCGCGCTGCTTCGAGATCGAGGAACGTTTGCAGGCCATGCTCGACATCCCGGTCATGCACGATGACCAGCACGGCACGGCCGTGGTCAGCACGGCGGCGGTCATGGTGGCCGCGCGCGAAACGGGCCGCGACATGCACAAGGCTGTCATCGGGCAGGTTGGTCTGGGTGCGGCCGGCAATGCCATTGGCAAGATGCTCATGCGCCTGACTGGAAATCCCGTCTACGGCGCGGATTTGAGTGAAGAGGCCCTGGACCGCTTCCAGCGCGAAGGCGGGCGCAAATCCAACCTGATGGAAATCATGGCCGAGTGCGATATCGTCATTGCCACCACGGGCGCCCCCAACCTGATCAAACCCGGGATGGTGCGCAAGGGACAGATCATCCTGGCGCTCTCCAACCCCAACCCGGAGATCGACCCAGACCTGGCGCTGGAACACGGCGCGGCTTTCGCCGCCGACGGCAAGTCTGTCAACAATGTGTTGGGCTTCCCGGGCATCTTTCGCGGCGCGGTGGACGCGCACGCCCCGCGCATCACCCACGAGATGCTGGTGGCCGCCGCCGAGACCATCGCCTCCATGACCCCGCCCGGGGAATTGGTGCCCAATCCGCTGGACAGGAAGGTGCATCACGCCGTGGCGCGCGCCGTGGCCGAGATGGCCATCAAACAGGGCATTGCCCGCGCGGATTACGTGCCGTACGTGGAGGAATAAAATGTAACGCGGGATTCCATCCCGCGCGTTCAAAAAGCGACGGCCTCTTCGAGTGAAGAGGCCGTTTTGATTCTTATCGGTCGTAAGCCCAGGTTGGCTTGCCATTCTTGTGCAGCACCTCCTTGAGCGTGGTGCCCAGGCGGGCGATGCCCTCGCGGATCGTGTCGGGCGAGGCGTAGGAGAAGTTGAGGCGCATGGTGTTCTTGCCGCCGCCATTGGGGTGGAAGGCCGCCCCCGGCACAAAGGCCACCTTGCGCTCGATGGCGATCTTGAGCACTTCGGCGGCGTCCACGTTTTCGGGCAGGATGCCCCATAGGAACATGCCGCCCAGCGGATGCGTCCAGCGCACCTCGGCGGGGAACATTTCATCCATCATTTCCAGCATCACGTCGCGGCGTTCCTTGTACGTGGCGCGGATCAGTTTGACGTGCTCGTCCAGAAAGCCCTCGTCGGCGACTTCGTGGGCCACGTATTGGTTGAACGAGGAGGTGTGCAGGTCGGCGGCCTGCTTGGTCATGACCAGTTTTTTGATGACCTCGGGCGGGGCGATGACCCAGGCCAGGCGCAGGCCGGGCGCAAGCAGTTTCGAGAAGGTGCTCAGGTAGATTACGTTGCCGGTGTATTCCCCGCCGTGCTCATCGCGGAACTGGCTGTCGAGCATCATCACCGAGGGAATGTGATCGCCTTCGTAGCGCAACTGGCCGTAGGGGTCATCCTCCACGATCGGGACGCCATACTTGTCGGCCAATTCGACCAGCTTCCTGCGTCGCTCCAGGCTGAGGGTCGAGCCGGACGGGTTCTGGAAGTTGGGCAGGATGTAGATGAACTTGGGACCCACCCGCAGGGCGGCTTCCAACTCATCCACGATCATGCCGTGCTCGTCGGCGCGCACCGAGATGTACTGCGCGCCGTAGGCGTTCCAGGCTTGCAGGGCGCCCAGATAGGTGGGCGACTCGACCACGATGTAATCACCCCGATTGACGAACAGCCGCCCGATGAAATCCAGGGCCTGCTGCGAGCCGGAGGTGATCAGGATATTGTCGGCAGTGACCTGCACATTGTAGCGCGCGGTGTGGCGGGCGATCATCTCGCGCAGGGGACGATAGCCTTCCGTGGTGCTGTATTGCAGGGCCTGCGCCCCAACCTTTTGCAGGACCGTATTGCAGGCTGCTTGAAATTCCTTGAGCGGGAATACTTCGGGGGCGGGCAGGCCGCCGCCAAAGGAAATAATGTCGGGTTGTTCGGTCAACTTGAGCAGTTCGCGGATGACCGAGCTTCCCATTTTCTGTGTGCGGTGGGCGTAGCGATACTCCCAGGGTGTTTGCATTCAAACTCCTTGAAATGGGGATGAAAAAAGCCTGACAGGTACGAAGAACCTGTCAGGCTTGCTGACTCGCGGCATCGAGATGCCTAAAAGGAAAAGCCCGGGAACCAGAATGATCTCCATGGCTTCTTTATCTTACCAGTTTTTGCCCGGTCTGCAAAAGACGAATGACCTGTAAAACCGTGCGGCTTGTCAGTTTTTTTGGGTAGTTGGGCTATTTTTCCTCCACCCGCACCGCCACGATGCGGTCGAGGCGGAAGCTGCGTTCGGCGTTGCGCAGGTGGCAATACCCCAGCAGGTAGATGTAGTCGGCCAGGCCCATGACCTGCCTGGGCGTGACCCAGCGCTCGCTGCGTTCGCCGTCGCCATCCACGTAGGTGATGTGGATGCGGCGTCCGCTGTAGATGGCCTCGCCCAGCTCGGTGGGCAGTTGGATGCCGTCGTTCGGCCAGACAGGCGAGTTGTAGATGCCGATGTACTCGTCCAGTGGGCGTTTCTCGGATTTGAGGGCATCCATCATTTGAAAGAAGAGACTGCGCAGGGTCATGGCGTCGGCCAGGGCGCGGTGCTCCTGTTCGCGCTTGACCTGCAAGGCCTCGGCGATGGCGGCCAGGGTGTTGGAAGGGAATTCGAACCAGGTGCGCGCCAGGTGCAGGGAATCCACCAGGTTGGGGATCTGGATTTCACGTCCCAGGCGGCGGAACTCGTTGTCGAGGAATTGCAGGTCGAACTGGGCGTTGTGACAGACCACCACTGCGTCCCGCAGGTGGGATTCCACCGCCCCCGCCACGGCTGGGAACAGGGGTGCGGAGGCCAGCTCCCGGTCCGAGAGGCCGTTGGTGCTGGCCGCCCCGAAGGACAGATCCCGCTGGGGGTTGACCAGGGTCTGGTAGGTGTGCTTGATCCGCCGCCCCTCGGTGAGGACGATGCCTACCTCGCAGATGCGGTCGCCGAACCAGGGCGAAAGCCCGGTCGTTTCCAAATCCAAAAAAGCAAAGCGCGCGTTGGCCAGATCGATCATGAGGCGATGTTACCCCGTTTTGCGGCGGAGGGCAACCATCAATGGGTGAACCCTTACCACCCGAACTCTTCGAAGCGGACGCCGCGGGCATGATTTTCGAGCGCGCGCCGCACGTAGGGGATGAGGTTGGGGGGCAGGGCGTCGAGCGGCGACCAGCGCAGTTCATCGCATTTGTCGGGTTCGGCGTTGACGGGGTCGCCCTCCCAGGCGCGGACGTGGACGAAGAAGTCGATGCGTTCCTCGCCCTCGTTGCGGTGCATCACGCTGGAGAAGCTCAACGCACTGGGGTCGATTCGGACTCCGACCTCCTCCCGCGCTTCGCGGACGGCGGCTGCCAGGATGGTCTCTCCGCCGTCGAGATGCCCGGCCGGGACGCTGTACTCGCCGTCGCGGTAGCCGGTTTGAAAGCGGCGCAGCAGCAGAATTTCATCGCTGCGAAAAAAGAACAGGTGGACTGTGGTTGGGAATGTTGCGCGCATGGAGCGATTATATAACTGATGTTACGCACTGAATGTGGCAAAAACCGGGTAAGATTTGGGCATGAACAAAGAATACTTGGAACTCTACACCGATTATTTGCTCAGCACATTTGGGTATGCCACAGCGACAGGTTTATCA
>JBMOMS010000071.1:0-6092 GCA_049324895.1 Chloroflexota bacterium
CCGGCAACAGGAACTTGCCAATGAACCTTTCAAACGCACACGGGCACAACGATCACAAATAAAAAAAGCACAACAAATCAAGGCGGTATACCCTTTGTATACTTTGTATCTTTCATGATGTGGCTCTATCCCTTCAATCCTGGGAGAGCCGCCTTTACTCTTTCATGGTGCGCAGGCCGAAAGTTTTTATCCAATGTCCTGCGCCTGCCTGTCCTGGTGGGCGGCAAGGTGCAGGCGGGACATCGTTCGCGCTGAGCGGAGCGCAGGCGCGTAACGTCAGCTATTCAATTATAGTATCAGAAGGCCAAATCATGGTCAGGTAATGGGTATTGAATGTTCCAAGACTTTCCAGGAACATACACATTCCCCATGAAATGGGAACCAGCCTGCGCGCAATGGGCGGCGCCAGGGTGATGCGATGAAACTCATAACGGCAGCCGGGGAACAGGCGTTTGATCTCAGCGGGGGTGATGCCTTGCGTTTGCGGGTTGACGGGATTGATCCAAAAATCATAGGAAAGAATCACCCCGCCGGGTTTGACGACACGCGCCATCTCACGCGCCAGTTTTTCCCTTACGTTTTCATCCAAAATGGATGAAAACACCGTTAATTGCATGACCAGATCGAAACTGCCCGAAGCATAGGGAAGGTTTTGCGCATCGGCATTGGTCAGTGGCAGGTTGGGCAGCGTTTGACGCGCGTGCTGGAGGCGGTCGAACAGCAGGTCGCTGCCGTGCAAAAGACGGGGGGATGCATCCAGGCTTAAGTGTTCGAGCAGCACACGCCCCTGCCCGCAGCCCACTTCCAGGATGGCGCGATCCGATAAAGGATACAGGCCGTGCTTGCGAAGATATTTAACCAGGTTGCGCTGGCGCTGCTGAATGGTAAATAGCTGCGCAACGCTAAAGAGGGAATACAGGTCACTCCCTTTCAACCGTTCCGTACGGGATGCATACTCCTGTCGAATCCGTGTTATTTCATCCATAAGCCTCCAGCCAGTCCACACATCGCGGTCACAGCTCGATTGCCGACAACAGGTGGTTCGCGAACTGTTCGGCGATTTGCGCCCTGTCATGATTTCGGATGGCCGCCAACCTGCCATTGGCTCCCATCGTTTTACAGGCCTGCGGGTCGGCGCTCAAATGCGCAATTGCCGCCACAAACCCGTCCAGGTCGCCGGGGCGTACCACCAACCCGCAGCCGGCCTCCCTCACGATTTGGGCAGCCTCGCCTTCCGCAATCAAAATAATCGGTTTTCCCATGGACATGGCTTCGTACAGTTTGGATGGAACCGCCCCGGTCAGTTGGATCTTAAGCGGCACGATCAAGGCATCCGCCGAGGTCAGCACCCCCGGCATTTCCTCCTTTGCGACCGGCTCACAAAAATTAACGTTTTCCAGGCCAAGACGACGCGCCATATCCAGCAATTTCCCCTTCTCCGGGCCATCCCCGACAAGGGTAAACCGCACCTCCCCCGCTGACTGGATTTTTTCAGCCGCCAGGAGGATCAAATCCAAGCCTTGCGCCACTCCATGCAGCCCGGCATATATCATCTGGAATTTTCCCCCGCCCGCCTGTGAGTCATTGGGCTGAAAATACCCGGTATTCACACCGTTCGACAAATGATACACCCGCACATGCGGGAATCTTTCATGAATATTCGCAATGATCGTCCTGGATTGCCCGGTGACCAGCCAGGCCCCGCGATACAACATTTTCTCCAACCAACTGCTGAGTTTGTACCCCAGGCCGCGTTGGTCGAGCAGGCCCAATTCAACCACGGAGAGCGGCCACAGGTCCGAGATGTTGAAAATCCACGCGGCCTTTTTCCAGCGGCTTAAAATCCAGCCGGCCACGCCCAGGAAAAGCGGGGGACTTTCGGTAAGGAGGAAATCAGCCCTTTCGATTTTGGCAATCCCGATCCATGTCGAGGAGAAAACAAAGGACAGGTAGCTAAACAATCTCGGCAGAAATTTTACGCTTTGTGATGGATAGATGGCCGTACGGATGACCCTGATCCCATCCAACATTTCTTCACGGAACCAGCCGCCATACCCCTCATAGATCCGCCCGCGCGGGTAATTGGGCATGGCGGTTAGAACCGTCACGCGAATATTGCGGCGGGACAGTTCCACAGCCAGTTCATGCAGCCGGGTTTGGGGAGCGCCAATTTCGGGGGGGTAGTACTGGGTATGAATAATGATGTGCATGTCGGTCATTCGTCTCTCAGTCAGCCGCCCAAGGCGAGGAAGGGGAAGTTCGATAATATCGCAGCCGGCCTAACCCGGGCCGCCTCCAGTGAGGCTCTTCCCGGGAGGCGGATTCAATCCACGACCACGAAGGCCCTGTGTTTGGCATTCGGCAGCGGGTCAAGATTCGAAACGACATGCGTCGAAAATGAGGTATCCTCGCCAAAGGCCACGCGCACCTCCCGCTCCACCATCCGCAAATGTTCCTCTCCAAAGCCATCCGACACCACCAGGTACAGTTTCAAATCCCCACCCTGCAACACAAATCGGAATTTCTGAATGACTTTCAATGAAGCAAATGGTTTGAAAATATACATGGGCAGGTGGGCGTTGACACGCCTGCCATTCGGCAGCAGGATCGGCTCCCCGGAACGCCCACTGAGCGAAGCCAGCAGCGGGTGCGAGCGGCCGCAATCGCAGCGCCCCTCCTTCAACTGCCCCTCATCCCCGATCCCATAGTTGATCATCGGAAAGGCCCGCAGCTGCATGTCCGTCGCCAGCAACTCCTCCCCAGCCCCACGCTTGCGCAGCCACGTCGCCTCGACCGTCACGTGCAGATTCCCGGCCGGACATTCGAACGCGCTCAAGCCGCCTTCCGCGCTCCCATAGATGTTCACACAACGCGTTCCGGTCACTTCCTCGATCAATTGACGCTGGTGCTCGAACAACGGCTCCGACGTGAGAAATAGGGCCTTCAGGCGCAACTCACGCAAGTCGATCCCGCGCTCACGCGCCAGAAAACAGAAGTCATACGTCGAGGATGGGTACCCCATGAAATAAGTCGGCTGGTGCGCCCTGACCTGGCGGTAATACCCTTCAAAGGTGTCCTTTCCCAGATCGAAAGCCGAGACACGCACGCGATTGAATATCCAATCCCGCAGCATTACCTGCGCCTGAACCTGTTTGTTCCAATGCAGACCGAACAACAACGCATACGGCTCCCCATTCTCCACCCCGTGCATCTTCATCGTTCGGATCGTCAACGCGTGGCGATAGGCCCACGCCCGTTGGTCGCAGGGAAACACGATCGGCGTGCCCGTCGACCCGGAGGTTTTGTCCGGGTGCGTGCGCAGCTGCCCGGCATTTCGGGCCGTCAGGCGCTGCGGCCGTTTGAGCACGTCCTCCTTCTCGACGGCAGGCAGCACATCCATCAAGGCCTGCACGTCCTCCCAGCCTGACAGCGTTTCGATGCGCCCAACATAGGGGGCATACGCCTCCTGGTAGTGCGGCACATTTCGGACGGCAAAGCGCAGCTGCTCCGCCATTCGTTCCGCCTGGACAGCCCGCAGCTGCTCCAGCGGCATGAACTCGGTGCGGTACACATCCGCCAGCGCAGTTGCCACGGGTTCACCCCGCAGGGCTTGCAGCCCCAGGTACAGTTTATTCGCAACCCAGGCATTCATATTTGTCTCCGCCCTGACCTGCCGCACACCTCTTGATACAACGCAAATATTTCATCCGCCGATCGGTCCCAGGTGAATTCACTTTCCACCGTACTGCGCGCCGCCCTTCCCAGTTTTTTCCGCATGTCTGGATTCTGGATCAACATATTCAAGGCTTGCACAAGCGCCTCCGTGTTTTTTGGGGGGATCAATACGCCGTTGACACCATTCCCGATCAGGCTGGGAACGCCGCCCACGGCCGATGCGATGCACGGCAGGCCGTAAGACATGGCCTCCATGACCGCGTAGGACTGGTCCTCGACGTGGGTGGGGAAGGCGTACAGGTCGGCCTGAAGCAATTCGCTTCGTTTCTGTTCCTCGGTGACAAAACCAACATAGGTCACCCGGTCATCCATATTCAAGGTCTTGAGGTATTCCTTCACCTGAAGGCTTTCCGCGCTTTCCGCCCCAACAATGCGCAAGCGCAGCATGGGAAAGGATGCGGAGAGCGTTTTGACCGCATCGAGCAGTTCGATGATTCCCTTGGCAAATACGATCCTGGTCAGGAACAAAACGGTGATGGGCAGTGAGATCCCATCCCTTAGCTTCCACTGGGGGTGCGGGTCATCCCAAATATTCTTCGGCGGCATCTGCACAGCATTATTGATCTGAACCACCCTCTCGTCCGGCACGCCAATGATGCGCCAGGTCTCACGCATTTGAGGAGAGGCGACCAAAATGATATCGGGCAGGTCGCCGCACCAGCGGATCAAGCGCTGCACCGGCGCGGACGACTCGTAATAAAATTCCCGAAATCTGCCGCCGTGAACGTGCAGGAAGGTCCTGCGCCCGAACAGTTTGGCAACGAGAATTAAAAAGGCCTTCTCGAAAAAACCCTTCCCGGAATTCGTCTGGACGTGAACAATATGCGGGCGCCAGCTCAAAATGGAGCCGATCACCACGAACAACAAAATGATCCCATTCAAGAAATTAACGAGAACCCTGGCCGGCCCCGCGTAATTTTCCTTTTGCAAATAATCCATTCGGACAACCCGCGCATCCGTTTTCTCCGAAAGGCTCGAATTCAACAGTTCCCTGGCGTAGGTCACCATGCCACCCAGGGGAGGGGGCAGGGGCGCAACGTGCAATACTTTCATCCGGCTGCGGCGATTTTCTGGAATGTCCTTGTTCATCCAACCTCAACGAGCATCCTTCTGCGCTTCACCCGCCAAAGACAGCTTGATCTGATCGATCATTTCACCTGCCCGCCGCTCCAGGGTATTTTCCTTTGCCAGCAGGTACGCATTTTGGATCATGGCGCGCCTCAAGGCGCGGTCCTCCAACAGAAGCTTCACGGCTTCGGAGATTTCACGAGCCGACCGGGGGGCAACAAGAAGCGCATTTTCGCGGTCCGTCAGAAAATAGGGGATCGACCCAACCCTGGTCGTGATGATCGGTGCGCCATGCGACATCGCCTCCCAAAGAGTGCGCGGAAACCCCTCCGACGAGATGGCGGCGGTGATGTAAATGTCCGCATTCTTGTAGTACGAAAACAGTTCCGGGCCTAATGGCTTGAAACCCTGGTAACGCACCCGGTCTTCGATCCCCTTGTTCAGCGCAAACGCCCTGAGTTCCTCCACGATGGGATCATTGCGGCTGGAAGCGCCCACCAGGTCCAGGGTGACATCCAACCCCTGGGACACCAGGAGGGACAGCGCCTCGACGATCTCGAACAAGCCCTTGGTGCGGTCCATCCGTCCCGTATACAGCAGGCGATAGGGAGACGCTTCGCACGCATCCTCCCGCTGGTGGAAATCCTCCTCGTGCAGGGTGGTGGTTCGGGTCTCGACCAACCGCGTGACAATGGGTTTCAAATCCTGGTAGAGTTCCCGGCTGTTAACGAAGGTCAGGCACCTTCTGGCAACGTTCCGCTCCCCCCATTGGTTCCACATCGCCCACAAGCGGATGGCTTCCTTGCGCCAGCGGGGTTGGGGCAGGTTATCGATGTTGGTCAGATAGTTGCCCACCAGCAGCAAAACGACGGGCGTATGCCCGGCAGCCGCAGCCATCTGTGGCAGCAAGGGTGAGGGTCCCCGCAGCAAAACCGCATCCAGCCTGGGCAGGTATTCCCGCAAGGGCCTAGTAAAAGCGCGAGACGAGAACGCCAGGTTCATGACCGATGTATGCGGCCCGATACCAACCAGTTCCACATTTACGGACTGGATTTGGTAATCCAGTGTTTCCAGTTCGCTCTCGCGCGGGGCATATAGAAAGCAATAGATGCGTTCACACAGCGCAGCCAGGCTGTCGATAAAACAGCCCTGGGGGCCGGCCGTGTAGATGCGCCCGTTGATGATTTTTGCGGGAAGGTGATAATAATAGCCGATGGAAAGACCAGACATGGCTCAGTGACCCTTATTTATAATGCATACGCGGCAGATCGTTCCAAAAGGGAGTTCAT
>JBMOMS010000071.1:6192-10740 GCA_049324895.1 Chloroflexota bacterium
GTGTAGATGCGCCCGTTGATGATTTTTGCGGGAAGGTGATAATAATAGCCGATGGAAAGACCAGACATGGCTCAGTGACCCTTATTTATAATGCATACGCGGCAGATCGTTCCAAAAGGGAGTTCATGCCGCAACCAAGTCTCCCGCTGGATTTAAGTCCAGCAGACGACTGGTGGAATGTAAATCCGCCAGGTAACAACCGGCGCATGGCCGCCCACCCAACACAGGCCCGCCTGACAAATGGCGGGTGGTTTCAAGCATTGCGTTCGGGCAAAACAATAAAAGTTTTGTGTTTGGCATTCGGCAGCGAGCCGAGAGTGGATACAATGTGCGTCGAAAACTGGATGTCCTCGCCGAAGGCTGCCCGCACCTCCCGCTCCACCGTCTCCATGTGCTCCTCCCCGAACCCATCGTACACCACCAGGTACAGCTTCAGGTCCCGTCCCTGCAGCACAAAGCGAAACTTCTGAATGACCCTCAACCTGGAAAAAGGTTTGAAGATGTACGACGGCAGGTTTGCATTGATGCGCCTGCCGTTCGGCAGCAAAATCGGGCCTCCGGAGCGACCGTTGAGCGAAGCCAGCAGCAGGTGCGAGCGGCCGAAATCGCTTCAGCGGCATGAACTCGGTGCGGTATACGTCGTACTACCTTTTCCACCGGCCTGCCGACACGCTGCCCACGGGGCGCGGCAGATAGGATGATTTTTTCTTCTCCTGTTGTGACGCAAGCTCGGGAGCGGCGCTGCTGACAGACATGTTGTATATGGCCCCATATCCCATCGCGAACAAACTCAGCGTGTAGTAGTTAATGGTGTCGTGAAAGAACGAATAGCCAAAGAACACCGGAACCCAGGCCAGGACGATTAATCGAGCAAGTGGAACGGGCATCCCGGCCCGCATGATTCTCACAAAGGAAATCAAATAGAAGATAAACAGTCCGCCAAAGGCAAAGATTCCGAACAGCCCTGTTTCGCCCAGGATCTGCAAGTACAAGGAATGCGTGTTATGCGTATCGGAACCCACGTATCGAATATGACCATACTGGTCGACCACCGGGGCGCTTTGACCATACTCATAGAACCTGAAATTCCCAAAACCTCCCCCGGTGAGCGGGTAATCCTGGAACATCAGCCAGGCTTTTTTGGTGAATGAAACCCGCAGCATGGCCGACCCGTCTGCGGCCGGGTCCAACAAAAGCTCCAGGCGCCGATGGACCGACTGGGGCAGCAGCGCATTGGAATACAGGTACCACACCAACAACAGGAAAGCCCCAATAATTACGATCAGGCGCGCAAACAGACCGCCCCACTGGCGTCCGACCGAGGTAAGCGCCAGGGCGCTGATGGGGGCCACCAACAAGCCAATCAAGGCCGCGCGGCTTCCAAGATACAATAATTCGACCAGCAAAGACAGGGTCACCAGGGCCAGCAACAGGATGCGCTTGAAGCGCGAAATCTGGCCGCTTACGATCAGCGCCCAGACGGAGGCCGAGGTGGTCGCCAGGGAGAAGCCGAGGTCGTTGAGCGACAGGTCCAAGGGGCCAATGCGCCCCGTGGCCCCGGGCAGGAATAATTCATTTCCGAATAAAAAGATGTACACATCCAGAGACAACAGCAGCAGGATACAAACATTCGTAAAGTACAGCAGATAACGGTCTTCCTTGAGGGCCATACCCACGAAGGGGACCATGGCCCACAGTGCCGCCAGGGCCAGGCTGCGCTGCAAGGTATCCAACGCGCGAACTGCGTAGATTTGGGAGACCACCAACGCGACCCCAACCGCCAGGAACCAGTACCACCCGGTCGGTAAATGATAGGTTTTTAGCTGCGAAACACTCCACAGTCCCGCAAAGGCAAACAAGACCACAAAAGACGGGATGAGGCCGATGTTTGGCGCCAATCCCGGGAAAAAACTCCAGAATGCCAGTAAAGTCAATACGATATATGCGGTCATATTACACGAGAGTCCTTTTTGAGCGGACGGCGGGAGGAACGAACAGATTCCAACCCCAGCCTGCCCAACTTCCAAAAATCCAGGGGAGGTTCTTCCAGCGGCCTGTTAGGATATTGCCTGCGCCGGCCCGCGCCAGGTCGATAAATTGAAAAATCAGATGGATTATATATCGAAACCAACGCGGCTGGGGGTCGCATTCGCGCAGGATGATCGCCTTGTTGCGCATGGAGAACATTCCCTGGAGCCAGGGGGATCTGCGCACACCACCAGGCACATGGTCGTGCCGCAGGCGCGCCCGCCCCAGCACCCCGATTGGATAGTGTTGTGAAATTCGCAAGGTCAAATGCTTGTCCTCCCCGCCAAAACGGAAATTCGAATCCGGCCTGACCTGCATAAGAGTCTGGCGGCGAAACAAGGCAGCGCCGGCGGGGATGAATTCGCTTCGATGGATTCCGTCGAATGGTTTCAAGGTGCTAAGCTCCAGAAAATCCCCGCAATACAGCCAGCGACCGGGCTTTAGCTCGCCGTCATAGATTCCCAGCCTGCGATATAGTTTCTGGTACTTAAAAAAATCCCGTCCGTACTCATTGGTGATGTAGGCGCTGACTGCGCCATACGCCTCCCCGTCGGGAGAAAGCAAAAACGCCTCCAGTTGTTCGAGACAATCCGCTTCCAGCAAAACATCATCGTCCAACATGCAAATAAAATCGGCCTGCGTATGATCGATGCCCACGTTGCGCTGCAAGGTCAATCCCAGGCTGCTTTTTACAAGGCGCAACGTATCGGGGAAGCGCCCCTGCCAATCGGAGACCACAGCCTGGGTCTCGTCATCCTGTGAGGCATCCACGATCAGGATCTCATCCGGCAGGCGGGTTTGCGCAGCCAGATTCTCCAATAAGCGCGCCACCATCGCGGGACGGCGGGCGGTGGGCACGCACACACATAATTCAGCCATATCCAACTTTCATCTCGTAAAAGTTTTATGACCTTCCCCGTTCCGGGGGCAAATCATAACGGTCGGAAAAAACCTTATTGTAAATGCGCCACATATCCCGCATGGTAGCCAGGATATTGGGCACGGAGGTGGAAGCACCCCGCCCAAAGGCCCTGGGAAAGGTTTGAATCCCCACCTCGCCAATCCGATAGCCTTTGAGCATCAACTTCGTGGCCATCTCGGCGCCTATGAAGGGGCTGTTCGATTCTAATTCGATGGCCTGGAGTGCCGATTTACGCACCAGGCGAATGCCGGTCGAGACGTCCCGAAACGAGGTGCGGAACATCCATCTCAGCAGGGTATTATAGACCCAGGAAATGAAAACGCGCATATTCGAATACAGTTTCTTGTACCGGAAGGTGATGATCAGGTCGTAATAATCCTTCAGGCGCAGCAGTTTGTGAAAATCCTGGATGTCGTACTCATCGTCGCCATCGATCATGCAAATGTGTTCGAATTTGCAGGCGGCCAGCCCGGAGCGCAGCGCCGCGCCATAGCCCAGGTTCCTGGGATGGTGAATCACGCGAATACAGGAATGTTCACGGGCCAGCGCGTCCGCGATCTCCCCGGACTGATCCGGGGAACCATCATCGACGATGATGATCTCGTACTCGGCCTCGACGGACGACAGGAAGCGCAGGGCTTTTTCGGCCACCAGGCGCACGGTCCCCTCATCCCCATACACGGGAAAGAACAAACTAATGGACATCCAAGGCTCCATCTCCCATCCTTGCTAGAATTGCATGCGTTTGTACAGCGGCCATGGAATCGACCTGACAACCCAATGCATCAACCGCCAAAAGCGCGGATAATAGACAACGCCAATGTCTCTCGCGACATTGGCCAACACAACGCGGCTCAATTTCCCGGGATCGGCCTTGGGCAGCGGGGTGCGCATCCCAAACGCCATCTGCGTATTCATGTAGCCGAGAACGTAAAATTGAACCTTCAGGTCGGTGTTGGAAAAGGCATGGCGCAGGCTTTCGAAATAACTTTCCAGCGCCCTCTTGGCGGCAGCATAGGCCACATTTCTCCCCCGCCCGCGCATGGCGGCCACGCTTCCAAAACCGACGATCACGGCCGGGTGTCCCTGCAGCAGGGGCAAAAGCCGCTGGATCACGGAGGCCATCGATAGGTAGTTGACGCGGGTCAAGCGGTCGAATTCCCCGGCAGCGGCATTGGCCGTATCGTCCGGCGAGACCGCGCCGGCCGGGAGCAGCAAGCCGTGCAGGCCGCCCCAATCCGCGGCGGCCTGTTCGATTTGACGCAGGGCTGTTTCTTCGATTCGGGCCAAATCCATGACCACAGGCGTCACCTGAACCCCGCAGCGGATGCGCAGGTCCGAGGCTGTCGCTTCCAGGTCGCGCGCATCCGAGGCGGCCACCACCAGGTTGTGGCCCGCCCGGGCAAATTGATAAGCCAGCGCCCGCCCAACACCGGCGGAGGCGCCCACGATGACGTAATTCATAGTCCCAACCTCCCGGACAACTCGGAGCGGTACAGGCGCGCCGGGTCATATTCATGCAGCGCCTGGCGAAACGCTTCATATTCTGGATAGCTTCTGCGCACCATTTCACCCGGAAGGCGGGAATCCTTGATGAT
>JBMOMS010000071.1:10840-19747 GCA_049324895.1 Chloroflexota bacterium
AGTTCCCGCAACACACGGGCGGCCTCCACCAGGCTCCCCACCGTTGTCCTTTGCCGGCTTAATTGGCTGCCCGGCAAGGTCTCCAACCGCAGGGTCGCAGACAGGATCACGCCGGTCAAACCATATCCGCCGCAGGTGAGTTCGAACACATGGGGATCCGCGCTGCGAGAGACACGCGTCACGCCGTTTGCAGGGTGAAACAACACAATCTCTTCGACGAAATTGATGAATGCGCCATTTCTGGCCGGGTTTTTGCCATGCACGTTGGCGGCAATGCAGCCACCCACTGTAATGCCCGGGTAACCAGGCACGACCGGCAGCCATACTCCCTGGGGCGTGGTAATCCCGATCAAGTCGCCCAAAGTGATGCCGGCCTCGACTTCAATGAGACGCTCTTGCGGAACAAATCGAATCACACGGTTGAACGAAGCCATCTCCTGGGTTACGCCCTCGGCCCCGAAACTGGCCGCCGCGTAGGAATATCCGCCGCCGCGCGCGATCCTGGCATACCCGCCCGCATCGGCATCCACCAACATGCGATAGCGGTCCGGTTGTTGATATTGCGCCTTTGTCGAATATCCCCCATCGAAGGAGATGTATTCTTTTACAGCCTTATTGTCAGTCACAGTTTTCTCCTGGAAACAGCCAGCATCCTTCGACGCGCCCCGGCGTCATTCTACCGTCCATCACGGCAGGTGTACTGTCTGAGTTCATCAAGGCCAAAGGTTTTCGCGGGCTTTTCAGGAACGCCGGTGACAATGGCAGACAGCGACCCGCCGGTCAGGTTGAAAACGCTGCGGGTCAGGGAAAAGACGAGAAAGGCCAGGACGGTCAGGCGGACGACCAGCGTCCGGGTCCCGGGCTGCTTGATTTTATCCGCCAACCATTGCAAGCCCAGAACGGATCCGAAGGCCAGGAACACCGTCGAGTAATACATCATAATCGGGTGGATATACGCAACTTGTATCCCGGCCTGCGAGGGCAGGCCCCAGGACAGGAAGACCAGCAGCAGCGCCCCCGTCCCCACCGTCTGCAATCCCTGCGGCTGGCGGGCTGCCTGACCGCGTTCCCGAACCCAGCGAAGGATTACCTCCCCCAGGGCGGCCAGGGAGAGCAAGATGCTGATGGGAGAGAAATGGGTCACATAACGGCCGGCTTCGCGAATGAAGAAACTGGCCAGGCTGATCGATCCGCCCCCGCTTGTATCGGCCTCGCGGTTGGAGAAACGATACGCGATGCGGTCGACAAACCATTGGAGCGAGTCCGGCAGTTGGGCAATATGCGCGGCGCTGACCAGGGCGCCTGCCAGCACAAAGCCAAAGAAGACCGATATGCCCGATATCCTCTGGCGCCAGGTCAGCCCGGGGTGCAGCAACAGGTGGACAAAGACAGAAGGCAGGATCGAGAGGATGATATAGGAATTCCAAAATCCCAGCAGGTAAATGACGCCAGCCCAAGCCAGCCATTTGGTTTCCGCTGTTTCCAGATAGTTGGTCACGCACAGGTAGGCCAGCACCGCAAACCCCAACGTGATGGCCAGTTGATCGTTCCATGCAGAGAAGATCAGGATCATGGGCGAAAGAGTGAACAGGAGCAGCCAACTGCGCGCCTGTCCTTTAAGATACTTGGCCGCCAGCGCCAGGCTGGCGTACAAATAAATCAGGCCGTAAACGAACGGCCCGATGCGCAGCACCTGCCAGCTTTGATTTCCCACCGCGTAAACCCCGGACAGAAACAGGTGATACAGCGGGGGGGCCATCACATACACTTCACAATCCCCCATTTGCACGCCGCTCTCGATGCCCTCGGCGCTCAAATTGAAACCCCTGGTTACATCCAGGCCAAGCTCATAGTGGGAACTGGCCCAGGCAAACACCTGCGCATCCTTCCAGGAGGCGCCCGGTTTGAACCAGCCGATCATCGCCATCCCGGTGTACAACAAGATCACCACAATGAAACTTATTTTCGTGGAACGCTCAAGTTCCTGCCACTTTACTTTTGTGGGCCAAATCATTGAGACCTCCTGGACTCCAACCAGTTTTCAATTGCTTCCACCATCTCGGCCGAACGGGCCTCCACGGTATTGCCGCGGGCCAATTCCAGGCCCCGCGCGCAAATGGCGCGGCGAAGGGGTTCGTCGGTGCGAAGAAGCTCGATCTTTTCGCACAAATCCTGCGCATCGCCCGGCTCGAAGAACAATAAATCCTCCCGGTCTCGAAAGGCCCTGCCCTGGCCCCCAACGGGGGTGGTCACCACCGGGCAGCCCTGGGACATGGCCTCCCAAACGCTGCGGGAAATATTCTCCGCCAGGGTGGGAAGCACAAACACATCGGCTTTCAAGTAATAATCCCATAAAAGCGAAGGCGGCACGTAGCCCCCAAATCGAACCGCATCAGACAGACCGGCTGTGTCCGTCAATTGGCGCAGCCTGGCTTCATACGCGGAATCGCCGCTGCCCAAAATGGTCAATTCATATTGTTTTGCGTCGCGGTTCAACATCGCCAGCGCGCGCAACAGGTCTTCGATCCCTTTCAGCGGGTCCAGCCTGCCAACGTAGAGCAAACGATACGGCTGGGAAGTCTGGAAACGGGGCGCGGGCTGATCCAGAACCACGGAACGGGGCAGGGTGGTCGTGCGGGTCAGTAAAATATTCCGCGCGAACGGACGCCAGCGCTCCAACAGCATCTCATTGTTCACAAACACCAGGGCGGACTGCATGGCCTGGCGAAGCTGGGCATCGAAAAAGCGGGCGCGCCAATAGGTCAATGAGGAACGCGGCGCTTGCAGGGAGGTGGTGTAGTCCCCGCCCAACAGCAGGACTTTGGGCGTCCTCCCGCTCCAAAATCGGATCACCGGCGCCCGGCGGGCCGGTTCGCGGATCAAAATGAAATCCCACCCGCGCCCCGAAGTATTGCGCGGGATGGTCACGAAGCGGCGCAAAGCCGCCAAACGCCCTGTGTAGGGGCCCAGAGAACAGAACCCGACATTGGGAGACGATACACAGAAGTCCGTCTGGCCTTCGAAGCCCCCCGCCGCGACGGATGTCTTTTCATCCAGCAGCAGGTCGAGATGCTCCAACCGCCTGGAAAGGGCCTCCACAAAATTTCCGAACTGGCCGCGAATCCAAACCCCCTCCCTGTCCTGGAACGCGCAGCCGGTAAAGTGAAAAGCGCCTCGCAAGGTCATGCGGTGTTCCCGATCAATGCGCGTTCCTCAACAACTGCCCGCCCAATTCCCCGGCCGCATCCGAGCGGGCATGGAATACGCGCAGCCAGATCTCGAGCACGAACAGGCTGAAGAGCTGGCGGTCAAGCCGATGGTTGGCGCGCAGGCCATGCATCTGGAGATAGCGGCGAACCCCATCCGGGTCGATCAGGCCCATCTGCGCGGCCACGCCGTCGCGGGTTAATTCCAGCAGCATTTTGCCCCAGCCCTCCAGGAAGTACTGTTCCACCGGGATGGAAAAGCCTTTTTTCTGGCTGTACACCACTTCGGGCGGGTTATGGCGCGCGGCCAGACGCTTCAACAAGCCCTTGCTGTGTTCATCCGGCAGCCAGATTTCCCAGGGCAGCCTGGCCGCAATTTCGATCAGGCGGTAATCGAGGAAAGGCGCGCGCGACTCGAGCGAATAGTGCATGGTGGACGTATCCACCTTGAGGAGAAAATCATCCACCAGGCGGGTCTTGATCTCGACCCCCAGAACACCCTCCCACCAATCCTTGTACTGGACCTGGCCGAGGGCCTCGATCAATCTGGCGCCCGGCCGGCGGCGGGAGACGGCCCCAAGACGCGGACCATACAGCAGGTCCCGCACCTGGTAGGGGGTGGCTTCCCACGCGCCCAGATAATTTTCGATGCCGGCCGATGCCATGAGCTTTGCCCCGCTGGCATGAATGCGGGAAAGGCGCACCCAGGACGTGATGCGCTGGCGGGACAAAAACGTCAGGGCAGGCCCCAGCGCGCGCCACAGGTTCCCCAGCTTTCCCTGCCGAAGTTCCTGCGCCGCCTTCGCCTGCCGCGGCTTTCCGTAACCGTCAAAGCCCTCGTCGCCGCCATCCCCGGTCAGGACCACGGTCATGTGCTTGCGGGCCGCCTGGGCCACCGCCGAGACGGGGATCAACGAACTGTCGCCCAAGGGTTCGATGCCCGCGAGCAGGCTGGGCAGCGTTTGGATGCAGGTGGTATCCAGGGGGACTTCGATGTGGTGCAGGCCGTGAGTCTTGGCCACCTTGCGGGCGTTGTCGGCTTCATTCCGCAGGTCATTGCCCGGGATCGTCACCGTCACGCCCACCAGGTCTGGTTTCTCCCGGGCGGCCAGGGCGGCCACATAACCGGAGTCCACCCCGCCGCTCAGGAACACGCCCACGGGCACGTCCGCCTCCAATTGCTCCCGGACGGCGGAAGCCAGTGTATCCTCCACCAGCCGTTCCGCCTCCGGCAGGGTGATATCCAACTTTTCGCGGTAATCCAATTCCCAATACGGGGCCACGCGCAGGCCGTTGCGGTCGAAGACCAGATAATGCGCAGGCGGGAGTTTCTCCACCCCTTGATAGATGCTCTCGGTAAAGGGGATATATTCGTAGGCCAGCAGGCTGGCTACCGCGGCAGGGTTGATCTCCATCCTGTCCAGCGCCGGGCGCAGCCCGGCCAGGTTGGAGGCAAAGGCCAGACGAGTGCCTTGACGGTAGTAATACAAGGGCTTTTCACCCATGCGGTCGCGGCTGATATAGAGCGCCTGCTGTTCGGAATCCCACATGGCGAAGGCCCACATCCCCCGGCAGCGGGCGGAGATCCCGGTTCCCCACTCCTGATACCCGTGCAACAGCGTTTCCGTGTCGCTTCGGGAGGCATAGGAATAGCCTCGCGCCTCGAGTTCGCGGCGCAGGTCGCGGTGATTGTAGATTTCCCCGTTGAAGACCGTCCACAAGCGGCGGTTCTTCGTGGTCATGGGCTGGTTCCCCGCCGGGGACAGGTCCAGGATCGACAGGCGGCGGTGTCCCAGCACGGCGTGCGGCAGCGCCTCCAGGCCCTCCGCATCCGGGCCGCGGTAGGACATGGCATCGCACATGGATTTGACCAAGCGCGGGTCGATGGGGTGGTCGGAAAGATCGATGATGCCGGCAATTCCACACATAGAATCAGTTCCTGGGATGGAGATCTGTGACTTGTTCGAATATCGCTTCGAGGCGCGGCAAAATGGCGCGCACCGAATAGGCCGCTTCGATGCGCTGGCGGGCCGCATCCCCAAGCTGACGGCGCAGGGCAGGATTGCGAATCAGGCGCTCCAGGGCGTCCACCCACTCCTGCGACTCGCCGGCCAGGCAGCCGGTCTGTTCCTGTTGAATGATTTCGCGGTTGGCCCCGACCGGCGAGGCCACCGAGGGAGCGCCCACGGCGCCATACAGCAACAATTTGGCGCCGCATTTTCCACGATCGAAGGGCGAATCCCCCAACGGCATCAGGCCGATGTCGATCTGCTGATGATCGTACGCCTCGGACTGCGCGCTCCAGGGGATGAAACGTGACTTCACGCCCGGTATTTCGGGCGGCTGGAGGTCCGAAATGACCACGAACTCGAACTCGACCCGCCTGGCAAGCTCGACCAGGATGTCCTTGAGCAGGGGCAGGTGATGCAGGGTCGAATCACGCGACCCGGACCAGCCCACGCGCACGGGGCCGGGCGCGCGTTCCCCGGCCGGCACAAACTTGTCCGTATCGACCACCGTGGGAATGACGGTGACATTGGAATTGTGCTGTTGGGCAAAATCGGCCAGAAATTGGTTGCCAGGTGTCACCCAGGCGCTGCGCTGGATGATCTCTGCGATCTTCTTTTCGTTGATGCCCAGATGAATGGCATCATCGAAATCGAAGACCAGGCGCGGGTTGACGCGCTGCAACCTTCTCTCAAGCGCCAGGATCCAGTGTTCCGGAACGAAGGAGCGGTTCATCATCACCACGTCATAGCGGCCGGCTGACTGGATGGCCGGCAGGCAGCTCAGGACCCGCAGCGTCGAGCCGAGGTAGTAGAGGCCCCAACGCAAGGCCCGCAGGGAGACCTTCGGAGGATGCCAGTAATAGGCTGGAAACGGGGAGAAGGTGCTCACCTGGTGGCCGCGGGCGCGCAGGTACGGCACAAATTGATGAATGCGATAGCGGCTGGCCGGGGCAACCTCATCCCCCGCCACGAGCAAAAGCCGCAAATGGTTCGATTTCAAACGCTCACCGACACTGGCATCTCAAACACGGGCAGGCAGGAAACGGTGCAGGATGGCGCGGCCGGACTCGCGGAGCTTCACCACCAGCCTGGCGGGAGACCTCCACGCGCTTTTCAATTCCCGGAAGAACTGGCCCCACGACAGGTCATGATTGCGGCCCAGGTAGCCGATATAACGCGAATATAGCCGGTCCAGGCAATCATACACCCTGGCGTACATGGCCGCATCCGCGTTTTCCCTGGCCGCAAAGGTCAGCACGCTCCGTCCCAACTCCCAAAGATGGCGGCTGGGCTGGCTGGATACCTTTTTGGTTTCGTTCGCGCTGTGGAAGCGGCAGGACCCCAACAACTCAGGGGTGTACAGCACCTCCCCCCGCATCGCCAGGCGCAGCCACAGGATCCAGTCACAAAAGATCGAATCCTCGATGCCCAGTTCCGTCACCCAATCCCGCCGGGCCAGGGACGCGGATAAATTCGTCAGGTTTTGGGCGCTCGACAGGGACTGGAGGATGTATTCACGGCCGTCTAGTTTTGGGGGAAAATCCATCACACTCTGGCCCTGGCGATTCCCGATGAAGCGGACGCCCGAGTGGGCAAAGCCCGCTGTTGGCTCCCCTTCCAGGGAACGGACCGCCCATTCGAGAAAGCCCGGGGCGAGCAGGTCATCGCTGCCGAGCAGCAAAAAGTACTTTCCCCGGCTTTCGGCCAGCACGCGCCGAAAATTTCCCACCCAGCCCTTGTTGGCAGGGTTGCGGAAGGTACGCACACGCGGATCGTGAAAAGACGAGAGCACCTGCGGCGTGTCGTCCGTCGAGGCGTCGTCCACAATCACCACTTCGAAATCCGTGAAGGTCTGTGCCAGCACACTGGCGAGGGTCTCTGGAAGATAGACAGCCTGGTTATAGGTTGGAATACCGATGGAAACCAGGGGGGCCATTATTTGGCTCCCTTCGGGTTCAGGTAGCGGGAGATCTTGCGCCCAACCACGCTGGCCCAATAGTCCAGGTTTCGCAAGTCCAGTTCCGCCTGCTGTTTCTCCAACTGCTGTTGGGCAAAGATCAATTTGCGCTGCAATGATCCGATTTCAGCATCCGAGAAGAGCGGGTGGCCCGGATACAGGCGCGCCAGGTCGAAGTGTTCGGACGGCAGGGCGTGCCCGCCAAACTCCACAGGGATCATTCGGTCGGGGAAGACGAGCGGGCTTTGAGCGGCCCTGGCCTTCCGGCCAATTGCAATCATTTCGCTCATCAAATCGAACAGGCGCGGCGCAGCCGGCGTGCGGCATTCCAGACAGTTGTGCAGAATTTCATCCTGAAAGATCAGGCGTCTGGCGGCAGGCTCGCTCAGTTCATCCAGGAGCGGTTCCAGGTGTTCCTTGACGCTGACCATCCAGGCGGTCGGCACATAGGCGGGGTTGTTGAAGTAATCCAGCATGGCCGTGGGCAGGCCCGCCAGCATGGCCTCGAGGATGACCGTGGACGCGGTCGTCAACACGGCATCGGCCTGGGCCAGGACCTGGCGCAGGGGCCGTCCGCGCAATTCGGGGAAGCGGTCCTGCAGGCCCAGCTTTTCATCCAGGCCGCGGCGCACCCGCCAGATCGGCTCCCATCCCTCCTGGCGGGACAAGGCCTCCTGCACGTCCAGCAGCGACCGTTCCACCACGGCCACCTGTTCGGGTGTAAAGCCCGGGGTGTTGGCGGTCATCACCAGCAGGCGCTTCGGCCCGTCGTGGGGTGCGCGCGCTATCGGGTCCGACAGGTAATGATCAAAGCGCGCCGCGCCGACAATTTCGCACTTGCCCACGTTGCCCCAGGATTCCAGGGTGCGGGCGCTCTGCCAGCCCAGGCAGGCGATCTTGTCGGTCGTAATGGGCTGGTTATAGGCGATCCCGCCCCCGGCCCCAAAGCGGGGACTCTCCCATTGCAGCCGCCATTCGATGATCCCGTCCATGATGTAGAGGGAGGGGATGTTCAAGCGCCTGGCTTCCTCGATGCAGGCCGCCGATTCGTACCAGTCGCAGGTGGGCGTCAGCAGGATATCGGGGCTGGCATTGCGCACCACTTCGGCGTTCCAGGTGGCAACTTCCACCAGGTCAAAGTTCGGATGGGCCAGCAGCGGCTCATAATGATGATGCTGGTCACGGGAAAGCGCCAGCACTTTGGCTTTTTGATCCATACTTTGCATGTTTTGAATAATCTCGTTGAGGCCCGACATCACCCTGCCTGTTCGCGCAACAGCAGGTCACACAACTCCCGGACGGCCCCATGACCGCCGGCCCTTTGGGTAACGCAGGCGGCCGCTTCCAGAACAGACGGAATGGCATCCGCAGGGGCGCAGGGAAGCCCCACCGCTTTCAGGACAGGCAAATCCACCAGGTCGTCCCCCATATAGCACACCTCGCGCAATTCGATCCCGTATTTCGCGCAGACGGCGTTCAAACAATCCAGCTTGTCGTCCACCCCGACGTACACATCCGGGATGCCCAACTGTTTGCAGCGATGCTGAACGACGGGGCTGCGCCCGGAGGAAATCACCGCCACACGAATGCCCGCCTGCATGACCGCCTTCAAGCCTGCGCCATCGTGAATATCGAAGCGGCGGAACTCCCCGCCGTCTTCGAGGATGTACACCCCCCCGTCGGTCAGGACGCCATCGGAGTCCAGGGCCAGCAGGCGAACCTTTCGCATTTTTGC
>JBMOMS010000072.1:0-2618 GCA_049324895.1 Chloroflexota bacterium
CCGAACAGCCTGGCTTCGAGCGCTGGTCTGGCCTCCATTTTTACGCGGCTTCGAGCGCGCTGGTCACGAACGTGGTGATCTCGGCGGCGGATGGGATGCGCCCCGAGGAAACCACCTTTTCGTTGACGACCAGGCCCGGCGTGGACATGACGTTGTAGGCCATGATGTCGGGATATTCCGTCACCTTGATGACCTCCGCCTGTATGCCCAACTGCTCGACGACCTGCCGCGTGACGGCTTCCAACTTCTTGCAGTTGGCGCAGCCCGAACCGAGAACTTTGATGGTAAGCATGGGAAACTCCTGAGGAAAGAGAATAGAGTGTGCTAATTGGTATTGAGGTGGGTTAGAGAATCCAGTTGAAGAGGTAGCCTGTGAGGATGATGGCGATTGCAATCACCGCGAAGAAGGTGACCAGCAGCGGCATCTTGAGCACGCGCTTGAGGATCACCGCCTCGGGCAGGCTCAAGCCGATGACCGACATCATGAAGGCCAGCGCCGTGCCGACGGAGGCGCCCTTTTCGATCAGCGTGCCGACGATGGGCACGATGCCCGCCGCGTTGGAATAAAGCGGGATGCCGATCAGCACCGCCAGGGGCACCGACCACCAGGCCTGCGCGCCCAAAATGGAAGCCAGCGCATCCTCGGGCACGTACCCGTGAATCCCCGCGCCGACGGCAATGCCGATCACCACGTACAGCCAGACCTTGCCGACGATCTCCCTGACCGATCCCCAGGCGCGCTCGATGCGGTCGGGCCAGGTCAGCTTTTCCTCGACCACGTCCCCGCTGCGATGGATCTTCCACACGAAGTCCGCCACGTGGCGTTCCATCTTGAGCCGCCCGATGACGAAACCCGCCACGATGGCGACGACCAGTCCCGAGGCGATGTACAGCCCCGCCACCTTCCAGCCGAAGAGGCCGAGCAGCAAAATGATGGCGACCTCGTTAATGGTCGGCGCGGCAATCAAAAAGGAGAAGGTTACGCCCAGCGGAATGCCCGATTCCACAAAGCCGATGAAGAGCGGCACAGCCGAGCACGAGCAGAACGGCGTGACAATGCCCAGCAGGGCGGCGAAGACATTGCCGACGCCCTCGCGCTTTCCGCCCAGCAGGGCGCGCGTCCGCTCGGGGCTGAAGAAGGTGCGCACGATGGAGATGGCGAAGACCATCCCCGAAAGCAGCAACAGAATCTTCGGCACATCGTACAGGAAGAAGGCCAGCGACTCGCCCAGGTGTGAGTCGCGGGAAAGTCCCAGCGCGGAATAGGAGATCCAATCTGCAAGAGGTTGGATGACATTATAGGCGGCCAGCCAGGCAATCGCGACGATGGCCAGCGTGGCAAACAAGCGTTTATTCGAGCGGGGCAGGGAAAGGGTGGTCATGGATCACAGACTCGCTGCGGGGATGAGCACAGGCGCACAGTGCGGACATTCACACGAGGGGTTAACCTGTGTGTTGATCAGCGCGGAAACAGCTTCGGTGGAGAGGCCGCCCAGTCGGGCGGAGGCCAGCACCAGGTCCAGGAGCGAAGCGTCCTTGAGGCGGTAAAAGATGTAGCGTCCCTCGCGGCGGTCCCGCAACAGGTCCGCCTTGCGCAGGGCCATCAGGTGCTGGGAGATGTAGGCCTGCCGCCAGCCCAGCGTGGCTTCGAGGTGGCAGACGCAGGCCTCGCCCGTCCCGATGGCGATCAGGATGGCGATGCGCTGCGGTGAGGCGATGGCTGCCAGCGGCGCGGCGATTTGTTCGGAGAGTTGGGGGATGGAGGATTTTTTCATATTCATAAAGCTGAATGTATTCTACCAGACATATTCAAAAAGTGGAATGTGTCGTCTTCATGAATATCCGTCCTGGCATTAAAAGGATACCGCCGCCCAAATGGACGGCGGCGGGATTTACAGATCCGTGCTCAGGCGGCCGATCTTGCGGCCGGTGGCGCTGCCCAGTTTGGGCGCGGCGGGTTTGGCTGCCGCTTGTTGCGCCGTCCCGCCGAGCAGGCTGAAGGCGGCGTCCAGGGTTTTGGACGCGGCTCCCTCGTCCAGCCCGGTGGCCTGGGATAATTCCCTGACCATGCCGCTGGATTGGAGCGTATCGGCGTTGACTGCGCCTGTGTTGAGCAGGTCGTCCAGGTCGAGCTGGGTCGAGTCGCGCCCCGAGGTGGGATGATGGGACAGCATCTTGTGTACGACGAACGAGACGGCAATCGTAGCCAGCGCAGGCGGGATCTTGACCTTTTCGGCCAGTTGGTTGATGAACGGTTGTAGCATGGACAGGATCGGGTCGCTGGCAGGGGTGGTTGTACCTGTATTTTCGCCTGCCTGCCCCGCGCCGATGACGCTCTCCAGCAGGCCCATCATGTTGCCCAAACCCGCGCCCTGTTCGCTGGCACCGGTCGAGGGGGCGGATGTTTGTCCGCCAAGCAGGCTGCCGACCAGGTCCATGACCTGGCCCGTGGTCTGATCCGCGCCGCCCTGGCCGCCGCCCAGCAGGCCGCCGACGAGCTGGGCCATTGGGTCCTGTTCGGCAGATTGCCCCGACCCGCCCGGCTGGCGCGAGTCCGCCAGGACTTTGAAGATATCCTCCAGTGACATGCGTTCCTCCGTGAAAAGATGATGAAAATG
>JBMOMS010000073.1:0-2605 GCA_049324895.1 Chloroflexota bacterium
GGCGCCGTGATGAACGGTCCCGAGCAGGCAAACCCTACGGGAGCGCTCAATGTTTCGTACTTGTACATGTCGACGTACAGGACGACGGGGTTATCCAGCCCACTGATCTCATACATGTCCAGGATGGTGTCGTTGCCCATCGTCGAACCAAGCCTTTCGTAGGAAAGCAACTCCCCGTTCGGGCCAAGCAGGTTGTCGAGGTAGGCCCGTTCCCGTTGGGGACCGGAGAGGAAATCCCCGCCCACTTTGATGGGGTTGTCGGCAGTGTAGCCGTAGGTTTCGTCGGTCGAGACCGGGCAGTCACCCGTTGGCTGCAAGACAGCCGTCGTTGGGGTGGGCGGCACGGGCGTCTCGCTCGGTTCGGGTGAGGGCGTGAACGTGGCGGTGGGCTGCGGTGTGGATGTGCTCGTCGGCAACGGGGTGAATGTGAAGGTGGCGGTGGGCGTCGAGGTGGGAGGCGCGAACAAGGACACGCTGCATCCCATCATGGACAGGGCAACCAGGATGGTGACTGTGAGTCTGAATGTATGTTTCATCTTTACCTCTCCTTTGTACTTGTGTTCGATGGGCATTATACAATATCCGCGGGCCTGTTTTGCCGGCGCCGCAGGGAGATAGAACAGGCCGGGTTATGAATCGTGGCGCGCGCGGGGAGCCTCAAAGTGCCGCTCCCAGATGCGCTGTTTTTGCGCCCCAGGCAGGAAGGAGGCTTCGAAGGCGTAACGGTTGCAGGCGGCGATCTCATCCATGCTCATGCCAAGCACTTCGTGCGCGATGCGATATTCGTTGTTGAGGTTGGTATCCAACACCTCGGGATCATCCGAGTTGATGGTGACGCGCACGCCCAGGTCGAACAACTGCTTGAGCGGATGCGCCTCGATGGACGGCACGGCGTTGGTCAGGTAATTGCTCCACGGGTTGACCTCGAGCGTGATGCCGCGCTCCCGCACCAGGTCGACTGCCTTCATATCTTCGATGATGTGGATGCCATGCCCGATGCGGTCAGGGGCGACGGTCTGGATGGTATCGACCACGTAGGAGGCGGGCGTATCCTCGCCCGAGTGGATGGTAACCTTCAAGCCCGCATCGCGCGCCTTGAGGATCGGCCTGGCGAAGTCCCTGATCGGGTAACGGGTTTCGCTGTCGGCCAGGTCGACGGCGACGAAGTGCCCGCGGTGGCGGATGGCCCAATCCACGGTGCGGATGCACGATTCCACGCCCATGCCGCGCGAGGTGATGGCGATGTAGCCAATGGCCATGTCGAATTCGCGTTCGGCGCGTTCCCTGGCGCGCGCCAGGCCGTCGAGGCAGGCGTCCCAGTCCAGGCCGTGACCGTGGAAGGCCCAGTCGGGCGAGAAACGCACCTCGAAGAGTTTTATGTTCTGGCGGGCGGCATCCTCGAACAATTCCCAGGCGATGCGCTCGACCACCTCGGGCGAGGTGATGCTGCGCTGAAAGATGTCGAAGGCCTCCAACACGGCGTCCAGGCTTTGCATCTGGTCATGGATCTTGACGTGTTTGTCCAGTTCGGCAGCCTCGTACGACGGCAGGTCCAGCCGGTGCTGGCGCGCCACGTCGAGGATGGTCTGGGTGCGGATGGCGCCCTCGAGATGAACGTGCAATTCGGTTTTGGGAAGTTCGTTGTAACGCGGATCGAAATTCTTCATGGAAATGGTTGCCCGATTGGATTTTCCCTGGAAAGAGAATGCGAGAATGTGGCTATTATAAGACCAGAAGGCCATCTCACAAAGGCGGATTGTGTTTTTGCCACCGGGGAAAAGTATCCCGTATAATCATTCTTATGAAAACCCTCATCAGCGGAGCCACAGGCTTTCTCGGCGGAGCGCTGGCGCGGCGACTGCACGGCCTGGGCTGGGATGTCACCGCGCTGGGACGCAATCCGCGCGCGCTGGCGGCATTGGAGGCCGACGGCATCCGCACACTTCAAGCCAATCTCGCGGATGAGGCGGCCATCCTCTCCGCATGTAAACACCAGGACATCGTCTTCCACTCGGGGGCGCTGTCCTCGCCGTGGGGGCGTGCCGAGGAGTTTTACCGCGCCAACGTATTGGGCACACGCAACATTGTGCGCGGCTGCCAGGAGGCAAAGGTCCAGCGGCTGGTGCATGTCTCCACGCCCAGCATTTACTTCCGCTTTGAGCCGCGACTGAATGTTAAAGAATCTGACCCGCTGCCTGCAAAACCTGTCAACGAGTATGCGCGCACCAAGCTGCTGGCCGAGGCCGAAGTGGATCGCGCCCACGCGGACGGGCTGGCCGTGGTCACGATCCGTCCGCGCGCGATCTTCGGCCCAGGCGACACGACCATCCTGCCGCGGCTGATTCAGCGGCTGGCCTCGGGGCGTCTGCCCGTCATCGGGGATGGAAAAAATATCGCTGACCTGTCCTACGTCGAGAACGTGGTGGATGCGCTGCTGCTGTGCGCCGAGTCGCCCAAATCCACATTGGGCCAAAAATACAACATTACCAACGGCGAGCCTGTCATTTTGTGGGACATGATCCGCAAGGTGGCCGAGACGCTCGGTACCCCGCCCCCGCGCGGACGGATCCCCTATCGCATCGCGGATACCGTCGCGGGGTTATTG
>JBMOMS010000074.1:0-2601 GCA_049324895.1 Chloroflexota bacterium
CGGGATTCGCCGGGCGGGTCGAGCGGCGGGTCACGCGCGTCACCGCCAAAGCCTGGCGCTTCGAGGGAGAGATGCGGGAGGTTGCCGCGACCTTCGCCGCAGCCGGCCTGCCGGACGGATTCCACCTAGCCGCCGCAGACATCTATCACCGTCTGGCCGGGTACAAGGAGGCGGACAGCCCCGCGCTGGAGCAGGTCATGAAAAGCCTGCTGGCAAAGTAGGGCCTGTTCCCAAGCCTCGTTTCCGTTGTCAAAAAAGTCCAGCGAAAGCTGGACTTTTCGTTTACTTCACCATCTCTCTTGCCTGCTCGACATAAGCCAGGCTTTGATGCCTGAAATACGTGTTATACAACGTAGCGTAATGTCCACCCTGACTGAGCAATCCCTCGTGGCTGCCTTCTTCGATGATGGAGCCGTGATCCATGACGACGATGCGGTCGGCGGCCTTGACCGTGGACAGGCGGTGGGCGATCAGGATGCTGGTCGACTCGGACAGGATCAGGTTGAGGGCCTGCTGGATCTGCCATTCGGTGAATGGGTCGATGCTGGCGGTAGCCTCGTCGAGGATGAAGATGGCGGGCTTTTGCATCAGCACGCGCATCAGCGCCACGAGCTGACGCTGTCCCATCGAGAGGCGGTTGCCGCGCTCGCCGACCTCGGTGTACAGCCCGTCGGGCAGGGTCTCCAGCCATTCGCCTTCGCCGATCTTGCGCGCCATCTCGAGCATCTCTTCGTCGCTGACCTCGGGCGCGGCATAGCGGATGTTGTCCGCAACGGTGCCTGAGAACAGAAAGGGCACCTGCGAGACGATGCCCAACTGACGGCGGTACTGTCCCAGCTCAAAAGTGCGGATGTCGTGTCCGTCGATCAGCAGGCGGCCCGACTGGAATTCGTAGAAGCGGGCGATCAATTTCGCAATGGACGACTTGCCCGCGCCCGTGTGTCCCACCAGCGCCAGAGTCTCTCCAGGGTGGATGAGCAGGCTGAAGTCGCGCAGGATCGGTTCGTTGTCCTTGTAGCGGAATCCCATTTTCTCGAAGTGGACTTCGCCCTTTAAACGGGGCACGTCGCGGCGATCCGTCTGCACCACGTTGGGATCGGCATCGATCAACGCGAAGGCGCGCTCGGCGGCGGAGAGTCCCGACTGGATTTGCGCCCAAAAGGCGGAGAGGTTGAGGATCGGAAAGAAGAACTGGTCGAGGCTCATGATGAAGAGATACCACGCGCCGATGGAGAGGATTCCCTGCGCGGCGCTAAATCCGCCCGTGTAGATGAGGATGCCGACAAAGATGCCGCTCAGGGCGTTGAGGGTGGGAAAGACCAGCGAGAGCACGAATCCGCGCCGCACGTTGACCTGGTACGAGGCCTGGTTCGAGACATCGAAGGTCTGGAAGATGCTGCCCTCCTGGCGGAAGTTCTTGGCAATTGAAATGCCGCTGACGGTTTCCTTGATGGCCGCGTTGACGTCGGCCATGGCGCGCATGCCCTGCCTGGTGACGCGCCGCGCCAGGGCGCGGAATCCCGAGGCCACGCCGAAGATGAATGGCATGAAGGCCAGCAGCAAAAGCGCCATGCGCCATTCTGTGCTGAATAGGATTACGCCCAGGATGATGGCCTGCACCATCTGCGAGACGATGTCGGTGACGATGACCACCAACTGCCCAAAGTCGTTGGTGTCGGAGGTGATGCGCGAGACGATGCGCCCCGACGAGAACTGGTCGTAGAACGACAGGTCATGCTCGGCGGCGGCACGGAAGGATTTGGCCCGCAGGTCGAGCACGACATCCCCCACCGCGCGGACAACCAGGCTGCGCCGCGCCCAGTTCAACCCCCAACTCGCCACGCCGATGACCACCAGTCCCAGCCCTACCCACTGGATTGCATTGATGGACAGTTCGAGTTCGAGCAAGTCCACAATGCGCGCGACCAGCACGGGCAGGGCCGCGCCGATACCTGCAATCGCCAGCATCAACAGGCTGACCCATCCCAGCCGCGCGGCCTGGGGTTTGAAGTAATCGAAAATGCGCCGCACGAGCTGGCGGTCGGTGTATTGACGGTCGTATTTTTCTTCGTTAAGTCCAGCGAAAAAGCCCATATTCTCTTTCCTCGTCATTGCGAGCCCCGACAGGGGCGAAGCAATCTCAAAGTTCCTAAAACATGAGATTGCTTCGTCGGCCTTCGGCCTCCTCGCAATGACGTAATTATTATTCTCTAAAAATCCTCGAATACGCTTCGGAGGTTTGCATCAACTCTTCGTGCGAGCCCATCGCGGCGATCTTGCCCTTTCGCAGGACGATGATCAGATCGGCCCAGCGGATCTGTGAGAGGCGGTGCGTGATGAGCAGGGTCGTGCGTCCCCTGGAGGCGGC
The DNA here is from genome assembly GCA_049324895.1 of Chloroflexota bacterium. GTDB lineage: Bacteria > Chloroflexota > Anaerolineae > Anaerolineales > Villigracilaceae > JACPVF01. The sequence continues at coordinate 2,369 of JBMOMS010000074.1, forward strand.
GCCGATGGCGCGCTGAATCTTGTCCTCGGTGGCCGAGTCGATGGCGGAGGTGGAGTCGTCCAGGATCAGGATGCGCGGGTCGGTCAGGAAGGCGCGCGCCAGGGCCAGGCGCTGGCGTTGTCCGCCCGAGAGGGTCACACCGCGCTCGCCGATGACGGTGTCGTAGCCCTGCTCGAAGGTCTGGATGAAGTCGTCAGCCTGCGCGGACTTGGCGGCGGATTCCACTTCCTCGC
>JBMOMS010000075.1:0-19560 GCA_049324895.1 Chloroflexota bacterium
TACCTGCTCGACAACGGCTTCCAGGCCGCCTCCAGTTGGACGATGGCGCGCGTCTCGCAGGATGCCCTGCGCCGCCTGCGCCGCGATCTCTTCGAGCATTTGCAAAAACTATCCATCGCCTACTTCGACAGCCGCACCGCAGGCGAGTTGATGAGCCGCCTCACCAACGATATCGACGCCATCAACCAGGCCGTCTCGCAAAACGTGGTCTCGCTGGTGGCAAGCGTGCTTTCGCTGGTGGGAATTATCATCGCCATGTTCGTGCTCAATGCCTGGCTGGCGCTGGCGGCTTTGCTGGTTGTCCCGATCATGTTCTGGTTCACGCAGTTCATCGCGAAATACACCCGCAAGGGATTCCGCGCCCTGCAAAAGGAACTGGGCGAGATCAACAGCGTGATGGAAGAGTCCATCAGCGGCCAGCGCGTGGTCAAGGCCTTCCGCCGCAGCGACGTGGCCATCGAGCGCTTCCGCACCGCCAACCAGAAGGTCTACGCGGCGGGCGTGAATGCCAACACCTACGCGCTGATGCTCATGCCGCTGACCAACGTGCTCGGCAATTTCTTCGTCATCGTGCTGGTCGGCCTTGGCGGATACCTGGCCTTGCAGGGCCTAGTCACCATCGGCATGATCGCGACCTTCATTGCTTACGCCCAAAACTTCATCTCCCCGCTGCGCCAACTGGCGAACATGTACAACTCGATCCAGGCCGCGCTGGCGGGAGCGGAACGGGTCTTCGAAGTGATCGATACTCCAGCGGAGGTAGGGGCGGATTTGAAATCCGCCCCTACGTTGCCAACGCCCGTCAAAGGAGAGGTTCACTTCGCTGATGTTTCCTTCGGCTACCTGCCCGACCAGCCGATCATCAAGAACATGACGCTCGAAGCCAAAGCAGGCCAGACCATTGCGCTGGTCGGCCCAACGGGCGCGGGCAAGACCACCCTCATCAACCTGCTGACACGCTTCTACGAGATCAACGCGGGCAGCATCAGCATCGACGGGCTCGACATCCGCAACGTCTCGAAGATCGACCTGCGCAGGAAGCTGGGCATCGTCCTGCAGGACACCTTCCTGTTTGCGGATACCGTCATGGAAAACATCCGCTATGGACGGCTCGACGCCAGCGACGAAGAGTGCATCCAAGCCGCCAAACTGGCCGACGCCGACCACTTCATCCGCCAACTGCCGCAGGGCTACCAGACCAAACTCTCGGAGCGCGCCTCCAACCTCAGCCAGGGACAGCGCCAGTTGATGTCCATCGCCCGCGCCGTGCTGTCCGACCCGAGCATCCTCATCCTGGACGAAGCCACCTCCAGCGTGGACACGCGCACGGAGGCGCGCATCCAGAAAGCCCTGCTGCGCCTGATGGAAGGACGCACCAGCTTCGTCATCGCCCACCGCCTCTCGACCATCCGCGACGCGGACAAGGTCATCGTCATCAAGGACGGCGAGATCGTCGAGCAAGGCACGCACCAGCAATTGCTGGACGCGAAGGGATTCTTCCATCATTTGTACATGAGCCAGTTCAAGGGGCTGGCGATCTAATGCGTTTCAAGTAGCTTGCCGGGAGTCCGCAAGTTCTACTTGCGGGCTGGCAACGTCCAGCTAAGTAGGTCACGCCTGTAGCGTGACGGTTCGCTGGCAACATCCAGAAGCAGAGATAGCTGGACTCCAAATGGGTCACTTCTCATGAAATCATTCCTCTCCCTCCTGAATCCCTACCGCAAGGCCCTGGGCCTGCTGGCCATGATCGTGCTGGGCTTGCTGCTGCCGCAATTCCACGTGCTGGCAGGCGGCATCCAATACCTGGTGATGTTGATGCTGTTCTTTGCCTTCCTGGATATCGATTTCCAACCGCGCGCCTTCCAGGGGAGGATGATCTGGGCGGCGCTGGCCAACATCCCCGTGGCCTTCCTGGCCTATTTCCTGCTGCGGCCCTTCGACCTGACCCTGGCGCTGGCGGCCTTCGTGACCGCCATCGCGCCGACGGGCATCGCCACCCCGGTCGTGATCGGGTTCATCCAGGGCAGGGTGGAATACGTGGTGGGCGCCATGCTGGTAAGCAATATCGCCGTGGCGCTGGCGCTGCCGCTGGCCCTTCCGCGCGTGGTGGGCCAGGCAGCGCAAATCACAACCTGGCAGGTGCTGGCGCCCGTGACGGCAACCATGTTCATCCCTTTGATCCTGGCGCTCCTGTCGCAGCGCCTGCCCCAGGGGGCGCAATCGATCCTGCGGCGCGGCAAGTCTTCTTCCTTTGCCATCTGGATGTTTGCGCTGTTCGTGATGTGTGCCAAGGCGGCGGATTTCCTGCGCCACAACGCGGCAGACTCGCTCCCGATGATATTCTCCATCGCGCTGGTATCGCTGGCGATCTGCATCGTCAACTTCTCGCTGGGGGCCGCGCTGGGCGGGTCGTCCCACCGCCAGGAGGCCAGCCAGGCCCTCGGCCAGAAGAACAATTCCTTCATGGTCTGGGTGGCGTTGACCTTCATCAATCCCCTGGCGGCAATGGGACCCACGTTCTACATCCTGTATCACAACGTCTACAACTCCTGGCTGATGTATCGCTTCGAACAGCGCTTAAAATCATCCGCAGAATCCGATGGCGGTTGAATGAACGCTATTCTTCGAAATCCCGCCTGTGCTATAATTGAATCATGACCACGCCTGAACCCACACCCCAACTCCCTGCCCCAACCCCTGAAGAACTGGCTGCGCAAAAGGAAGCCGAACGCCAGCAACGCATGATGGTCACCGTGGCGGTGATTGTCGTCGTGCTGATCGTGGTTTTCATTATTGGCGCGGTCATCTTTTTGCTGCAACCCGCCACCCCCACCGACCGCATCCGCGACATCTTCCTGATCTTCGTGGCGCTCGAGTCGCTGCTGATTGGGGCGGCCCTGGTCGTGCTCATCATCCAGCTATCGACCCTGATCAACCTGCTGCAAAACGAAGTGCGCCCCATCCTGCGCGCCACCAACGATACGGTCAACAACCTGCGCGGCACGGCGGAATTCCTGGGTGAAAACGTCGTCGAACCGGTCATCAAGCTCAACGGCTACCTGGCCGGTTTACAACGTGTGTTAGAATTGATGGGAATAAAAAAGTAAATCGCCAATCACAAAAAGGAGATCAACATGTCTGATCGTGATGAATTTGGTGCATTCCTGGTCGGCTTCATCGTAGGCGGCCTGACGGGGGCGGTCGTGTCCCTGCTGTTTGCTCCCCAGTCTGGCGAGGAGACCCGCGCCCTGATCAAGGACAAGAGCATCGAGCTGCGCGACAAAGCCAGCGTGACCGCTGAAGAAGCCATCGCCCGCGCCGAAGCGGCCGCCGCCGAGGCCCGCGCCCGCGCCGACGAACTCGCCAAGCAATTGAACGAACGCGGCAAGATCGCCCTCGAAGACGCCCGCGCCAAGGGCAAGGAAGCCATCGACCGCGGCAAGGAAGCGGTGGAATCCCTGCGCAAGCCGAAGAAGAGCGAAGGCGAAGCGCCTGCCGCATAAACCGTTCACTCCAGAAGGGTTTGACCCAGCGTCAAACCCTTTTTTATTTGCCGTGCTCATCGCGCGCTTCATGCGCCTCTTCTACCAGTGGCTGTATCATCCGCTGGCCTTCACCTACGACCTGGTCGCGGCGGTGGTCTCGTTTGGCCGCTGGAATGACTGGGTGCGGAATGTGTTGCCCTACGTGGAAGGGGCGCGGGTGCTGGAATTGGGGCACGGTCCCGGGCATTTGCAAAAGACCCTGCGGGACCTTGGCCTGGTGACCATTGGGTTGGACGAATCGGTCCAAATGGGCCGTCTCGCCAGGGCGCGCTTACGCAGGCACGGCTACGTGCAACCCAATCTCACCCGCGGACTAACCCAGGCCCTGCCCTTCACCAGCGCAAGTTTCGACACCATCCTGTCCACCTTTCCCTCGGAGTACATCTTCGACCCGCGCACCCTGTCAGAGGCGCGGCGCGTTCTGCATAACGGAGGCAGGCTGGTCATCCTGCCGATGGCCTGGCCGCGCAACCGCCTGCTCGAATGGCTGTTCCGTGTCACCGGCGAGACACCCGCCGACATCGAAAAATATACCCCCGCCAGGATATCCGAGCCATTGGAACGGGCGGGCTTCCAGGCGCAGGTCCAGGTCATCTCCATCCCGTCGGCCACCCTGCTGCTGGTCATCGCCCAAAAACAGGATTGACCACGTTTTACCCTGCCATCACAGGAGGCTTGCATGGCTGAACACACCCAATGGGAACTGGTCTTTCAAAACAACCCGCACCTGTTTCTCGACCCACTGCCCGGTGTGACGGAGTTTACACAGCGCGTCCTCGACCGCGGCCTCACATCAGCCCTGGATATTGGCTGCGGCGCGGGGCGGCACGTGGTTCACATGGCAAGGCGGGGGCTGCGCGTCACCGGCATGGACAACGCCCCCACGGCCCTGCGCCTGACGAGTCAATGGCTGGAGCACGAACATCTCGCCGCCGGGCTGGCGTTGGCCGACATGCGCACGCCCTTCCCATTCGAAAGCGGCGCCTTCGATGTGGTGCTTTCCACCCAGGTGATTCATCATGCCCTGCTCGCCACCGTGATTGGCACCGCGCGCGAGATCGAGCGCATCGTCCGCCCGCAGGGAATGATGCTGCTCAGCATCCCGGCCCGCCGGCCCACCATGACGGAATCAGCAGATCACGTCCTGCTCGAACCGAACACCTACGCCCCCACCGACGGCGAGGAAAAGGGCCTTCCGCATCATTTCTTCACCCCTGAGGAATTCCGCGACATCTTCCCCAACTTCGACGTGCTCGACCTGCGCCTGGAGCGGGACGGCGGGATCATCGTGCTGGAAGCCATTCGGAAATAAGCACACAAAAATAGCGCAAGTCCATGGACTTGCGCTACAAGGCGCGGCCTGCTTTCACTCCAAAATTTGAAAGAGGTTGCTGTAATCGTCCGTCCACAGGCGCAGGGGGAAGGCGGCGCCGTCGTAAGGCACGGCATGTTCCTGCAAGGCGGGAATTTGCAGGCTGGCGGGATCGGGGGACAGGATGACCCATCGCGAAGGGAAGCCATCATCGGTCATATTAAGAGGGCGGTCCACGTGGAGCAGCGCCAGGTTATGTTCGCGCGCCAGTTGCCAGAAGACCGGGCGCATATCCAGGTGGCGGTTGGAGATTTGCGCCACCAGGATTCCATCGGGGGCCAGGTGTTGCAGGTACAGCGCGAAGGCCTCCTTCGTAACCAGGTGAACGGGAATCGAGTCGCTGCTGAAGGTGTCGAGGAAGAGCACGTCGAAATCCTGGGGCTGGCCGGCCGCCAGTTCCCGTTCGAGGGCCAGGCGCGCGTCGTCGGTCACCACTGTCACCTCCGCCTGGGAATCCGCCAGGAAGGAGAAGTATCCGCCCTGTCCCTCGGCTATCTCCACCACGGTGGGATTGATCTCATAGAGGCGATACACGTCGCCAGGCTGTCCATAGGCCGCCAGCGTGCCCGCGCCCAGGCCCAGCACGCCAACCCGCAGCCCCTGTCCACGGCGGGGATGGTTGAGCAGCACCAGGCCCGCGCCGCTGTCACTCACGAAATAGGCGGTCGGCTGATCGCGCATTTCGGGCGCCAGGTACTGAATGCCATGCACGGTCACGCCATGCACCATCTCGTAGCCCTCACCCTTACCGGTGGGCGAAACCCACTCGCGCACGCGCAGGATGCCATAGAAGTTGCGGTCGACAAACAGAGCGTTGGAATAGCCGTTCATGGACAGCATGATGCCCGCCAGGGACAGGGCAAAGGCCGTCCACAACACACCCGCGCGCACCCGCGGTTTGGATTCCCAGCGTGGCAGCAGCGAGACCACCAGGATGACCATGGTCAGGAGCCAGGCCAGGTAGAGTTCCCAATAGCCGGTGAAGATGTAGGGCGCGACCAGGTTGACGAAAATGCCGCCCAGCGCGCCGCCCACCGAGGTCATCAGGTAAAAGGAGGTCAGGTGATCGGCGGCGGGACGCAGCAGGTACAATTCCCCGTGCGCAATCATGCAGGCCAGGAAGAGCAGGGCGCTATAGGCCGCGATCTGGAGCAGGTAATTCAAGCTGCCGGCCTGGAGCTGCGCCCACAGGGTCGCCAGGCTGGCCAGGGCAAAGAGCAGGGCGTACAAGCGGCGCTGAACCCAGGGTCCGTCCGAGAAGGCCAGGATGAACGAGAGCAGGTACAGGGCCAGCGGCAGGATCCACAGGAAGGGGATGACCGCCACCTCCTGGGTGATCTGGTTGGTGACCGAGAGCAGGAAGATGGAAGGCACCGCGCCCAGGATGATCCACAGCCCCAGCATGGAGGCGGACGGCCCGGGCGTGGACGGCGCGGGACCCGCCGACGGGGCGGCCGTTTCGACGGCGCGTCCCTGCCGCAAGGCGACCCAGCCCACCAGGGCGGCGAAGAGCAGGAAGCCGAGCGCCCAACCCCAACCCTGGGCGCGCAGGGTCAGCCAGGGTTCGGTCAGGACGGGATAGACCAGCAAGCCCAGCAGCGAGCCGACGTTGGACAGCGAGTACAGCCGCGCATAGGACTGGGTCGGAAACAGACGGCTGAACCAGGCCTGCATCAGCGGCCCGTTGGAGGCCAGCATGAAGTACGGCAGCCCGACCGAGACCGTCAGCAGCAGGAATAACTGCGGGATGGGCGTCCCTGCGCCGATGTCGGGCTTCCAGGCCGCAGACGGGGTGATCGGGGACGGCCAGAACAATCCCAGGGCCAGCACGAACAGGGCGGCCACTCCCAACAGCGCGGCATGTACCTTCCCCTGGCGGTCGGCGCGGATGCGGCCGATCAGCCAATAGGCGTAGGCGTATCCGCCCGTCAGCAGGGCCTGGAAGAACAGCATGGCCGTCGACCAGACCGCAGGCGTCCCGCCGAACCAGGGCAGCAGGAACTTGCCGATCATCGGCTGGATCTGAAACAATAGAAAGGCAGACAAAAAGATACTCAGGGCAAAGATAATCATGGGGCCTCCAGGGTCGATTGTATCGCAGGTGAGTCCGCGCCCGGAGTCCAAAGTCTCCCGACTTTGGGCGACTCGACAACGAGTACCGCTACCAGATGAAGATGTAGCGCAATTTGCTAAATTGCGCCTGGCAAATTGGCAATTTGCCCTACATCTTTAACTTGTCGAGATACGAGAGTCATTGGACGCCAACCCGCTCGTCATGTACAATCAATCATCATCCAAAAAATGTCGGAGCGCGGACTTCAGTCCGCCATTCCAAAGCAGGCTGAAGTCTGCATTCCAATTTCCAAACCCACTGCGAGGGATACAATGAAACGCACACGCTTCCTTATTTTTGTCGGGCTATTTCTGGCCCTCCTGCTCGGCGCAGGCATCGGCAAATGGGCCCGCCCCGAGAATTTCCAGTTGCGGGGAACGCTGGAATTCGACCCTGAACAAATACCCAGCGGAGAGCATAAGATTGGAGATTTCCTCCTCAAATGGGACGCTGAGAACGGCGGCCAGGTGACGATTGAGCACAAGGATCGCCCTGGTTTTGCCGTCTGGCAATCCATCCCGGGCGAGGCTTTTTTGATGGGCGCGGTCGGCAACGAGATTGCGACTGAAAACAGGGGCATGTTCAACATGCAGGATAAAATTTCCGTTACTTGCACAACCCAGACCATCGACACACTGCGACGTGTGGAAGACTCATTTCCAAAGTCGTATTTCTTTGTCATTGCGGGCGACCTGAAATGCAGCGATGGAACCATGACTCCGTATCAAATTGGCTTGTTTACTAATACAACAGACGAGGACAGTTCCAAACAATTACTGATTGAGCCAGTCATCGACATCGAGGACAAGGTCAACCGTACCATCCTCACCTTTGCATCCAATCCTGACGAACATTTCTTCGGTTTCGGCGAACAGTTTACCTATTTCGACATGCAAGGCCAGAAGGTACCGATCTGGGTTTCGGAACAAGGTGTGGGGCGCGGCGAAGAACCCATCACAACAGCGGCAAACCTCACCAACGGTGGCGCAGGTGGAAATGCCTTCACCACCTATGCGCCTCTTCCGTTTTACATTTCAAACCAAATGCGGTCATTCGATATTACTGGTAGAGAAGGGCCTTATCCACCATTCTCCACTTTCGACCTTAGAGAAAATGACCGCGTACAAGTGGAAGTATGGGCGCCAAGAACGAATGCCTTGATCCGCTATGGGAGCAACCCCGCCGATTTTATTGGAAGCTATACAAAAACGAACGGCCGCATGGACGCCCTGCCCGAGTGGGCCTACTCCGCCGCCATCGTTGGGATGCAGGGCGGCACGGACAAGGTGCAGTCGGTCTACGCTGAACTGCAAGCCCGCAATACGCCCATCACCGCCTTCTGGCTCCAGGACTGGGTCGGACAGCGCACCACTTCCTTTGGCAAGCAATTGTGGTGGAACTGGGAAGTGGACTACGACCGTTATCCTGGCTGGGACGAGATGGTCGCAGACTTCAAACAGCAGGACATCCGCGTGATGGTGTATGCCAGCCCCTACCTGGCGGACATCGCTGACCTGAAACCCAACCTGCGGCGCAACCTGTTTCAGGAGGCCAAAGAAAACGGGTACCTCGTCAAGAACCAGGCAGGGGAACCTTATCTCATCCTGAACACCGATTTCCATTTCGGCATGGTGGACTTGACCAATCCCGACGCACGGAAATGGTATAAATCCATACTCAAGGAGCAAGTGGTCGGCTCGGGCGCTTCAGGCTGGATGGCCGATTTTGGTGAAGGCCTGCCCTACGACGCAGTGCTGGCAACTCGAGATGGCGCATCCTTCCACAATGAGTATCCTGTCACCTGGGCCAAAATCAATCGCGCGGTCGTCGATGAAATGGATCAGGAGTTGGTCTTCTTCAATCGCGCCGCCTACACAGGTAGTCCACAATACGCCACCCTCTTCTGGGAAGGCGACCAGCTCGTCTCGTGGAGCGAGTATGACGGCATCAAGTCCGCGGTGACGGGACTGAACACCTCGGGGCTTTCGGGCATGGCCTTCAACCACTCCGACATCGGCGGCTACACCACCATCACCAGCCCGATCACGAACTATCACCGCTCGCGCGAACTGCTCTACCGCTGGATGGAGATGAACGCCTTCACGCTCATCTTCCGCACGCACGAGGGCAACCAGCCCGACAACAACGTCCAGTTCTACACCGACGACGAGTCGCTGGACACGTTTGCCTATTGGGCCAAAGTCTACGCGGCCTTGTTCGAGTATCGCAAGACCCTGGTGCAGGAAGCCGCAGAAACGGGACTGCCCGTGGCGCGGCATCCCTTCATCCACTACCCCGACGACCCCGAGACCTGGAAGATCACCTACCAGGAATTCATGCTCGGCGCGGACTTCCTGATCGCGCCCGTCACCGACGAGGGCGCGACGACTGTCACGGCCTACCTGCCGCAGGGACGCTGGGTTCACCTGTGGACGGGCACCGTCTACGGCTCCGAGGAAAAGGGCACCTACGTCACCGTCGACGCGCCCATCGGCCAGCCAGGCGTCTTCTACAAGGAAGGCTCCATCTGGGGCAAGAAACTCGCAGAGCGGTTAAAATTACCCTAATGTCGTTGCGAGGAGGGTTGAGACGCGAAGCGTCGAAAACCCGACGACGTACCACGTCAGTGGCAAGCAACCTCCCAATATTCAACCAGCCACCCAATTGCCCTTCGACTACGCCGCGAAAAGCGCGCGGCTCGGTTTCGACACGGTGAGCGAAAGACGAACCGTCAACCACCAGCTCAGGGCGAAAACTCAACACCGAGGTCATACCATGAACAACCTGCAAGCCACCCTGCTCTTCCCTGTCCGTGATGCGGAGTCCCGCAAACAATTCCTGATCGCTTCCGTTATCATGCTGGCCAGCATGATCGTGCCCATCCTGCCCATGCTGGTCGTCCTGGGCTACGGCGCGAAGATCATGCGCCAGATCATCGACGAAGGCAGCGAACCGTCCATGCCCGACTGGCAGGGCAGCGACTGGGGCGCGCTGCTGATGGAAGGGCTGCGCCTGTGGGGCGTGCGTATGCTCTACTCCCTGCCCCTTATGATCGCGATGGGCTGCGGCTTTATCTTCATGTTTGCGGGCACAGGCCTGCTGGCATCGGCCTCGGAGGGCGGCGATATTCCGCCTGCCCTGGGCGGCCTGGCCTTCATGATCGGATTTGGAGTCATCATGCTGCTGGGCCTGCTGGCCCTGCCGCTGGGCATCGTGCTCGGCGCGGTGGAATCCCACGTGGTCACGAAGAATTCCTTCCAGTCAGCCTTCCAGTTCAAGGAATGGGCGCCGATCTTTCGCAAGAGCTTCATCCAATTCCTGCTGGCCTACCTGATGATCATGGGGGTCAGTTTCATCCTGACCTTCGCGATGCAGATCGCCATGATGACCATCGTGCTGCTCTGCGTCCTGCCCTTCCTGATGATGGGCATCTCCACCTATCTGGTCATGGTGATGAGCGCGCTCTTCGCGCAGGCCTATGCCGCAGGACGCGCCGCGCTGAACGCGGAGACCCATGCGTCCGCTTGAAATCGCCATTCCCCTGTTGCTGGCCCTGTACCTGGCCTGGCCGCTCAGCCGCAGTCCGCGCCCCGTGTGGGTGACGCTGCTGCCCGCGCTGGCCCTGGTCGTCACGCTGCTCCATTTTTGGATGGAGGGCTACCGCTGGCAGATGATCCCGCTCTATGGGTTGACTCCGCTGCTCGCGCTGACGGGGCTGATCGGACTGATCCAGCCGCGGGCGTGGACGATCCCCGCCGCCCTCCTCAGCCTGGGCCTGCTGGCCGTTTCGACAGCGCTGCCCATCCTGCTGCCCGTCCCGAGTCTGCCGAAGGTCAGCGGGCCATACCAGGTGGGGACGCGCTCCTTTTATATGGAAGACCCGTCGCGCAGGGAGCTTTACTCGGGCAGGGACGAGCCGCGCCGCTTCCTCATCCAGGTTTGGTACCCCGCCGAGCCGCGCCCCGCAGATGTCACCGCCCCGTGGATGAATCACGCCGAGATCTATGCGCCCGCCATTTCGGATTTCCTGCGCCTGCCGCATTACTTCCTCGACCACCTGACCCTGGTCAACACGCCCGCCTACGCGGATGCGCCGCTGCGCCCCGCGCCCGCAGGCGGCTACCCGCTGATCTCCTTCTCGCACGGCTGGAACGGATTCGCCACCCAGAACACGGGCGAGATGATCGAACTCGCCAGCCACGGCTACGTGGTGGTCAGCATCGAACACACCTACGGCGCGCGCATCACGGTCTTCCCCGATGGGACGCTGGCGATGAACAATCCCAGCGCCCTGCCCGATGACGTCCCCGAAGCGGAATACGACCTGGCCGCCCGCAAACTGGTCGATCAATGGGCGGGCGACATCGCCTTCACACTGGACTTCATGTCCCGCCTCGACGCCGACTCGACCAGCCCATTCGGCGGCGCGCTCGACCTGAACCGCATCGGCGTGTACGGACATTCCACAGGCGGCGGCGCGGCCATCCAGTTTTGCGGCAGCGACCCGCGCTGTCAGGCCGTGCTCGGCCTCGACCCGTTCATGACGCCCGTCTCGCTCGACGTGCTCGAAAACGGACTCGACCAGCCCGCCTTCTTCATGTTCAGCCAGGCCTGGGCCGATGATGCGGACAGCAAGAATAACAGGCTGTTCCGCGGCTTCATCACCCAGGTTCCCAACTCGCAGGGCGCCGTCTTCATCGACGGCACGCGCCACTACGACTTCAGCGACCTGCCCCTGCTTTCCCCCATCGCCCCGCAGCTCGGACTCAAAGGCCCGCTCAACGGGAAACAGGTGGTCAAGATCGTGGACACCTACCTGCTGGCCTTCTTCGATGCCGCGCTGCAAGGCCAGCCCAGCGACCTGTTCCACGGCGACTTCGGCGCGTTCGAAGAAGTGCATCCCATGAAATAGGAAAATATGAAATCCAGACTCCGCTCCCTCTCCCCCATCCTGCTCCTGATCGGCATCATCCTGCTGGCCATCGGCATGTATACCAACAACACCGCCTATAGCTGGGCCAGCGCCATCCTGATCATCCTCTCCCTCCTCGCGGGCGGACGCTGGCTGAGGCCGCGCCGAAAATGAATCCCATCTCCACCGCGAACGCCGAGCATTACACTTGGGGCGGCGACTGTGACGGCTGGCACCTGCTCCAACGCGACGACCTGAGCGTCATCCAGGAACGCGTCCCGCCTGGACGCGCCGAGGTCAGGCATTATCACAACACCTCGCGTCAATTCTTCTACATCCTTGAAGGGGTCGGTACGATGAGCGTTGGGGAGGAAACGGTCACCCTGCGCAAGGGAGAAGGCATCGAAATCCCGCCGCAGGTTCCGCACCAGTTTCGAAATGAGTCAACGGAGGATGATGTTGTATTCCTGGTGGTTTCAGCCCCGAAGAGTCACGGGGATCGGGTCAATTGTTGAATGGGTACTCGACACAGCAATTCTCATTATGGTTTTCGTAGTGACGACTTCAGTCGTGATTTGCTTCCAAAAGACGACTAAAGTCGTTACTACCAGCGCCCATTACTTTCATATTGGGAATGGCTGTACTCGACAAAACTTCCTTCTCAAAATATGCTATCATCATAAGTGAAAAATAGCGCAAGGCGTATCCTGCCGGGTCTTCCTGGCAGGGGGCCAGGCACCCCGCCCCAAGCGGGATGCCCCAAATAAGATAAGGAGGTTCAAATGAAATCCAACTCCCATCAAGGGCCGCGCATCGCTCTCCACATCTTTGCCCTGGCAATCGTCTTATTCACCACCTGTTTCGGAAGCGGGCAGAGGGCAAATGCCCAGGAGTCCGAACAGGCGGCTTCCCTCAACGGCTGGTTCTACATCCTGCAAGGCGACGGCCCTGACAGACAACAGGAACCGCAAAACCGCTATCTCCTGCGCACAGAAGAAGGGACTGTCATCCCATTGGCTTTGGATGAAGCGGTGGCGCGCTCCGCCGGCGGGGTGTTGGCCCTCGACCGCCAACAGGTCGACATACAGGGACTTCTGACGCCTGGGATGGAGACGCTCCGGGTGACCGCCATTGCGCCGGCCCAGGGCCTTGCCAACCGCGCCGCAGAACCAAAGGCAGTCACAGGCTCGCACCCCTGGATCTCGATCATGTGCAAGTTTTCAGATTACAGCACCGAGCCGAAAAACCTGACCTACTTCCAAAACATGTACAGCAGTTCGTCGCCGGGCCTCGACCACTACTGGCGCGAGGTATCCTTCAACAATGCCAATGTGTCAGGCAGCGGCGCGGTGGGCTGGTACACCCTGCCCCAGCCGCGCTCCTATTACGTCTACAACAACGCGCTCGATTTCGGCAGGGCCGCCACAGATTGCACCACGGCAGCAGATGCGGCTGTGAATTTCGCGAATTACGACGGCATCAACCTGATGTTCAACTACGAACTCGATGGATATGCCTGGGGAGGCACCTGGTACCTGACCCTGGATGGAATCAGCAAATACTGGAACATGACCTGGGAACCCCCCTGGGGATATGCCAGCATCACGGTCATGTCCCACGAAATGGGACACGGCTTCGGGCTGCCCCACTCCTCGGGCGCCTATGGTCAGACCTATGACAACCGCTGGGATGTGATGAGCGACACGTGGACCGACTGCGCCAACTCCACCGACCCCACCTACGGCTGCCTCGGCCAGCACACCATCTCGTACCACAAGGACATCCTGGGCTGGATCGCCAGCGGGGAGAAATATATTCCGCCCAGTGGGGGCGGCACCAACACGATCACGCTCGAACAACTGGCCCAGCCGCAGACCAGCAACTACAAAATGGCCCAAATCTCCATCGGCGGATCGTCGACCCACTTCTACACGGTCGAGGTGCGCCGCAAGGTGGGCTACGATGTAAAATTGCCCGGACAGGCGGTCATCATCCATGAGGTGGATACCACGCGCGTGCGTCCGGCCTACGTGCTCGACCCCGACAACAATGGCAACACGGGCGATGCGGGCGCCATGTGGGTCGTTGGGGAAACCTTTACCGACTCGACCAATGGAATTTCGGTATCCATCCTGGCCGCCACGAGCACAGGCTTCCAGGTCAGCATCACCACGCCTGCCAGCCTGCCAGGCGCCTTCAACAAAAGCAGCCCATCCAACGGCGCGCTCAATCAGTCGTCCAACCTGAGTTTGAGTTGGGGGGTGAGCAGCGGCGCAACTTCCTACGAATATTGCTACGACACCAGCAACGACAACGCCTGCGGCGGCACATGGGTCAGTGTAGGATCGAGCACCAGCGTGGCCCTGAGCGGCCTGCCTACAGGCTCGTACTACTGGCATGTGCGCGCCAGGAACACGGCGGGGGTCACTTACGCCAACGGCGGCAGCACGGTCTGGTGGTGGTTCCACGTGCTGGCCCAGCCCGGACCCTTCAACAAGATCAGCCCGCCCAATGGCGCAGGCGGATTCCCCGCCAGCGTCATGTTGACCTGGAGCGCCAGCACCGACGCCGCCAGCTACAGCTATTGCTACGATACCAGCAATGACAACGCCTGCGGCGGCTCATGGGTAAATGTGGGCGTCACTGGCAGCGTCAACCTCAATGGGTTGAATACAGGCGCCTACTACTGGCAGGTGCGCGCACAAAACGCCAACGGGACCGTCTACGCCGACGGCAGCAGCACGGCCTGGTGGGCCTTTTCCGTCTTGAATGTACCCACGGGCCTGACCATGAGCAACCAGTCTGTGCTGGAAAACCAGCCGCCCGGCGCAACTGTTGGAACCTTCTCCACCGTCGATGCGGATACGGTTGACACGTTCGTATACACCCTCGTATCAGGCCCGGGTAGCGACGACAATGCCGCCTTCAGTATTTCGGGCGACCAACTGCTGACGGCCCAACCCTTCAACTACCTGACACGGAATGTTTACACCGTCCGCGTGCGCACGACCGACAGCAGCGGCGCAATCTTCGAGCAGAACTTCATCATCACCATCGCCGACGGCCCGCCGCTCTTCACCGACGTCTCAGCCAGTTATTGGGCCGCGGCCTGGATCGAGCGACTGGCTAATGCAGGCTTCACCGGCGGCTGCGGCGGCGGCAGGTATTGTCCAGAAGAAAGCGTGACGCGCGCCCAGATGGCAGTCTTCCTGCTGAAGGGCATGTATGGGAAGGGCTACACACCGCCTGTCCCCACGGGAACAGTCTTCGGCGACGTGCCCATCAACCATTGGGCCGCAGCCTGGATCGAGCAAATGTCCAACGCAGGCATCAGCGGCGGATGCGGCAATGGGAATTTCTGTCCCGACCAGGCAGTCACCCGCGGTCAGATGGCGGTTTTCCTGGGGGTGGCCAGGCACGGAACCAGCTACACCCCGCCTCCTGCGGTCGGCCTCTTCACCGATGTGCCCATTGGCTATTGGGCCGACGCCTGGATCGAACAACTGGCCAATGACGGTGTCACGAGCGGCTGCGGCGGCGGGAACTTCTGTCCAGCGCTGGCCGTCAGCCGCGCCCAAATGGCGGTCTTCCTGGTCTCCACCTTCAACCTGCCATAGGACATCTTCCACACACCCAAAGCCCGGCGGAATTCCACCGGGCTGTTTCATTTCAGCCAGGATAGCAAATGCAACCTTCTGACAGACCGCCGCGACGATTTGCCACCCTTTCCAAAGATACTTTTACCCATTCGGTGAAAGTATCTTTGTGTTATGGAGCATCCCATGCGCGTCAAAATGATCCTGCCCGCCCTGACCGAAGCCAGGAGTCCCTTCTGGAGACCGATCAAATATTCGCTCTTTCCGCCGCTCGGGCTGGCAACCCTGGCCGCCTACCTGGACGATGCAGATGAGATCGTCCTGCAGGATGAACACGTGCAGACTCTCGACCTGGACGATGAGCCTGACCTGGTCGTCATTCAGGTCTACATCACCTCAGCCTACCGCGCCTACCAGATCGCGGACCACTACCGACAGCGGGGCGCGCACGTCTGCCTCGGCGGACTGCACGTCACCTCCCTGCCCGGGGAAGCGGCCGCCCATGCCGACACCATCTTCCTCGGTCCCGGAGAGGACACCTGGCCCGCCTTCCTGCGCGATTTTCGGGCGGGATGCCCGCAGCCCGTTTACGCCTCCCGCAGCCGCTCCCTGCTCGACCTGCCCTTCCCGCGCCGCGACCTGATCCAGCGCAACCTGTACCTGGTGCCCAACTCCATCGTCGTCTCGCGCGGCTGTCCGCACACCTGCGATTTCTGCTACAAGGAAGCCTTCTTCGCAGGCGGAAAATCCTTCTACACCCTCGCCGTCGACCGCGCCCTGCGTGAGATCGAGGGCCTGGCGGGCAGGCATCTGTACTTCCTCGATGACCACCTGTTCGGGAATCCGCATTTTGCCTCCAGCCTGTTCGAGGGGATGAAAGGCATGGGCCGCCTGTGGCAGGCCGCAGGGACGGTGCCCTCCATTTTGAAGACCGACCTGATCGAAAAAGCCGCCGCCAGCGGGCTGCGCAGTCTGTTCGTCGGCTTCGAGACGCTGGATCCCAACAACCTGGTCGAGCAGCACAAGTACCAAAACCTGAACCGCGACTACTCCGCCGCGATCCGCCGCCTGCACGAGTTGGGCGTCATGGTCAACGCCAGCTTCGTCTACGGCATGGACGGGGACGATGAGAGCGTCTTCGCCCGCACCGTGGATTGGGCGCTCGGCCAGGGCGTCGAAACGGCCACCTTCCACATCCTGACCCCTTACCCGGGCACGGCCCTGCACCAACGGATGCAGGTCGAAAGGCGCATCACCTCCGCGAATTGGGACGAGTACGACACGCGCCACGTCACCTTCCAACCCAAACGCATCTCCCCTGAACGATTGGAAGCGGGCTACTGGGATTCCTATCGCCAGTTCTATCGCTGGGGCAATATCCTGCGCGCGGCCCGAACCCACGACACCCTCGGAGGCCGGCTGCGCCACTTCGCCTACACCAGCGGCTGGAAAAAATTCGAACCGCTATGGGATTGGGTCATCCGCGCCAAACGGGTGGCGGGCATGCTGCCAATTTTGGAGCGGGTGCTGGCGGGATTCCAGCCGGGCCAACTCCCCTCTGCGCCGGGCAAGCCGTCTGCAAATCATGACTTCCGTCACTGGCCCGAAGCGGAAAAAAGGTGATAAAGTCATCCCGTCTGCGAAGCGCGCATTTTCCCAGCGCGGAACGCGGAGGTTTGACGTCACATAGGCCGCGATGGAAGACCTGCCCTGCGTCTTCCGCCCGGCGCGAAATCACCGCCCATGCCCAACGCCTACTTCATCCTCTTCGAACTCGTCATCTACCTTCAGTTTGCGCTATGCCTGCGTCACGCCTGGACGCGGCGTCCCGCCAACGTGCTGCGCCTGCTCTTTGGCGCGGCCTTCGGCGTGCTGCTCGAACTGGCCACCATCCGCCAGCTTCACGCCTACGAATACGGGCGATTCCTGCTGATGGCCCTGGATGTGCCGCTGTGCATCGGTGTGGCCTGGGGCTGCATCGTCTACAGCGCGATGGAATTCTCCGACGCAACCGACCTGCCCTTCTGGGCGCGGCCCGCGCTGGACGGCCTGCTGGCCCTCAACATCGACCTGGCCCTGGATGCGGTCGCCATCCGCCTGGGGTTCTGGGATTGGGGCCGCGGCCTGGACTTCCAATACTTCGGCGTGCCCTTCGCCAACTTCTGGGCCTGGTTCTGGGTGGTCTTCTCCTTCTCGCTGGGATACCGCCTGCTCTCCCGCCGCGCGGATTGGGTTGGGACCTGGCTCTCCGCTCCGCTGGGACTGGTCGTCGGCCTGGCGGGCGTGCTCGGGTCGAATTCCCTGATCGTTTATATCATTCCCTTCGCCTATCACGGCTTCACGGTGACGCTGGCCATCGCCACCCCGCTGCTGTTCATGATTTTCCTCAAGCCGCGCTTCAACGTCCGCCCCGCGCCGTCGCTGGTCTTCTGGGTGCCGTTCCTGTCCCACGCCTATTTGCTGCTCGCGGGGCTGGTCTCGGGCGTCATCTTCCAACCGCCCTTCCTGCTGTTGGCGGGATTGGTCATGACAGGCGCGGCGTTCTGGCTGCACCGTCCGTCCGTTCGGGAACTCCTTGACCGCAGGCCGCACTTTTAGTGTGACAATTACCAGCGCAATCCACAATCAAAAAAAAACGTCCCTCGTTTTCGAGGGGCGTTTTTTTGCGTTTCAGTCTGGATCCCAGAGCAGTTAAAGCTGCAGGGCAAATTGCAAATTTACGTTACGACTTCAACTGGTGAAAGTACTAGCGGATCTTGAACATCTGCATCAGCTTCATGGCCAGGTTCAGGTCACCGCCCAGCTTGATCTTGCCCTGCATGAAAGCGGCCATCCCGTCCAACTCGCCCGTGAAGATCTTGACGTAGTCGGCGGAATCGGCGGTCAGGCTCATGGTGGCGGGGCCGCTGGGCGCGCCCTGCACCACATCACACTTGCCATCCTTGATGACAGCATTCCACTCACCGGGGTTCTCGCCTGTGAACTTGAAATGGATGGTGGCATTCACGCCCTGCGCCTTCTCGGGAAGGAACGCGCCAGGCATCTTGGACATCAGGTCGGAAATCGAAAGGGGCATTGGGGTATCTCCTAATCTTGGGTCTGTGTAATTCTGGTCGAAAGTCAAAAGTCGCAGGTCACAGGTCATTGACTTTCGACCTGCGACTTTTGACTATATCTTACTGCAAATTCTCGAAGATCGCCGCCGCACCCATGCCGCCGCCGATGCACATGGTCACCATGCCGTACCTGGACTTGCGGCGTTCCATTTCGTAGATCAACTGCGTGGTCAGTTTGGTGCCCGTGCAGCCGAGCGGATGTCCAAGCGCAATCGCGCCGCCATTGACGTTGGTCTTCTCGGGATCGATGCCCAGCGTGCGCATTACGGCCAGGCCCTGGGCGGCAAAGGCTTCGTTCAATTCTATCAGGTCAATGTCATTCAGGGAAAGGCCTGCGAGTTTGAGCGCCTTGGGGATGGCGGCTATCGGGCCGACACCCATCAACTCGGGCGGGACTCCGCCCACCGCGAAGGAGACGAAGCGCGCCATCGGCTTGAGTCCCAGCTCGTGAGCCTTCTCCGCCGACATGACCATCACCGCCGAGGCCCCGTCCGACATCTGCGACGAGTTGCCCGCCGTGACCGTGCCGCCTTCCTTGAAGGCAGGCTTGAGTTTGGCGAGGCCCTCCAGCGTCGTGTCCGCGCGCGGGCCTTCGTCGCGTTTGACGGTGAAGGCCCGCTTGACGGGCTTCTCATCCGCGCCGAGTTCGGTCACTTCCACGTCGATGGCGACCAGTTCAGGATCGAACAGGCCCGAGGTCACAGCCCGCGCCGCCTTGAGGTTGCTCTGCATCGCAAAGGCATCCTGATCCTCGCGGCTGATCCCGTACTTGACCGAGACGTTCTCCGCCGTCAGGCCCATGTTGGTGTAGTAATGCGGCAACTCCAGCGCGAAGTGCGGATTGGGCGAAAACTTATAGCCCATCATCGGCACCATCGACATCGACTCCACGCCGCCGCCGATGCC
>JBMOMS010000076.1:0-19548 GCA_049324895.1 Chloroflexota bacterium
AACCTGGGCGCGCTGCTGACCGTCCATTGGGCGGCGTGGGTGCGGGGCAGGCGCGGGAAGCAGTCCGCGCCCCCGGCCTGACCTACTCGAATTCGATTTCGATCTCTTCGGCTTCCTTCCACTCGCCGCGCCGTTCGAAGTGGATGTCGCCGAACAGGCCGTCCTGGTGCGCCTCGACGTGATAGCGCTTGACCAGTTCGAGCAGGGCCAGGAAGGTGACCACAATTTCCACGCGGGTGGCTTTGTCGCCGATCAGGCCGCGGAAGCTGGCGCGTTCCATTTCCCTGAGTGTCTTTGTAATCAATTCGATCTTTTCGCGGATGGTCACGCGCGGCGCGGAGATGACTGTGCCCAGGGCCTGTTTTTCCTTGTCGCGGCCAAAGGCGCGTTCGGCGGCGTGCAGCAGGTCCTCCAGGGTCAGGTTCGAGAGGTCGAGTTTGGCCTCCACCTTGGGGGGCGGGGCCACGCGCAGGTGGGTGCGCAGGTTGGCGGCCTGGCGTTCGAGCAGCCAGATGGCAATTTCCTTGTAGCGTTTGTAGAGTTTGAGTTGTTCGACCAGGGCGACGCCCGGGTCCTCTTCGCCCACTTCGCGCTCGGGCGGGCGCGGCAGCAGCGCTTCGGATTTGATCTGCACCAGTTTGGCGGCAAGGACCAGGAAGGCCGAGATTTCGTCGGGCTGGGCCTGGGCCAGGGAATGAATGTATTGCAGGTACTGGTCGGTCACCGCCGCAAGCGAGATGGCCGTGATATCCAGTTCCGCGCGTTCGATCAGGTTGAGCAGCAGGTCCAGCGGCCCCTCGTAAATGGGGGTCTGCACCTTGTATCCGCTCACCTGTTGTCCGAGGATATTTTCCATAGGGCGCGTATTATACCCGGGACGGACGGGAATTGCGCCGGATTCCCCGGGCGGCCAGGCTTCGAATCAAACAGCCCGCCGGGTTGGCGGGCTGTTCAGGGGCGCGCGGAGAATTACCCTGCCGGCATGATCAGCCACATCAGGATGTACAGCCCGATGCCGGGCACGCCGCCGGGGATAAAGGCGATCAGAAATCCCAGCCTGAACCAGGCTGAACTGATCCCGAAGAATTCGCCCAGGCCGCCGCACACGCCGGCCAACATGCGGTCACTGCGCGAACGTCGTAAAGCTCTTTGTTGCGTGGTCATTGTGCCTCCATTCATTCGATATTCACTGAAATGTACGCAGCCCGCGCCGGGCAGTTGCAAAAATCGGCTCTACCGTTTTTAACAGGAAAGAGCCTCACCACAAAGGGCACAACACCAAATCTTTGCAGCGTCGAAAAAAAAGACCGCCTGGCGGCGGTCTCTCGAAGGATTTACTCGGAGGGCGGGGGGGATATCCTGGATAATTTAAGCATACCGCTGTCCGGGCCGTAGTGCAGGATGTAATAATTCATCAGCAGGGTAAAGCCGATCACCAGGTAGCCGCCAAAGGAGAAGGTGGCGGATATGAAGTTGAAGACGTTTTGCACGGCAAGCGGAATGAGGTCGTATCCTCCCAGCCAGTAGAAACTGTCGACGCCGTCTGCGATGGCAAAGAGGATCAGGCCCCACCAGGGACGGCTCCAGCGTCCGCGCCCAAAGAGCAGGGCCAGCCAGATGGCGGCGATGCCTTCCGTCAAGTCGAAGACAGGGTAGAGCATGGCAACAAAGTCATCGATCCAGGACGCTTCCTGTCCCAGGCCCGCCTGGTGGGTGAGGTTGGTCAGCGCGCCTGAAACGAGCAACCCCGCCAGCAGGATGAACACGTACAGGATCGTTCTCTTCTTTCCGCTCGATGAATACAGGAGGTTGAATTGATAATACAGCGACAGGCCCAGCAGGACATATCCCATGATCCAAAGCCCGTCGAGGTATGAGGTATTCTCAGGGTAAGGCAGCAGGTTCATGCCGGTCAAGAAAACCACCGTTTCCCCGGCGGCCCAGCACCCCATGCCGATGGTGAAGAAGAGCCAGATGCGATGCGGGTTTTCGGTGCGCCTGAATTGGCGTGTTATCTGGATGCCCGCCGCCGTTGCGGCCAGGGAAACCAGGCAGTTCAAGGCCGACGAAGACAGGTAATTCCAATCGACCGGCTCGAATGGAAGCGGCTGCATGGTCGAAACCCAGGCCAGGTAGACAAGGGCCGCCAGGGATAAGCCCCCGATGATGCCGAGCGCTTGATTGGGGGCAAACCTGGGCTTTGGATCAGAATCGTTCATGGATATTCCTGTGACGGCTCATTCTGAAAACGCAGCCGGGATCAAACGGTGGGATAGAAGCATGGCGGCTTCACTGGCGGGGAGACTGGCAAAGGTATCGGCCAGCAATTTGAGGGTCAGGTTGCTCCCGATAACGAAGTTCATTTGCGTCCCCGCGCTCATCAGGATGGCGCGGTAGGCCTGGGCGGCGTAATCGGAATGCAGGAAGAAATGCGAATCCACGAACGTGCCGTCCGCCAGGCTGATCTCCCAGGCCCAGGGGCGGATGACGATGTTGACCTGGTGCTCCAGGGAGCGCAGCAACTTTTGTCCAACCAGTTCGCGATAGCGCGCCAGCAGGCTTCTGCTCCAATGCACGACACCCTGCCGCAGGACCGTGCAGCGATAGGCCTGCGTCTCGGTGGACAGGTCGAAGGTGATGACCTTGCGCGGCAGGCCGCGGGCTTCCCCCGCATTGCAAAATTCGGAGGTGAAACCCTCGCTGCTGGAAAAGAAGATGTCGTTTTCCTGGGCTTCCCCGTTTTGGAACAGGGCAAATCCGTGGTAGGTCTCGCAGTAGACCTCCGCCAGCCCGTTCCACTTTATCTCCTGCCATTGTTGGAGCTGATTCTTCCAGGCCTCTTCCATTTGAACGGTGAACACGTTTTGCACCTGCGACTCGAGCGACAGCCAGACCAAGCGCATGGCGCGGTTGGGCAGCAACAGGGCGCGAATGTCGCCGTCGGCGTTGGCCTTGAGGTTCGAGAAATCGGACAGGGAGATGGGCTTGCAGGAGTTATCAGACAGGGCATACGCGCCTGCGGGCTTTCCACCCGCAAAGAGGATAACCGCCCTGGAGGAATCGTCCAGGCGCTTTTCGACCAGTCCGCTCAATTGGCGGTCGCGAAAACAGGCTTCCACTCCAAATTGTTGGAAGTCGCTTGCTGGAAGTTCCTTGGCCTGACGAAAGAAGTACCACATAACCCACAACCAGGATTATTTTATCGAAAGAAACGCAATTGAATCCTTACAGAATTGCAAAATGGGAAGGACTACCCAGCGCCTTTGAGGTAGATGCCTTTCGGGTCGAGTTCCTCGCGCAGGATGCGAAGCTCCTTTTCCGTGATCGGATCGGTCGTCCGAATTTGCGCGGCAGTCTTCAGCTCCCAGCCCGTGTTGGCTTTGGCATCCTCGACCGTCTTGCCCGCGTGCAGGGCGGTCAGGATCATTTCACCCGATTCGTCGGGTTCCAACATGCCGATGTCGGTGACGACGGCCAGCATCCCGCCGCCGCGCGCGCCCGTGGCTTCGCGAGCCGCGCGCCCCGAGAGGAAGCCCGCCGAGGTGAGGAAGTCCACTTTTTCGGGGAAGCGTCGTTTCTGGTGCGGGGTCATGATATAGCAGCGATTGGCCCAGGCCGCGATCTCCTGAGAGCCGCCCGAGCCAGGCAGGCGCACTTTGGGATGCGCATAGTCACCAATGACGGTCGCATTGATGTTGCCGAACTTGTCGATCTGGGCGCCGCCCATGAAGCCCACATCCACGTTGCCGCGTTGGAGGTAGTTGGCAAAAATATCGTACATGCTGACCACCGAGAGCGAGCCGCTGACCAGGGTGGGGTCGCCGATGGAGAGGGGCAGGCGGGCCGGCTCTGCGCCGATCACGCCGGCTTCGTAGATCATCACCAGGTTGGGGGCGTGCGTGCGCTTCGCCAGGTTGCAGGCCAGGTTGGGCTGGCCGACGCCGACGAAAACCACATCGCCATCGCGCAGCAGGCGCGCGGCGTGGATGATCATCAACTCGGCTGAAGAGTAGGTTAGTTCACTCATTGGATCTCCTTCAAAAACGATCGCATGATTTCGAATACTTCCGCCGGACGTTCCAGCGGGACCAGGTGCGTGGACTGGGGAACCGTCACCACCTGTACCTTGGGTTGTCTCCGTTTTACCAGTGCTCCCGCGCGCTCCAGGAAGGTATCCGTTTCCGCGCCGCGGATGATGAGGGTCGGCACCTGGAGCCGGGGCAGGCCGCGCCACAGTTCCATGTCGCGCCAGACACCCGTGTAGTAGATGTGCGCCTCCCATTCGGGCGAGTAGGCCAGTTCGAAGCCCCCGCCTTCCAGAGGTCGGGCGATGCCTGCGATGTAGGTGCGCAGACTCTCGTCTGAGAAATAGCGGAAGACGTCCCGTTTGCGATAGCCGCGAAAGACCACGTCCAGGTTGTCGAAGTGTCGGCGGCGCTTCAAGGCGCTGGGAATCAGCGGATGAACTCGATGACCCACGCCCAGCAGCCGCGCCAGGTTCCACGTCAGGATGAAGGACGGCACGAACAGCACCGGGTCGAGCAGCACCAGCGCGCGGAAACGTTCGGGCTGTTTAAACGCGGCGCGCAGCGTGACGATGGCGCCGATGGAATGTCCCACGCCGAGCAGCGGGCCGACCTTTTGCTCATCGAGAAAATTCAGCAGGTCATCCGAGAGCGGATTCCAATCGCGCAGTTCCTCGGGTTTGGAATCGGGCCACAGCGGGCGCAAGGTCATGCCGAAGACGCGGTACTGATTGCGCAACAGGTCGAATAGTGGTTCGTAGCAGGCGGGCGGATAGCCGTTGGCGTGCAGGAAGTGAAGCGGTTGTCCTGTGCCGCCGTGATCGATGAAGGGAATGTTCATTCGCGCAAATTCGCGTAAGTTAGCAGACTAATATTTTCCGTAGTTGATCGGCTCGCTCATCTGCGCCTTGACTTCGAGACGCTTGTGAGTCTCCGCGCCGAGCTTGGCCCAATACTCGTTCCGATCTTTCACGCCGTAGACCCATTCTTCGAGATATTTTTGCGTGGCCTCGGGGGACTCGCTGATCTTGTCCCATTGCAGGTAGAACTCGTTGTCGCGGTCGTAGCAGCCCTGCGCGTAGGAGGGATGGCAGGCATACGGGACGTGGCAGACGGCATCCACGATGATGCCGGGAATCATGGTGCGGTTCGGGTCCGAGCGGATGACCGACTCGTCCACGATCTCCTCGGCGGTGAGGATGACCTTCTTCGCGGCGAAGGCGGCTTCCTTCTGTTCGCCGATGATGCCCCACAGGTGGGCATTGCCCTGGGCATCCGCGCGCTGCACGTGGACGATGGCGACATCGGGATTCAAGGCAGGGACGACGATCACATCCTTGCCGCCGTAGGGGTCGGGAATGCGCTTGATGAGCGGGTTGGCTTTTTCGAGCGACTCCGCGCCTGTCTGGTTCATGGGCAGGAAGGGCAGTCCCGAGGCGCCCGCCTGCAGGCGGGTGATCATGCCGAAATGGGAGTATTCCTCCCATTCGAGCTGGCCTTTCTCCAGCGCAGTGCGGACAATGCGCAGGGAGCCGACGCCCGGGTTGCCCATGTACGAGAAGATGACCTTGCGGGCGCAGCCGGCCGCCACCATCTGGTCGTAGATCAGGTCGGGGGTGGCGCGGGCCAGCGCCAGGTCGCGTTTCTTTTGGCGGATGATCTCATGTCCCGCGGCGAAGGGAATCAGGTGGGTGAATCCCGCAGCGTAGACAACATCCCCGTCGTTGACGTATTTCGAGACAGCTTCCGTGAGGGTGAGTAATTTGGACATGGTTATTTTTTCTGCTTCGCTTTCTGTTTATCTTCCTTGCGTTTTTTTGCGTTGGCTTGTATTTTCTGGATGATGCCAAACCGTCCGGACGTTGGAGGCGGGGGCTTGCGCCGGCGAAAGAGCGAGCCGCCCCCAATGGTCAGCATGGACAGGAAAAGAAAGTCGAAATCGGGCTCCCCACCGACATCGGTGATGATGAAGGCGGCCAGCAGCACCAAGCCCACCAGGATGAGGAATGCTCCGATGCGGACGGGCAGGTCTTCGTCTTCGCTCATGAGGGTTTGTCCGCCGAGAACAGGGTTCGTTTGAAAGGGTAGAACAGCGGCTGCCCGGGCAATTCGGCTTTCATGCGGGCGCGGATGGCGCGGGTGAATGTTGACTGCGCGGGTTCGTCGAGGCGCTCGAAATATGGAACCAGCGCTGTGCCCGAGATCCAATCCACGACGGCGTCCGCATCGGCCAGCACGTGCGGGTAGACCTTCTCGAAGGCCAGGATATCCTGCGCGCCGAGTTCGAACAACAGGCTGGCATAATCTTCGATGGGCAGGACGGGCGACAGGCGCGTGAAGCCTTGCAGCGCGCTGCGGAAGGGTTCCTGTCCTGCAACTTCCAGGATGATGCGATGGGAGATGTGGCCGTGGTTGGAGGGAACCTGCAACGCAAGCTGGCCGCCCGGCGCGAGACAGGCGTACAGGCGGCGGATCAATGCAGGGTGGTCTCCGCTCCATTGCAGGGCGGCGTTGCTGAAGATCAGGTCGAATTGACCGTCGAGGCCGGCCTGGTCGCCTTGCTCGAAGCGCAGGCCGGGGCGGGCGTATGACGCGGCGCGTTCCAGCATTTCGCGGGAGGAATCCAGGCCCAGCACATCGCTGCCGGGCAGGGCCTGCGCCAGGCGGGCGGTCAGTTCGCCCGTGCCGCAGCCCAGGTCAACGGCGCGCAGGTTCGGGCGGATGCGCACCAATTGCAGCAGGTCCTCGAAGGGCGCACTGCGCTGTGACTGGAATTGGTGATAGCGTTCGGGGTTCCAGGGCATGGCGTAATTGTAGCCGAAAAAACACCCCTTCCGCAAAAGAGGAAGGGGTGCAGGCAGGGTCGGGATTACTTGATGCGGGTGCGGATCTGCTCGTGCATGTAGAGCGGCAGGTAATAGTGGCCGCCAGCATTCTTGCCCGAGGAGCCGGAGCCTTTCCAGCCGCCGAAGGGTTGGAAGCCGGGCCAGGCGCCGGTGGTGGCGCCCTGCGGACGGTTGGCGTAGGTGACACCGGCTTCGATCTTGTCGTAGAACCAGTCGACTTCCTCTTCGCTGCCGTAGAAGCCGGCTGTCAGGCCGTAGTTGACATCGTTGGCGATCTGCATGGCCTCGTCGAGGTTCTGGACCTTGCCGATGGTGGCGATGGGCAGGAACATCTCATACTGCCACAGGCGGTGGCTGAAGGGCAGGTCGGTGACGAAGGTCGGCTCGCAGAAATAGCCCTTGCCGAAATTGCCGTCGGTGCGCACCTTGCCGCCGGTCAGGAACTTGCCGCCGCCCTGTGCGATCTCCTCGCAGAAGTCCTTGAAGTCCTTGTAGGAACTCTTGCTGACCACGGGGCCGGTGTAGGTGGTGCGTTCGGTCGGGTCGCCCATGACCAGCTTCTCGGTGGCGGCTTTCAGGCGCGCCACGAGTTCATCGTAGACGGGTTCCTCGACGAGCACACGCGAGGCCGCCGAGCATTTCTGTCCCTGCAGGCCGAAGGCCGAGCGGACGATGCCGAGGGTGGCGCGTTCCAGGTCGGCGTGGCGTGAGACGATGGCGGGGTTCTTGCCGCCCAGTTCGAGGATGATCGGGCGCACGTAGTTGCGCTTGCCGAAATCCTGGAACATGCGCATGCCCACGTCGAAGGAGCCGGTGAAGGTCACGCCGTCCACTTCGGGGCTGTCGACCAGGGCCTGGCCGAGGGTGGAGCCGGGTCCCGTGACGAAGTTGACCACGCCGTCGGGCAGGCCCGCATCGCGGAAGCAATCAGCCAGCAGGCGCACAATCCAGGGGGTGTCGGAGGCGGGCTTGATGACGAGCGTGTTGCCGGTCACCAGAGCCGCGCCCGAGGGACCGCCGGTCAGCGCGAAGGGGAAGTTGTAGGGCGAGACCACCAGCCACACGCCGTAAGGACGCAGCACCGAGATGTTGGTGGAGTCGTATCCAACCAGCGGATCCTTGCCCATTTCCCTGACGTAGCCGTTGTTCAATTCCATCTGGTAGCAGGAGTAGTAAATAAGGTCGGCGGTTTCCTGCACATCGCCCAGCGATTCCATGCGGTTCTTGCCCACTTCAAGGGCCATGGCGGCGCCGAGAT
Source organism: Chloroflexota bacterium (assembly GCA_049324895.1). GTDB lineage: Bacteria > Chloroflexota > Anaerolineae > Anaerolineales > Villigracilaceae > JACPVF01. Next base: position 8,130 of record JBMOMS010000076.1, read on the forward strand.
CGAAGATGCGCTCTTCGATCAGGGAGGCTGCCTTGCGCAGCAGCTTGACACGCTCCTGCCAGGGCGTGCGGCTCCAGGCGGGGAAGGCCTTGCGGGCGGCGGCCATGGCAGCCTGGGCGTGGCTGGCATTGCCTTTTTGCATGGTCGCCAGTTTCCAGTCGGTGTTGACGGGCGAGAAGTCGTCGAACTTCTCGTCGGCAAAGACATCCTGGTTGTCGATGATCATGCCGTATTCCTTGCCCATGTTTTGCTTCAGTCTGGCAACTGCCGCATCGAAGCCAGTGTGTAATTCCTCGGGCGGGTTGAACATGGTTGCGTATGTCAGTTTGAAATCAGACATTCTAAGCCTCCGTGTGGGGTGTCGAACGATAAAGGAAGGATGGGTGAAACGAACGCAGTATAGCGCAGGATGAACCGCAAGTCAAAGTGGACGCGGCCTTGCTTCGATTCGGCTTCGCGACGCGCGTTGTCGGCTGGTAAGGAGTGCCGCTCTCACGTCATCCAATCAGGAACCTTTAGCGCTGGAGTTGAGAATATGAAACGCATCACCCCATCCCTGAGCCTGGGCCTGCTGGCCGTTATGTTGGTTTCTGCCTGCGCCCCAAGCGCTCCCGCCGCTCCCACGCAGACGGCGGCGCCTGCCACGAGCACCCCCCTCCCAGCCGCCACCCAGGCTCCCGAAACGGCGGCCCAGCCCACGCTCCAGGTGGAAGCGCCCACGGCGACGGTCCCGCCCGTCGTCGTCGCTGTTGCCACCTCGCGCGGGCCGGACCTGGAGGCGACCGATCCCACCACGGTCAGCCTGGCCTCGGGCGGCCTGCAATTGGTGGAATTCTTCCGCTTTACCTGAGCGGCCTGCCGCGCCATGGCGCCCATGGTTCATGGGCTGGAAGCAAAGTATTTCGGGCAGGTCAAGTTTGCCTATCTCGACGCCGACGATCCGCGCACAGACGGTTTTCAGCGCGCGCTGGGATTCCGCTATCAGCCCGAGTTGTATTTGCTGGATGGGAACGGAAACGTCTTGAAGAAATGGATCGGTTCCGTATCGCAGGCGGACCTGGAGGCGGCCTTCGCTGAGTATCTTCCGTAAACGGAAAGCCAGGCGCGCTTTTTTTGGGCTACAATGGGGCCGCCTGGCTCTTTCCACCATGAAAACCTCCGACTTCGATTATCACCTGCCTGAAACCTGCATTGCGCAGACGCCCGCCGAACCGCGCGACTCTTCGCGCCTGCTGGTGCTGGACCGTCGCGCGGGCGCGCTGGAAGAGCGCATCTTCCGCGAGGTGGCCGACTACCTGCGCGCGGGCGACCTGCTGGTGCTCAACCAGACGCGCGTCATCCCGGCGCGCATCTTTGCCCGCAAGGAAACGGGCGGCAAGGTCGAGCTGCTGCTGCTGCGCCGCCGCGATGCGCTGACCTGGGAGGCGCTGGTGGGCGGCAAAGGCCTGGGCCTGGGCAAGCGGGTGCTGGTGGAGGGCGGTCCCCAGGCCGAGATCCTCGAATTGTTGAATGGTTCGGAGCGGCTGATCCGTTTTGGCGAACCCATCGAGCCGTATTTTCCGAGGGTGGGCCACGTTCCGCTGCCGCCCTATATCCACGAGAAATTGAACGACCCCGAACGCTACCAGACCGTTTACGCGCGCGAGCCCGGGTCGGCGGCTGCTCCCACGGCGGGATTGCATTTCACGCCGCGCCTGTTGGAGCAAGTGCAGGCCAAAGGGGTGAACCTGGCCTACGTCACGCTGCACGTCGGGCTGGATACCTTTGCGCCCGTCACCGAGGAGGACCCGGGGGAACACAAGATCCATACCGAATGGTGCGAACTTCCACAGGCTACGGCGGACGCCATCAACCAGGCGCGCGCCGCGGGCGGGCGGGTGATTGCGGTGGGCACGACCTCGGTGCGCACCCTTGAATCGGCCATCGTGGGGCCAGCCGGCGTTTTACCCTACCTCGGCCCAACCTCGATCTTTATCCTGCCGGGCTATTCATTCAAAATCGTGGATGCCATGATTACCAATTTCCACCTGCCCAAGTCCACCTTGATTATGCTGGTCAGCGCCTTCGCGGGGCGGGAGCGCATCCTGGCGGCCTACGAGACTGCCATTGCGCGGGGCTTTCGCTTTTATTCGTTCGGCGACGCAATGTTGATCTTGTAAGCCCGCGACGGCCAGTCGCCGGGGACGGGGGTAGAATTGACGCATGGACCTGAAAACACTCAACCTTGAAATCATTGCCTGTCGAAAATGTCCGCGCCTGGTGCAATGGCGTGAGGAGGTGGCGCGCGTCAAGCGCAAGGCCTACCGCGACCAGGAATATTGGGGACGGCCCGTGCCCGGCTTTGGCGACCCGTCTGCCCATGTGCTGGTGGTGGGACTGGCGCCCGGCGCGCACGGTTCCAACCGCACGGGGCGACAATTCACCGGCGACGCCTCGGGGGATTTTCTCTACCCGGCCCTGTTCCGCGCTGGATTTGCCAGCCAGCCCGCCTCGATCTCCCGCGACGACGGCCTGGTCCTGTCCGACCTGTACCTTGCCGCCTCGGCCCGCTGTGCCCCGCCCGACAACAAACCGGCCCGCGAAGAATTATTGAATTGCCAGCCCTACCTGGAGCGGGAAATTCAACTCCTCCAACCGCGGGTGATCGTCGTCCTCGGTCGGATAGCATTTGAGAGCGTCCTGCGGATATATTCCGCGCGAAATTCAGCCTGGACCTTCGCCCACGGCGCGGCCTACCGCCTGGAGGCAGGCCCCTGGCTGGTGTGTTCCTATCACCCCAGCCAACAGAACACCCTGACGGGACGGCTCACGGTCGAGATGTTCGACTCGATTTGGGCGAAGGCCAGGTCCCTGTTGGAGACCTGGTAGCGACTTTCAAGTCGCGACCCCAACTGGGATGATCCCTGATTTTCACTCCAACCACCGGCAGGTTAACCACCATGAAACCCTGGCAAAAAAGACTCCTCATTTCCCTTCTGCTCATTCTCCTGATCCTGGGCGTGGGTCCGTTCTTGATTCCCGTCCCGCCGCTGGAAGGCTTGCAGACCGTCGAAGAACTGACCGATCCCGACAGCCGATTCGTGGAGGTCAATGGACTGTCTGTTCATTATAAGGAAATGGGCCAGGGCGCGCCGACCTTCATCCTCCTGCACGGGTTTGGCGCGAGTCTGTTTTCGTGGCGCGAGGTGATGGAGCCGCTCTCGCAGTTGGGGCGTGTCATTGCCTACGACCGTCCCGCCTTCGGCCTGACCGGGCGTCCCATGCCGGGTGAGTGGAGCGGGGAAAGCCCCTACAGCCCCGCGGCGCAGGTGGATTTGGTCATCGGCCTGATGGATGCACTGGGCGTGGAGCGCGCCATCCTGGTCGGCAACTCGGCGGGCGGCACGATTGCCGTCAACGCGGCGCTGAGCCATCCACAGCGGGTGCAAGCCCTCGTCCTGGTGGATGCGGCCATTTATACAGGCGGCGGCTCGCCCGCGTGGATCCGCCCCTTGCTGGGCACTCCCCAGATGCGCCACGTCGGGCCGCTTATCGCGCGCCAGCTCCAGGCCCAGGGGCGCGCCTTCATCGAAACCGCCTGGCACGACCCCACGCGCATTTCAACGGAGGTATTCGCCGGGTACGAGAAGCCGCTGCGGGTTGAGAATTGGGATCGCGCCCTGTGGGAGTTGACCGCCGCCAGCCAGGCTTCGAACCTGGAGAACCGCCTGGCGGACCTGTCCCTGCCCGTGCTCGTGCTGACCGGGGACGACGACCGCATCGTCCCCACCGAGCAAAGCCTGCGCCTGGCCGAAGAGATTCCCTCCGCCGGGTTGAGTGTGCTGCCCGGCTGCGGCCACCTGCCGCACGAGGAATGTCCCCAAGCCTTCCTGGATGCGGTCACTGCCTTCATTAGGAACCTGTACCGATGAACCCAACCACCCTCATCACGCCCGGGGAGTTTGCGCCCGACTTTGAATTGCCCGATACGAACGGAGGCCCCGTGCGCCTGTCGAGTTTTCATGGCGCCAAACCGGTCGTGCTGGCCTTCCTGCGCGGATTCATGTGACCCTATTGCCGCGCGCAGTTGGCGCGCATGCGCGACGGTTATCCCGCCTTCCTCGAACGCGGCGCGGAAATCCTGGCCGTCGGCCCGAATAAGCCTGAGCAATTCATCCGTTATTGGGCGAACGAAAAGATTCCCTACATCGGGCTGCCCGACCCCGCCCACTCGGCGGCGCGCAAGTACCGGCAGGAGGTCAACCTCTTCAAGCTGGGACGCATGCCGCTGGTTTGCATCGTCGACGCGAACGGGCGCATCCGATATGCGCACTACGGCGCGTCGATGGCCGACATCCCAGCCAATGAAACCCTGCTGGCGGTCCTCGATGAACTGAACGCCGGGGTCTGAGGCCCTGTTGTAATAGACGGCTCCAACGGAGCATCCAAAAAGCATGACTCATCACACCTTAGGTCGCATTGCATTTCTAGGCTCGGGCGAAACCTCACTGGCGGGCGGGCGCATCTTCGAAGCCGTGGCCCGACGGCACGCCTCTCCCCTGCGCATTGCCATCCTCGAAACCACAGCCGGTTTCGAGTTGAACTCGGCGCAGGTGGCGGGGCGCGTGGCCGATTTCCTCAAAGCCCGCCTGCAAAACTACAACCCGATCGTGGATGTGATCCCCGCCCGCAAACTGGGGACACCCTTCAGCCCGGATAACCCCGACCTCCTGACACCCATGTTGTATGCGGACATCCTCTTCATGGGACCCGGCAGTCCCACCTATGCCGCCCGCCAACTGCGCGGGACCCTGGCCTGGGACATTCTGCGCGCCCGTCATCGACTCGGCGCCACACTCGTGTTTGCCTCTGCCGCGACCATTGCCGTGGGCGCCCATGCCCTGCCTGTCTATGAAATCTACAAGGTCGGCGAGGATGTGCATACCCAACCCGGCCTGGACCTGTTCGCCGACTACGGCGTCTCCCTGTCCTTTGTCCCACACTGGAACAACGCCGACGGCGGCCTGGACCTGGATACCAGTCGCTGCTTCCTGGGTATGGAGCGCTTCGCTGCCTGGTGCGGCCTGCTGCCGCCCGGCAGCGTGACCCTCGGCCTGGACGAACATACCGGCATGATCTTCGACTTCGAGGCCGATACCTGTGAAGTGAGCGGAGTAAGCACCGTTTCGCTGGTGCGTGAGTGCAAGCCGGGCATCTTTCCGTCCGGCGTGAAGATTCCGCTGGGTGAGATCGGCGACTTCAGCCTGCCCCAGGATTTGAGCGCGGGCCTCTCCCCGCAAGCCTGGAAGATGGTTGTCGAAGCGCCGCCGCTCGAAGCAGACCCGCCCGGCGAGGCCGTTCTCGAATTACTGGCCCTTCGCGCCGCCGCCCGCACCGCCCGCGATTTTGCCGCCTCGGATCGCTTGCGCGACCAGATTGCCGCGCTCGGCTGGCAGGTGCAGGACGGGCGGGATGGGCAGAAACTGGTCAGGAAATAGTTCACAGCGGAGGGTTCTTCCTTCCGCTGTTTTTTATGGCATATACAGCGCCCGAATACGTAAGTGGGGGACTGACGCCACGCTTAAATGCAGCGCTGCCGCGCGTGCTTGTCTGACAAAATTAAGATACAATACCTTTGTACAATTTCACCAGGAGCACCCATGCGCGCAGTCGACATCATCATCAAAAAACGCGAGAAAGGCGAATTGACTCACGAAGAGATCGACTATTTCGTGAAGGGTTTTACGGCGGGGGAGATTCCCGATTACCAGGTCTCCTCGTGGGCCATGGCGGTCCTGCTCAACGGCATGACCGACCGTGAGACCAAGGACCTGGCCATGGCCATGGCGCACAGCGGCGATGTGCTCGACTTCTCGCATCTTATGGACATTGTGGTGGACAAACATTCTACCGGCGGCGTGGGTGACAAGACCTCGTTGTTCGTTCTGCCCACCGTGGCGGCCTGCGGGTTGCCGGTTGGCAAGATGTCGGGACGCGGGTTGGGCTTCACGGGCGGTACGCTCGACAAGCTCGAGTCCATCCCGGGCTACCGCGTCAACCTGACCATGCAGGAATTCGAAAAACAATTAAAAGAGATCGGCATCGTGTTGACCGGCCAATCTGCAGAGCTGGCCCCCGCCGACGCCAAACTATATGCCCTGCGCGATGTGACGGGAACCGTACCTTCCATTCCGTTGATCGCCTCCTCGATCATGTGCAAGAAGATCGCCGGCGGCGCGCATGCCATGCTGTTGGACGTCAAGACCGGCACGGGCGCCTTCATGCAGACCCTGGAGGATGCCCGCAAGCTGGCCCAGGCCATGACCGCCATCGGACGCCTGGCCGGGCGCGAAGTGCGTACGGTCCTTTCCGACATGAATCAGCCGCTGGGTGAGGCGGTGGGCAACGTGCTGGAGGTGCGCGAGGCCATCGAGGCTCTGCGCGGCGGCGGCCCGGTCGACTTCCGCGAACATGGCTTGCACATGTGCGCTGAGATGCTTGTGCTGGGCAAAAAAGCCGGGGATTTTGCCGAGGGCCGCGCCCTGGCCGAACAGTCCATTGCCGAGGGCCGCGCCTTCGAGAAATTCCGCCAGCTGGTCCGCGCCCAGGGCGGGGACGTTTCCTACGTGGATGATCCCGATAAAATGGAGAAGGCCAGCATGGTGGAGGTGATTCCCGCGCCGAAGAGCGGCTGGATTCAGCAGATCCAGGCGCGCGAGGTGGGCGAGGCTGCCGTCTCATTGGGAGCCGGCCGCGCCCGCAAGGGTGAGCCGGTTGACCATGCGGTTGGCTTCATCATTCACCGCAAGGTCGGGGAACGGGTCGAAGCGGGCCAGCCGCTTTTCACGATCCACGCCAATAACACGGCGGTCAAGCCCGAGGTCCAGGCGCGGGTGTTTGCGGCGCACATCCTCAGCGATGACCCCATCCCCCCGCTGCCCTTGTTTTACGAGTAAAGGCGAATGGACGCGTCCAATTGCCCGAAATTGCCCGAAAACATGACCTTTGGTCTTGCGTAATTATTAATAATCGGGCATACTTGCCCCAGGAGCGTATCGATGGCCAAAGTATCCCTGCGTATTTACAACCGCGATATCGAAAGCCTCATCGACCAGGGACACCTGGATGAGGCCATTGCGCACTGCCGTCATATCCTTCGCACCTTTCCCAAACATCTCGAAACTTATCGCCTTTTGGGCAAGGCCTACCTGGAAGCGAAGCGCTACGACGAAGCCGTGGAAATTTTCTCCCGCACCTTGATGGCCGTGCCCGACGATTTCGTGTCTCATGTCGGCATGAGCATCATTTGCGACGAGCAAGGCAAACTCGATGATGCCATCTGGCACATGGAACGCGCCTTCGAATGCCAGCCATCGAATGCCGCCATCCAGGGCGAGTTGCGCCGACTGTTTGGCCGCCGCGACGGGATGGAGCCGCCCAAGATTCGCATGACGCGCGGCGCGCTGTCGCACATGTACGTCCAGGGTGAGTTGTATCCGCAGGCCATCTCGGAGATCAAGGCCGTGCTGGGCCAGGACCCCAACCGCGACGATATGAAGACCCTCCTGGCGCGCGCCTACTTCCACGCCGGCCAGAAGGCGGATGCCTCCGATATTTGCCAGCAGCTCCTGAAAAAATATCCCTACTCGCTGGACGCCAACCGTGTGATGGTGGAACTCCTGCAGACCTCCGAAAGTGTGGAGACCACGCAGGTTTACCGCCATCGCGTCAGTGAACTCGATCCCTACGTCACCTTTGCCCAGGGGTCGGTCTTTCGTTCCAATGAAGTCTCGGATGCGGCCATCAGCCTCGAACGCTTTGTGTACACGGCCCAGGAAGCGGAGCCGACTCCCTGGCGTCCCGCCGACATGGGGACGGCTGGCAAGTCGGCCGCCCAGCCCGAGCCTCAATGGCTGAGCCAGGATTACGCGGCTCCCACACCGGCTCCAAAGACAAGTACCCCGCCCGCCCGGCCCGCTCCTGAGCCGGCAGCCCGGGAGGAAAACCTGCCCGATTTCATGCGCGACGCCGGCTGGCAGAAATCCAGTGGCGGCGATGAGCAGCCGGTATCCTTTGATGAATCCGCCGCCGACGAGAACCTCGCGCCGGCCGACATGCCTGATTGGTTGAAGGCCATGGCCCCGGCGGACGAGGCCAAGGCTGCCGCGTCCCAGGAAGATGACAACCTGCCCAATTGGCTGGACGGCTTGGGATTGACGGAAGCCGCCGCCCCGGCGGTTGCCACCGCAGCGCTGCCGTCTCAACCTGTCCGGGAGGAGACCGAGTCTCCCTCGGACGTTCCCGACTGGTTGAAAGATTTTGGGGAGACGGGCGTTTCAACTCCCGCCGCCACCGCCGATGGCGACCTGCCCGATTGGTTGCTGCCGGAGCAGTCTGAATCTGCCCCGCTCCCGCAGGCCGGGATGGTGTCCCCGCCCACTCGTCCAAGCCCCGCGGCGGCCCCTGAGCCGGCTGGCGTTTCCATGCAGGATCAAGATGATGCGCTGGCCTGGCTGGAAAGCCTGGCCGCCAAGCAGGGCGCGAAACCCGAAGAATTGCTGACCGATCCGACTGCCCGCACAGAGACCCCGCCCGCCTGGGTTACCCAGTCGAAGGGCGTGGTCCAGCCCGAAGTTCCTGCGCCGGTGGCAGAAGAGCCTGCCGTCCCCGCCGCTTCCACGATGGATCAGGACGATGCGCTGGCCTGGCTGGAAGGCCTGGCCGCCAAGCAGGGCGCGAAACCCGAAGAACTGCTGACCGATCCGACCGTCCGCGCGGAGACCCCGCCCGCCTGGGTTACCGAGTCGATGGCGGAGGCCCAGCCCGAAACTCCAGCGCCGGTTGCCGAAGCGCCTGCCGCTTCCACGATGGACCAGGACGATGCCCTGGCCTGGCTGGAAGGCCTGGCCGCCAAGCAGGGCGCGAAACCCGAAGAACTGCTGACCGACCCGACCGTCCGCGCGGAGACCCCGCCCGCCTGGGTCACCGAGTCGATGACTGAAGCCCAGCCCGAAACTCCAGCGCCGGCCGCTGAAGCGCCCGCCGCTTCCATGATGGACCAGGATGATGCCCTGTCCTGGCTGGAGGGCCTGGCCGCCAAACAAGGCGCAAAACCCGAAGAATTGCTGACCGACCCGAACGCCCGCGCAGAGACCCCGCCCGCCTGGGTCACCGAGTCGATGACTGAAGCCCAGCCCGAAACCCCTGCGCCGGTCGCTGAAGCGCCCGCCGCTTCCACGATGGACCAGGATGATGCGCTGGCTTGGCTGGAAAGCCTGGCTGCCAAGCAGGGCGCGAAACCCGAAGAGCTGCTCACCGACCCGAACGCCCGCACAGAGACTCCGCCCGCCTGGGTTACCGAGTCGATGGCGGAAGCCCAGCCGGCCTCGCAGCCCGCAGAGGATGCAACAGGGATTTGGCTGCGCGACCTGGAAGAGCCTGCCGCCGCCGTGGAATCCGACGAAACCTTGTTCACCGACTCCTCTGCCCAGGTCTCGGATTGGTTGAGCGCCCTGGATGCCGCCGATGAGGTCGAGTCCCGACCTGCGCCCATTGCGCGGGAGGAACAGCCCGCCGCGGAGGCTGCCGTCCTGCCGGATTGGCTGTCCGGTCTCGAAGAAAAGGCCGAGACGCCCGCCGTGCGAGTCGACACCGGCGAATTGCCCGACTGGTTACGGGAGCCTGAACCGCCTGCCCAGCCCGAGCCGACCATGCCGACCGATTGGCGCCCATTGGAGGCGGAGTTGGAAACCGGCCTGCACTTCAGTCCCGAACCGCAGGCAGAGCAAAAGCCGGAGATCATTTACAGCCCGCCGCTCGAACCCGAGCCTGTGGTTGAGGCGCTCCCACAGCCCACTCCCGAGCCGGAACCCGCGCCCGAACCGGTGAAGTTCGAGGCCCCGCCCGAGCCGACCTTCAAGCCGGCCGAGATCGACTTCAGGCCCGAACCGCCCAGTCCCAAACCTGCGCGTCCCGCCCCGGCAGTGAAGAAGACGCCCGCGCGCAAGGAAACTCCCGTCCGCCGTTACACGGGGATGCTAACCCCGCCCGCCAACCTGCCCCTGACGTCTGCCCAGTCGGAGATGAATCGCGGCGACATCCCGGCTGCCCTTGAGCATTACGGCAAACTCATCCGCAAGGGCAAGTGGCTGGAGGATATCATCCGCGACCTGCGCGAGGCGCTCTATCGCTACCCTGTCGAAGTGTCCATCTGGCAAACCCTGGGCGATGCCTACATGCGCGAGAACCGCCTGCAGGAAGCCCTGGATGCCTACACCAAGGCGGAAGAATTGCTACGGTAACAACCCGTAGGGCGACCTGAAAGTCGCCCTACGATTTTGAATCTTTGGAGGATTTCGTGGAACGAACGTTTGTCATGGTAAAACCGGATGGGGTCCAGCGCGGCTTGATCGGCGAAGTAATCGCCCGCCTGGAACGTCGCGGCCTGCGCCTGGTGGCTGCCAAGTTCATCCAGGTCAGCAAGGAACTGGCAGAGACTCATTATGCCGTTCACAAAGGCAAGGGCTTTTACGACGGCCTGATTGCCTACATTACCTCTGCGCCGGTCATGGCGATGGTATGGGAAGGCCCCAACGCGGTGGCGGCTGTGCGCCAGACGATGGGCTCCACCCGCCCCACCGAGGCGGCTCCCGGCACCCTGCGTCACGACTTCGCCCTGGAAGTGGGCCGCAACCTGACCCACGCCTCGGACTCGGTCGAGAATGGGGCCGGCGAAGTGGCCCTGTGGTTCAAGCCCGAGGAACTCGTGGATTGGTCCCGCGATAACGACAAGTGGATCTTCGAAAAGTAATCCACCTGGAAGCAACTCGGGCGGCAGGACAATCCTGCCGCCCGAGTTTTTATTTCACATGGGCCTCCTTTCCTTGTGGGTGGCGCTATGGGGCGGCGGTCACTGAGTTTACGGTCGCTTGCGGGGTGGGGGTCTCGCTGGGAAGTGGGGTTTCAGTGGGTGTGCTGGTGGCCTCCGTTTCGGTTGTGGGGGAAGGTGTCGGGGTGGCCGTGTAGGCGCCGGTGACCGTGATCATCACGTACACGGTTGCGCCAAAACTCGTCCCGCCTGCATTGGACAATCTCCAGTATCCGACATAACTGCCTGTGGTGGCAGGAGCGACCATGTCCACCGAAATATATACGGTCTCGTTCGGGGCCACGGAGGTGGTGATGGCGGCGGCGCTGCCATCCATGTCCTCCCCGCTGTAGAAGGCGAGCGTGTACCCGTTCGTCCAGGTGCAGGTGCCTGTGTTGGCGATGGCCCAGGTTTTGGTGAACGTTTCGCCTGCGGCGATCTCGGTTTCGTCGGGAATGGTCACGTCGCTGACGTAGGCGGAATTGTCACAGGTTGAGATAGGCGCTCCATTGGCGGCGTGCAAGGTAGGGGTTGCGAGAGCGAGGGTAATATTTGTTGTCGTACTGATCGTCG
>JBMOMS010000077.1:0-2568 GCA_049324895.1 Chloroflexota bacterium
CCCACCTCCAGCTACACCCCGACCGCCAGCAAGACCCCGACGGCCTCGCGCACCCCCACATCCACCCGCACGCCGACGAATACCCGCACCTACACGCCCACCCGCACAGCGACCTTCACGCGCACCGCCACCTCCACCCGCACCTCAACCTACACGCCGACCGCGAGCCGCACGCCGACGGCTTCCCGCACCGCCACGCCGAGCCGCACCCCGACCAACACCCGCACGCCGACCTCCACGCGCACGCCGCGTCCCACCGCCACGCCGTTGTATACCGAGGTGCATGTCTACTTCGTGGATGCGGCGCGCTACAATGCCGGCACGCCGCCCTATGAAGTCTTTGGCAAGCGCTGGGCGCCTTCCAACGCGTTGTACACCACCGTGCTGACCGAATACTTCAAAGGCCCCGGCTACGTCGAGAAGAACGACTACGGCTGGATCGCGCTCTACAACGGGTATACTGGCTATTCCAAATTGGAGGTGGCCAACGGCATCGCGCGCGTCTACCTCAAAGGCACCTGCGATCACAGCGGCGCGGCCTATACCATCGCCGACCTGCTGCGTGCCAACCTCAAGCAGTTCAGCGCCATCCAGTACGTGAAGATCTACGAGAACAACGTCACCCAGGACCCGGACGGCCAAAGCGATTCCATCCCGGCCTGTTTGCAGCCATAACTCTGGAAAAGGAATTTAACATGTCCACAGCCCCCAAAGCCCAAATTCTCGAACTCGCCGACCTGGCGCAATACCAGGAAGGTTCCGTCGTCAGCCGCCAGATCACCAAGGCCGAGGCTGGCAACGTCACGCTGTTCGCCTTCGATGCGGGCCAGGAACTGAGCGAGCACACCGCTCCGTTCGATGCCCTCGTCCACATCCTGGACGGAGAGGCGGAGGTGCGCATCTCGGGCCAGCCGTTCGCCGTCCGCGCAGGGCAGGCCATCATCCTGCCCGCGAACGAACCGCACGCCCTCAAGGCCACCGCCCGCTTCAAGATGCTGCTGACGATGATCCGCGCGTAAGGCGTAGGGCGAGATATTATCTTGCCCTACAATCCACAGCGCCCGAACGGATCATCCGTTCGGGCGCTGTGGATTCCATCGAAATGGAATCAGGAGGCAGGGCGGATGACCTTGCTGTTCTGGTCGAAGAATTTCGTGATGCGCTGGCGAAACGGATTCATTAATCCCAGGTGTGCCACCATCATGACCGAAAAGGCCAGCATGGCGGAGAAAAAGAACAGGTCTCCCCATAAATACCAGCCGCCTTTGGCGTTATCCATGAATACGTACCGCACCACAATCAACCCCAACTGCCCAAGATTGACCGTCAGCAGCGGAATGGCGTAAGGCCGCAGGTCGTGATCTTCGAGGATCAGGTGCAGCCCCACCAGCGCCGCCAGCCCGGCTGCCGTGGTGAGCAGGTAGGCCGCGAAATGCGGCAGGTCATAAGACTGCTTGAACAGGCGTTGCAGGATCATGATGTACAGGCCGCAGGTTCCCAACAGGGTGCCCCAGGCGTAGACCTTGATGATCACGGGCAGGATCAGGTTCCCATACACGCGAATCGAGAGGGTGGCCGAGAGCCAGCCGAAGGCGTAGGCAAACCCGAGCACGACGGCCTTGACCCAGATTCGGTCCAGGCTGTCTTCCAGGCCGTCATTGAGGATATCCAGGATCAACTTGGCGCCGCCGGCCAGGGCAGCCGTCAGCGCGCCGATGCTCAAGACCAGGGAGAGCACGCTCAATAGTCCGCGCTGTGAGACTTTGTTGCTGGCTGTCTTGCGCGGAGAGGTGGGCGGGTTGGAGGTGGACGGGGTCATCCGACGCGTATCCCGTTCCAGTTGCCGCCTGCCATCTCCGCAAAGAAGATGCGGCGGTCCTCTTCGTCCTGGATCTTTTCCCCAGCCTCCCTGGCTTTTTGCATGAAACGCTCGGCGTCGGCGCGTTCGCCCAGCACCGCATGGGCGCGGGCGATGGCCTCGTAGGCGAAGGCGAAATCGAAATCCTGCATCTCGGCCTGGTTGGCGTGCAGGATTTCGACGCAGCGGTAGGCGTGCCTGGAGGCCTGTCGGCCTTCCCCGAGCACCGCGTACACGCGGGCCAGCATCCATTCGCCGCGCTGGTGCCGCAGGGCTGTCCCTGTGGAGCGCCAATGGGCCAGCGAAGCGTGCGCATAATCGATCATGCGCTCGTTCTCATCCTCGTTGCGGTTGGCCTTTTCGAGCAGCTCCCAGGTCTGGCTGTGATAGTCGACGGCGAAATACAAATGCGCTTGTGAAACGGTATAGGTTTTTTCTTCCATAATTGATTGCATCCCAAATGCGCGGAATGGCTCCTCCAAAAAAGTCTGCCTTCATTGTAGGGGATTTTGGGCGGTCAGGCAATGGGGGAATGAGGCATGGATTGGCTCGAATGTATACCCGCAGGCATGTCAGTACGAAACGCGGGGCTGTCTAAAAAGGTAGGCAGCCCCGTTGCAATCTTGCAGAAAATTTAATACAATGGGGGACATGAACAACGGAAAAGTAACCTTCAAAGCATATACAATGGCGCAGCCGAGTTTGTTGCC
>JBMOMS010000078.1:0-19299 GCA_049324895.1 Chloroflexota bacterium
CAAAAAGCGGAACTGGCCGAACAATACGGCCAGTCCGCGAATGTGATCGAATTGTGGAAAACAGCCCAGGGTCAGGAACTCCATCCCTCACATGGCATGGAATACCTGCCCTTTATCCGCGCCTATTTATCCACGGGGGACTACGCCAGGGCACAGGCGCTAACCGAGTCCGCCAACCGCCTGACCAGTTCACAGGCCATGCGGCAGACGCTCTGCCGTCCCTGGCTGGGGGTTGGGGAAACGGGAGCAGGCCCCAGGTCCGAGGTGTGGCAGTTGTTGAAGTGTGAATAAGCGGAGTCCGCAAGTAGAGCTTGCGGACTCCAACTTCATTTCAGCGGGTAAGGCGGGAAACTGCCCTCGGGGGCATACCAATCCGCGGGGTTGATCTCGCCCATCGCGCCGCCCGCCGCCACGGGCACGGGGATCAGGCTGTGATCGGTGCAGGCCACGTTCAGGCCGCAGGGAACAGCCTGGGTGTATCCGCCTGCCAGCCCCATCGGATTTCCAAACGGGTCCAACGCATAGGCCACGATGTAATACTCGCCCTGCGGCAGGACCATTTCATACGTAGCCTGGCTGGGGGTGGTGAAGACGAAATAATAATTTCCGTTCGGGTAGTATTGGGTGCTGAAGGCCACCACCATGATATCGGGCCGCCCTTCGGACGGGTAGGACAGGCTGCCCGTGATGCCGCCCTCGGGCTTGAGCGGCTTGGGGCCGTCGAGGGTGGGCGAGGGCGGCGCCTCAACAGGCGCGGAGAAAGTCGGCGTCGGCGGGAGCGGGGTGGCCGTGGGCGGGACCTGCGTGGCGGCAAGGGCGGCCTGCACCGTCAACGCAACGAAGGTCTGCTGAACAACCTCGTCGATGCTTTGAGCCGGCTGCGGCGGCGAGGCGGCGGGAGCACAGGCCGCGGCAAACAAAACCAACAATAAAAATCCAAAGGCGATGTTCTTCTTCATTCAAAACTCCTCAAATAAATATGCTCAACCCGAGTTAAACAACTTCGGAAGCCTCGATGGACTTCCGAAGTTTCACATTCGAACGCATCTTAAGGGAACTTCGCCGCGCTATCCATCACCCATACGTCCCAACACATCCAGCAATTTGGGCATCCAGGCTTCGTCCTTGTCGAAGGTGACCCAATAGACGGCTTTTCCGCCGCGGATGCCGGGTCCCATGTCGGGCAGGCGTTTGGCCTCGGCGCCGTCGGCAGGCAGCGGAAAACGCAGCGACGCCTGGCCCGCCTCCCAACTGACGGCGATCAGTCCCAACTTTTCGGCGCGCAGTTTGACGCGCAATTGATAGAACAGGTTCTGGACCATCTCGGGCAGGCTGCCGAAACGGTCGCGGAACTCGGAAGCCAGCGCATCGATCTCGGTCTCGTCGCGCAGGTCGGCGATGCGGCGGTACAGGCGCAGGCGCAAATCCTGGTCGGGAATGTATTCGGAGGGAATGCCGACCGCCAGCGGCAAATCCACGTTGACGGGCATGGAGAGCGGCAAGTTGAAAGTCGAATGTTGAAGGTCAAAGGTCTCTTCGACTTTTGACTTTTGACCTTCGACCCGGCGCAACCGCCTGACCGCATCCGACAACAACCGTGTGTATAGGTGGAAACCCACATCCTGGATGAAGCCATGCTGGCGCACGCCCAGCAATTCGCCCGCGCCGCGGATTTCCAGGTCGCGCATGGCAATCGAGTAGCCCGCGCCCAACTGGGTGTTTTCGGCGATGACCTCCAGACGCTGCTGGCCCTCCTGGGTGGGCGACATCTTGTTGTGACGGAAGAAGTAGGCATAGGCGCGCATCGCGCCGCGGCCCACCCGCCCGCGCAGTTGATAGAGCTGGGCCAGGCCGAAGGTGTCGGCGCGGTCGACGATCAGCGTGTTGGCGTTGGGGATGTCGAGGCCCGATTCGATGATGGTGGTCGAGAGCAGGATGTCGATCTCGCCCGTGTTGAAGCGGTGCATGACCGCCGAGAGTGCGCCTTCGGGCATCTGGCCGTGGCCGATGTCGATGCGCGCCTCGGGGACAAGCTTTTCCAGGTGCATGCGCATCGCGTCGATGGTCTGCACGCGGTTGTGAACGAAGAAGATCTGCCCGCCGCGCTCCAGTTCGCGCAGGATGGCCTGCCGCACCAGTTTGGGCGAATACGGCCCGACGTGTGTGACGATGGGCAGGCGTTCCTCGGGCGGCGTGTTCAGGTTCGAGATGTCGCGCACGCCCGTCAGCGCCATGTAGAGCGTGCGCGGAATGGGCGTGGCCGTCAGGGTCAGCACGTCCACTTCGGTGCGCAGTTTCTTGAGGTGCTCCTTGTGCGCCACGCCGAAGCGCTGTTCCTCGTCGATGATGACCAGACCCAGATCCTTGAACTCCACGTCGGACGAGATCAGGCGGTGCGTGCCGATGATGATGTCCACTTCGCCGATGGCCAGCGCAAACAGGATTTCGGTCTGCTCACGCGGGGTGCGGAAGCGCGAGAGCATTTCCACTTTGACGGGGAAGGCCGCCAGGCGCTGCATGAAGGTTTCATAATGCTGCTGGGCCAGCACCGTGGTCGGCACCAGGATGGCCACCTGCTTTCCGTCCATCACAGCCTTGAAGGCGGCGCGCAGAGCCACCTCGGTCTTGCCGTAGCCCACGTCGCCGCACAACAGGCGATCCATCGGGCGCGGATGCTCCATGTCGCGTTTGATGTCGGTCAGGGCGCGCGCCTGGTCCTCGGTTTCGACATAGGGGAAGGAATCTTCCAACTCGCGCTGCCAGGCGGAATCGGGCGCGAAGGAATATCCCACCGAGACCTGCCTGCGGGCGTACAGGTCGAGCAGTTCCCCGGCCACCTTCTGCACGGCCTCGGTGACGCGCGCTTTCTTTTCAGTCCAGGCCTGTCCGCCCAGGTGATCGAGCGCGGGCAGGCCGCCGTCCGCGCCGATGTAACGGGTCAGGCGGTCGGCCTGGTGTACGGGGACATAGAGCGTGTCGCGCTTGTCATACTCCACCGCCAGGAACTCGCGTTCGTGCCCCTCCAATTGGCGCTGGACCAGCCCGACAAAGCGCCCCACCCCGTGGTCGACATGGACAACGTGGTCGCCCGGCTGGAGGTCCGCGTAGAGGGTCTCGGGCGCCTCCGCCATGGGTCGTTGACGCATGCGCGGCTGGGGCCGCTCCCAGCCGAAGACCTCCGCGTCGGTGATGAGGTACAGGTCACCAAGCTGCCAGCCTTCGGAAAGCGAAGCCTCTATGAATTTTGGATTGAGGATTTCGGATTGACGATTATCGCGCTGATTCCAAAGTTCTTCGAGACGCGAACGCTGGCGCGAAACGACCACGACCTGTCGATGCGCTTCGACCAGGCCTGCCAGATACTCTTCGAAATGTTTCAGGCGGCCCGCGAAGCGCTCGATGTGCTGGAACGCATCGGCCAGACTGGGCGTGGATGCCTGTTCGATCAACGCATCGCTGGAACGTCCCAGCTCGAGCACCACGCGTCCATGCAGGCTGTCGTACAGCTCGGACCAGGTCAGGTACGGGACGGGGAAATCCTCGAAGAGCACGCCTTCCTCGATGCTCTCGTTCTTGAAGCGCACCGCCTGCGTCTCGACCTCGTCGGCCATCGACTCGACCAGGCTGCGGTCATCCACCAGCACGAGCGCCCTGGGGGGCAGGTAATCCAACAGACTGGCGGTAATGCCATGCAGAAGCGGAATGTGAAATTCCGAGACCCTGTCCTCTTCAGAATCGGACATCGGGATCGGCACATCGCCCGTCACGATGAACTCCCGCGCGGGCGTGACCAGCACCGACTCCAGCTTGTCGACGGTGCGCTGGGTGGCGGGATCGAAACGGCGCAGGGTGTCGATCTCGTCGCCGAAGAAATCGAGGCGCACGGGATGGGCTTCGGTCAACGGCCAGATGTCGAGCAGGCCGCCGCGGTGGGAGAATTGTCCAGGCTCGAGCACGGTGTTGACGCGCTGGTAGCCGATCTCGTCCCAGGCGCGCAGCAGCGCGTCGGGCTGGATGCGCTGTCCCGCGCTGATCTTCTTGCAGGCCTTGAGGTAGTCGCGGCGCGGCAGGGTGCGCGTCATCAGGGCGCGGACGGAAGCCACAATGACGGGCGGAGTCTCGGGTTTCTGCGCGAACGGCAGGTGATAGGTGGCCAGCGCGGTCAGGGCTTGCAGGCGCTCGCGGCGCGTGGTCACGCCCCAGGCCGCCTGCTCGTAGAACAGCGGATTCGGCTCCGCGAACAGGTAACGCGGCGACTGGAGCCAGAAGCCCAGTTCATCGAACAGCGCCAGCGCATGATCGGCGCGGTCGGTGATCAGCACAATGGGCTGGTTCAAGTCCGCGCGCAGGGCGGCCAGCACCGGCAGCCGCGCAGACCGATGCAGTCCGAGGGCGGGAACGGACCTGCCCGCCTGGACATCGGCCAGGAGGGACTGATATTGGGTCAGCGTTCGAATCGGTTCGAGGAGTTGGGTCATGTTTTTTGGGGAGAGTGAACGTCAAGGTGTGACGCGGCCGAGAAACAATTCGGTTTCGCCGGAAGATGCAAGCGCGCCCGCATGGCTCAATGAATCAAAAACTTTCCTGGCTGCGGGCTTGAATTCATCGAACCTGGGGGCTCCCTCGTCTGGGATCCAGGCGGAAGACAGGAGGGCGCCCAGGAACTGCTCCCAGGTCAGGGAAAAATCGAAGGGGAACAACATTTTTTGAAAATTGTCATTACCGTAATAAAAACTCATCGCTGGACGGGAAACGAATCTGGATGGCTCGGGGTTCGAGAATTGTTCAAAAAGCGTCCCGACCTCCTGCTCATAGACGGCATCCGTGCCATGATTTCGCAAGACCGCCAGCCAGCCCAAAGGTTTCAAAATCCGCAGGAATTCCCTCCGCGCAGCCGCAGGCTCGAACCAGTGAATGGCCTGTCCGACGGTAATCAAGTCGACTGAAGCGGATGGCAGGGTCGTGGCTTCCGCGCTGGCGTCGAGCACCTGGCAGGTCGAACTGCCCGAGAAAGCCTTCTCTGCCAGGGCGCGCATTTCCTTTTCCGGTTCGATCACATGGACCATGCCTGCCTTGTCTATAAAATGCTTTGCCACAAACCCAGGTCCCGCGCCAATATCAGCCACGACTGTTTGGGAAGAAACGCCCGCCACCCTCCATATCGCAGCAATGGCCTGTGCGGAATACTCCCAACGATATTTTGCATAATTTTCGGCCTTGGACGTGTAAAGACTGCTCACACGGCACACACTTTCTGAATGCTCGCTAGTCGATGGCCGAACCGTTGAACTTGTTCATGGCCACGTTCAATCCCTTGACCACGAACTCCAGGGCGGCGTCGGCGGCGTGGTCGAGGACTTCGGACAGGGTTTGCATCTCATCCTTCGAGAAATCCTGCAACACATAGGCAGCGGGATCCATGCGGCCGGGCGGACGTCCGATGCCGATGCGCAGGCGGGGGAAGTCGCGGGTGCCGAGGCGTTCGATGGTCGAGGCCATGCCGCGTTGCCCGCCCGCCCCGCCCGAGGCGCGGATGCGGATGGCGCCGAAGGGAATGTCGAGATCGTCGGAGAGCACCATCAGGTTGGTGAACGGGATTTTGTAGAAGTGCGCCAGTCCCTGCACGGATTGTCCCGACAGGTTCATGAAGGTCTGCGGCTTGGCGAGGATGAGCTTGCGCTCCTCATGAGTCGCAGTCACTACAATGGCCTTGGATTGCAGCTTCATGCCGCGCGCGTTCAGGCGCACGACCAGCCGGTCGATGGCCATGAAGCCGACGTTGTGACGGTTGTCCTTGTATTCACGGCCAGGGTTGCCGAGGCCGACGAGGAGGAAGGGGTCAGTCATCAGGGGTCAGTGTCCAGTTTTCAACAATCAGTTTTCGACATCCAATCCGAGAGTGGAAATCACTTTGGAAATTTGCTTGTCGGCCTGCATGTCTTTGAGCGAATGCCAGCCCAATCCTTTTAAAATACGTTCGGATGGCGGCAAATTAATTTCTTCGGGATCGATCCCAAGCAAGGGTTCCATTGGCCCAACAGGTTCAGCCAAAAAACAATAACTGCGCCAGTCTGTTATGGTGTCCACATACAGCAGGCGCACAATTCTCACTTCCATGCCTGCTTCTTCCATCACTTCGCGAATTGCAGCCTGTTCGGGGGTCTCGCCTGGTTCAATGCCGCCGCCCGGCAGGGTCCAATAACTGCGCTCAGGCCTTTGGTGAAGAACCATCAGGATGAGGCCGTTTTTGATAATCGCGGCGCAGGCGCGTGAGCGGGACAATCAACGAGTCCTGAATCTCAACAGGAGGCCCAACACAATGAACAGGATCAAAGCCAGCAGCGCGCCGCGAACGAGGTAAAAGTTGATCGCGTCCACGCTCAGGACGGCGGGGTTGGCGGGCAGCGGCTGGGGCGTGGGTCCGCTGGAAAAAACGGGAGCCGCCGTCGGCAGGGAGGATTCCTCCACGGCGGGGGCGATGAAAATCGCCTCCTGCGTGGCGGTCGGGGCGGAGGTCGGCTCCCGCGTGGGCGCGAGGGTCGGCGTGGCCGTCACCGGGTCGGCGTTGCGAATCATCAGCCCCGTCACGGTAAAGTCCTGGAAACTGCCATCCTGCAAATAGACGCGCAGGCGCAGGCTGTACTCGCCGTCGCTGATCTGGGTGGTGTCCCAGGCGGCCAGGGCGGCGTTCTGCACGGGCTGGGACAGCGACTGAATCAGGAACCAGGTGCCCGTCGGGTCGGAGGTGTAGGAAAAGGCCAGCTCCGCCGAGGCAAAGCTGGGAGCGTCCGCCGTGCCCAGGATGACCACCTGCCCGCTGAGGGTATCTCCCGCCAGGGGCGCGGAAATGACAGGAGCGCCCTGCTGCATGGCAAACGCCAGCCAAAAAGCCTGCAAAACCCGAATGAATCGCATCGTCTGAACAGGTGAGTCTATCACGAAGAATTTGGAGGGTCAACTTTTTTCGCGCCGCCGCAGGCCAACCGGCCTGCCCGCGATCCGGTTGTGAAGAAATCCTGTTGTTACGCCAGGGTCTTCATAAAGTCACGGCTTCCACCTCCACAATTCGCGGGCAGCGCAAAATTCGCCTCCGTTTTCACACAAGACCATCCGTGTTGTCCGCCGAAGGCTCCGTGTACAAAAAAGAGCCTCCCAACTTTAAGAAAGCCCTGGTTGTTACGCATCGACCCCATGACATCTGTCTATAACCTATGGTAAACTAAGGCCAGAAATTTTCCCAGGAGACCGCATTATGGCAAAATCCAGATCCGAGCTAATGGTTGAGCGCCTGCGATCCATGCAGGCCTCCGCGCCCGACATCGAAGCTTCAGCCGTTGTATCTGTGGACGGTCTGATCATGGCCTCGGCCCTGCCACAGGAAGTGGAAGAGGACCGCGTTTCGGCCATGTCTGCGGCCATGCTCAGCCTCGGCGAGCGTATTTCAGGCGAACTGGGCCGCAAAGGCCTGGAACAGGTGTACATCAAAGGCAGCGCGGGCGCCATTGTGCTGACCTCCATCGGCGAGGAAGCGGTGCTGACCGCCCTGGCGCGGCCCGAAGCCAAACTGGGCCTGATCTTCCTCGAAATGCGGCGCGCCGCAGAAGACCTGACCAAACTGGTTGGATGAACAGATACAAGGTTCGAAGGTAGCAGAAAAGAAATCCCCGATGGGGAGGGCTGAAACGCCCTCCCCATCGACTTTGTTAAAGAGAGGTGAAACATGACGACAAAATATCTATTTTTCACAGGCGGCGTGGTCAGTTCGGTCGGCAAGGGCGTGACCGCCGCGGCCACGGGCCTGCTGCTCAAGGAACGCGGCTTCAAGGTGGCCGTGCAAAAACTGGATCCCTACATCAACGTGGACCCGGGCACGATGAGTCCCTACCAGCACGGCGAGGTCTTCGTGCTGGATGACGGCGCCGAAACGGACCTGGACCTGGGCCACTACGAACGCTTCATCGACATCCGCCTCGGGCGGGTGAGCAACTTCACCACGGGGCAGGTCTACGCCGAGGTCATCTCGAAGGAACGGCGCGGCGACTACCTGGGCGGCACCATCCAGGTCATCCCGCACATCACCAACGAGATCAAGCGGCGGGTCGGGCTGGTCGCCAGGGAGACGGGCGCGGAAATCGTCATCCTGGAGATCGGCGGCACGGTCGGCGACATCGAGTCGCAGCCCTTCCTCGAAGCGCTGCGCCAACTCCGCAACGAGGTGGGACGCGAGAACTGCCTGTTCGTCCACGTCACCTGGCTGCCCACCATCGGCGCGACAGGTGAGATGAAGACCAAGCCCACTCAACACTCGGTGGCGGCCCTGCGCTCCATCGGCATTTCGCCCAATTTCATCATCGCGCGCGCCGACGATCCCATCGACGAAAGCCTGTGCGACAAGATCGCGCTGTTCTGCGACGTGGAGAAGCGCGCCGTTATCCCGATGGAAACGGCCAGCGTGCTGTACGAAGTGCCGCTGATGCTGGAAAAACGCGGCGTGGGCGAACTGGTGCTCGAAAAACTGGGATTGGCCACGCGGCAAAAGCCGAACATGAAGCCCTGGGAAAAACTGATCGCCGACGTGCGCAAACCCAAGCCCACGATCAAGATCGCGCTGGTCGGCAAGTACGTCGAGTTGCAGGATGCCTACATGTCGGTGCGCGAGGCGGTCAAGCACGCCGCGCTGGCCAACGGCGTGGAGGCCGAGATTGCCTGGGTGCATTCCGCCGACCTCGAAAAGGACAAGGGCTGGGACGTGGTGCGGGGAGCGGACGGCGTCATCGTGCCTGGCGGTTTCGGCTCGCGCGGCATCGAGGGCAAGATCCTGGCGGCGCATTATGCGCGCGAGAATAAGGTTCCCTATCTCGGCCTGTGCCTGGGAATGCAGGTCATGTGCGTGGAGTTTGCGCGCAACCTGCTCGGCCTGGAGGACGCCAACTCTTCGGAGTTCGACCGCGGGACGCAGCACCCCGTCATCGACCTGATGCTGGACCAGCGCTCGATCACCGACATGGGCGGGACGATGCGCCTGGGCCTGTACCCGTGCAATCTGCAAAAGGGGACGAAGGCCGCCGCCGCCTATGGCGTTCCCCACGTGGACGAACGGCATCGCCACCGCTTCGAGTTCAACAACGCCTACCGCGCCCAATTCGAGAAGAAAGGCATGATCTTCTCGGGCCTCTCCCCCGATGGCAAGCTGGTGGAAATCGCCGAAATCGCCGACCATCCATACATGGTGGGCAGCCAATTCCACCCCGAATTCCTCTCGCGCCCGATGAAGCCGCATCCGCTGTTCATGGGGCTGCTCAAGGCGGCCAAGGAACGCGCCAGGAAATAGCCCAGTGGGGCGGAATGGCATTCCGCTGACGAAAAGGCCGGCGGTTGCAAATCGTCGGCGGACATGAGCGCAATAATACGTAGGGCGAGATACAGATCTCGCCCTACGTTGTCTTTTCCTTTCTCTTCCTGTCAAGCCGCGACTAATTTGGATTTGGACCTGCGGGTTTGGCTGGCTCCACCGCGCCCGAGGAGCCACCCTCCGCGGCCAGCGCCATGTGCGGCTGTTTTTCCGCCTTATACGCGTCGCGCAAGTTGACGGGGCGGACTTCCTTTTTGCGAACCTGCAAGTTCAGGATTTCCACGAAGACCGAGAAGCCCATCGCAAAGTAAACATAGCCCTTGGGAATATGCTGGTGCAGGCCCTCGACGATCAGCGTAAAACCGATCATGAGCAGGAAGCTCAAGGCCAGCATCTTGACGGTGGGATGATGCTCCACGAATTCACCCAGCGGTCCCGAAACGAAGATCATGACGCTCGCGGCAACAACCACGGCAATAATCATGATCAGGAGTTCGTCCACCATGCCCACGGCAGTAATGACCGAGTCGAGCGAGAACACGATATCCAGGATCATGATCTGGATGATGACATTCCAGAAGGCAGCCTTGACCCTGGACGAAGCCTGTCCTTCCACGCCTTCCAGCTTCTGATGGATCTCATGCGTGGCCTTCCACAGCAGGAACAGGCCGCCCGCCAGCAGGATCAGGTCGCGGCCCGAAATATCGAGATTGAAAACCGTGAAGAGCGGATCCTCCAACTTGATGATCCAGGACAGGGAGAACAGAAGCGCGATACGGGTCAACACCGCCAGGGCGATGCCCGTCATACGCGCGCGCTTTTGCTGGTCCACCGGCAGTTTGCCCGCCAGGATGGAGATGAAGATCACGTTGTCCACGCCGAGCACGAGTTCGAGCACGATCAATGTGACCAGGGCAATTATGTTTTCGACTTGAAGCAGTCCTTCCACCTTTATCTCTCCTTGAATGAAGTTACTGGATTTTAAATCCTTTTGGCAATTCTGAATACACTCCGCGCATGTCCAAAGGCAAAGCAGATGCCAGGGAGAACATGACGCGGTCGGTTAACGAGAGCGGCGTATCGTCGGCAGTCGGCACGATGGGCGGGAGCAGGCTCACGGTCACGGTGTTGGGGCGCGGCAGCTGCCTGAAGAAACGGTCCGAGCCGACCAACGCCATCGGCACGACCGGGCAGCGGGCGTCGATGGCCAGGCGCGCCGCGCCGGTCTTGGCCACACCCAATCCCCTGCCCCTGGAACGCGTCCCTTCGGGGAACATGCCCAGCGCCTGTCCATGTTCGAGGATGCGGGCGGCGTGACGCATGGCCCAGGCATCCTTTTCGCCGCGATACACGGGGAAGGCGCCCATGCGACGGAAGACGGCATCCACCAGGCCGTTCCTGAACAACTCAGCCTTGCCCATGTAGAAGATCGGGCGCGGCAGGGAAATTTGCATCGGAAAGACGTCGAAGGTGGTGACGTGATTGGCAACCAGCACCACTGCACCCTCGGACGGGAGATGCTCCAGGCCGTTGACCTTCAGTTTCATGAACGGGCGCGAGAGGACCGTCAGTAAAGCCACGACCGTTCTGCGAAAAGGCGTGTCGCTGTAATAATATTGTTTGCGATCCCTGGGGTCGAAATCCTGGGTTTCCATGAAGTCACTCACTCTACGAAAAAACATCCCGAAGGTTTTGACGCTTCGGGGTCAACGCTCATCCGATGCGGGATGATGCCCGTTCGTGCAATTCATCATTAAGTCGGGTCATCCAGACAAAATGCGATTATACTTGAGGGCAGCACCCTACAGAAACGGACCTGCGGGCAATTCGAGCAGGTCGCCATTCTGAGATATTAACCCCAGGAGTACCTTATGGACACAATGATCGAAAGCATTTCCGCGTTGGAAGTTCTCGACTCGCGCGGCAACCCCACCGTGGAGGTGGAGGTGGTTTTGGCGGATGGCGCATGGGGACGCGCAGCAGTTCCCTCGGGCGCATCGACGGGCGTGCATGAAGCGCTCGAACTGCGCGACGGCGACAAGAAACGTTATCTCGGCAAGGGCGTGAGCCAGGCCGTGGCCAACATCAACGGACCGATTGCGGAAGAGCTCTTCGGCTGGGATGCCGCCGAACAGAAGGAAATCGATGCGGCCCTGCTCGAACTGGATGGCACCCCCAACAAATCCAAGCTGGGCGCAAACGCCATCCTCGGCGTGAGCCTGGCGACAGCCAAGGCGGCCGCCAACTCGTTCGGCATGCCGCTGTACCGCTACATCGGCGGCGTGTACGCGCACGTGTTGCCCGTCCCGATGATGAACATCATGAACGGCGGCGCGCACACCAGCTGGCAGTCGACCGACATGCAGGAATTCATGGTCATGCCCTTCGGCGCGCCGTCCTTTGCGGAAGGCCTGCGCTGGGGCGCGGAAATCTACCACGCGCTCAAATCGGTGCTCAAGGAAAAGGGTTACGCCACCCTGGTCGGCGACGAGGGCGGCTACGCTCCCGCGCTCAAGGCCAACGAAGAGGCCCTGGAAGTGATCCTGGCCGCCGTGGCCAAGGCCGGCTTCAAGGCCGGGCGCGGCGAGCAGGTTGCCATCGCGCTCGATCCCGCCGCCTCGGAACTGTACGAGGAGGACACCAAGACCTATAACCTGCGCAAGGAAGGCAGGAAGTTGACCGGCGAGCAGATGGTTGAGTTCTGGGCCAAATGGGTCAAGGATTACCCCATCGTGTCCATCGAAGACGGCCTGGCCCAGGACGACTGGGAATCGTGGGGCCTGATGGTCAAGACGCTGGGCGACAAGCTCCAGATCGTGGGCGACGACCTGCTGGTCACCAACCCCGAGCGTGTCCGCCGCGCGATCCAGGACAAGACCGCCAACGCGCTGCTGGTCAAACTCAACCAGATCGGCTCGCTGACCGAGACCATCGAAGCCGTGGAACTCTGCCACCGCGCCGGCTGGCGCGCCGTCACCAGTCACCGCTCGGGCGAAACCGAGGACGCCACCATCGCCGACCTGGCCGTGGCGCTCAACACCGGCCAGATCAAGACCGGCGCTCCCGCCCGCTCGGACCGTGTGGCCAAGTACAACCAACTCCTGCGCATCGAAGCGGAACTGGGCGCCTCGGCCCGCTATGCCGGCTGGGCCGCGCTGAAGGGCTAAAAATCAGGAATGCAGACTTTAGTCTGCTTCGAGTTTGCGGACTGAAGTCCGCACTCCAGTTTACGGAATCAAGCCCCGGGTCCAGAAATGGCCCGGGGCTTTTTTTGTTGGCTGGTTCGTGGAGCGGGCTGTCATTGCGCTCACAATGCAAAAACGGGACAAGGGTCCGCAAAATTGGTGAAACCTGTCACCATCCAACGGGAGTATAATCGAGTCACTATATTCTTCCGATTGGAGGTTTCCATGGCTAGTGTAACGTACGAAAATGTCGTCAAGAAGTTCGGGGATGTGGCTGCTGTCGACAACATCAATTTCCATGTCGAAGACAAAGAGTTCCTGGTGTTGGTCGGGCCTTCGGGCTGCGGCAAGACCACGGCGCTGCGCCTGCTGGCGGGTCTCGAAGAGATTACCAGCGGCGAGATCAAGATCGGTGACCGCGTGGTGAACGATGTGGCCCCGAAAGACCGTGACATCGCCATGGTCTTCCAGTCCTACGCGTTGTACCCGCACCTCTCGGTGTTCGACAACATGGCCTTCGGCCTCAAGCTGCGCAAGATCAACAAGGACGAGATCAAGCGCCGCGTGAACGAGGCCGCCGAGACCCTGGGCATCACCGACCTGTTGCAGCGCAAACCGCGCCAACTCTCGGGCGGACAGCGCCAGCGCGTGGCCGTCGGGCGCGCCATCGTGCGCGAGCCGAAGGTCTTCCTCTTCGATGAACCGCTCTCGAACCTGGATGCCAAGCTGCGCGTGCAGATGCGCACCGAGATCAGCAAGCTGCACCAGCGCCTGCAAACCACCTTCATCTACGTCACCCACGACCAGACCGAGGCCATGACCATGGCCACCCGCATCGCGGTCATCAACAAGGGCAAACTCCAGCAGATCGACAGCCCGCAAAACCTGTATGACCGGCCGGGCAACCTGTTCGTGGCCGGCTTCATCGGCTCGCCCGCCATGAACTTCTTCCCCGGCAAGATCCGCAGCGAGGGCAACCGCCTGATGGTCGATACGGGCGATTTCACGGTGGCCATCCCCGCCTCGAAGTCTGCGCCCTACCACCAGCACACCAACAAGGACATCATCTTCGGCATCCGCCCCGAGAACATCCACGATGCGGACTTCGTACCGCCGAACATCGACGCCGAAAGGGTGGCGGTGAAGGTGGACGTGACCGAGTTGATGGGCAATGAAATCTTCCTGTACCTGGTCAGCGGCAGGAACACCTTTGTCGCCCGCGTCGACCCGCGCTCGAAGTTGCGCATCGGCCAGCAGGCCCAGGTGATGTTCGACATGGACAACTTCCACATCTTCGACGCCGCCAGCGAGGAAGCCGTTCGCTAAAGCCCCCAGGAAGTGGTTGCCCGTTCATCGCACGCATCCATGAAAGTCATAGCCCTGTTGTTTCGACAGGGCTATCTTGTTTTTTGGCAATGAAAGGAGGCCACATGACCACACCCGCAGACATCGCGCGCTATCGCGACAACTGGCAAAAGGAAATCGACGGGGCTTATCAATATCGTTCCCTGGCCGCATCCGAGAAGAACGGGAAACTGGCTGAAGTCTACGAAAAACTGGCCGCCAGCGAGGAAAAGCACGCCGCCGTGTGGGAAGCCAAGCTGAAGGAGGCGCACGCCGCCCTTCCGCCGCGCAGGCCCTCCTGGCAGGCGCGGACGTTGGGACAACTGGCGCTCTGGTTCGGCCCGAAACTGGTGCTGCCAACCATCGTCGGCAATGAGGCCAGCGACAGCCGCGCCTACGACAACCAGCCCGAAGCCGAGACCACCCAAATGGCCGCGGACGAAAAATCCCATGCGCGCACGCTGGTCAACATCAGTGGGGTGGATGGCGGGAACGCGGGCGGCGGTGTCGCCATGGTCGAGGGACGTCACCGCTTCGCGGGCGGGAACGCCCTGCGCGCCGCCGTGCTGGGCGCCAACGATGGGCTGGTCTCCATCCTCAGCCTGGTGATGGGCGTGGCCGGCGCGAACCTGCCCAGCAGCGACGTGTTGATTGCCGGCCTGGCGGGCCTGCTGGCCGGCGCAGGCTCCATGGCCATGGGCGAATGGCTCTCGGTGCAAAGCTCACGCGAACTGTACGAACACCAGATTGCCATCGAGAAAGCCGAGATCGCCGAACACCCAGAGGAGGAAGAGGAGGAACTGGCGCTCATCTACCAATCCAAGGGGCTGCCCGAGGAGCGCGCGCGCGAACTGGCGGCCCGCATCATGGCCGACAAAACCGTCACCCTCGACACCCTGGCCCGCGAGGAATTGGGGATCGACCCCGAAGAACTGGGCGGCTCGGCTTGGGAGGCGGCATTGACCTCCTTCCTGCTGTTTGCGTTTGGGGCAATCTTCCCCATCAGCCCGTTCCTCTTCCAAAGCGGCATGTCCGCCGTGTATCTCAGCCTGGCCGTCAGCGCGGTGGGGTTGTTCATCATCGGCGCGGCCATCACGTTGATGACGGGGCGCAACCTGTTCCATTCAGGCTTCCGCCAGGTGCTCTTCGGCCTGGGCGCGGCAGGATTGACCTACGGCCTCGGCAAGCTGATCGGCGTCACCATAACGGGGTAAAATAGGCCGTCTCCCCGCCGAGATCATCCATCCACCTTTTTCATTCGACGAGGTATATTCACATGAGCACTCCCGATTGGGTCCAGGACGCAGTCTTTTACCAGATCTTTCCAGACCGTTTCGCGCGCAGCGAGCGGCTGGACAAAAGCCACCTCCTGCTCGAAGAGTGGGATTCGCGCCCGACCGTACAAGGCTTCAAGGGCGGCGACCTGTACGGCGTGGCCGAGCGGCTTGACTATTTGAAAGAACTGGGCATCACCGCCCTGTACCTGAATCCCATCTTCGCCTCCGCCGCCAACCACCGTTACCATACCTACGACTATTACCAGGTCGATCCGCTGCTGGGCGGCAACGAGGCGCTGCGCCACCTGTTGGATGAGGCCCACAAACGCGACATGCGCGTCGTGCTGGACGGGGTCTTCAACCACGCCAGCCGCGGCTTCTGGCAATTCCACCACGTGCTGGAAACAGGCGACGCCTCGCCATACCGCGACTGGTTCTTCTTCCATCCCGACTTCCTGAACGGCAAACGCACCTGGGGGGCCTACCCCACCCAGCACCAGCAGAACGCCATCAACAGCGATGGCAGCTACAACGCCATCGGCTACCAGGGCTGGTGGAACATGCCCGCCCTGCCCAAGTTCAACACCTACGCCCCCGCCGTGCGCGAATTCCTGTTCGGCGTGGCCGAATACTGGATCAAGTTCGGCATCGACGGCTGGCGGCTGGACGTGGCGGGCGACATCGACGACGACTCTTTCTGGCAGGAGTTCCGCCGCCGCGTGAAAGCGCTCAACCCCGAAGCCTACATCGTCGGCGAGATCTGGCACGAGGCCAACCGCTGGCTGCAAGGCGACCAGTTCGATGCCACCATGAACTACCTGCTGACCGCCGCCCTGCTGACCTACCTGGGCGGGCATCGCCTGGACCTGGGCGTGGTCAATCGCTGCGGCGGCCTGCAAGGGCGCGTCCACAACCACACTTCGGATGCCTACACCTTCGCCAATGAGATCGACCGTCTCTTTCACCTCTACCGTCCAGAGTTCAACTTTGCGCAATTGAACGTGCTCGACAGCCACGACATGCCGCGTTTCCTCTCCTGCGTGAAGGGCGACAAGGCCACACTGCAACTGGCCTGGACCTTCCTGTTCACCTACCCGGGCGCGCCCTGCATCTACTATGGCGACGAGATCGGCCTGGACGGCAACCACGATCCCGACTGCCGCAAGTCCTTCCCGTGGAAGGAAAGCAAGTGGGACACCAACCTGCTCGGCTACGTGAAAGCCTGCGTCAAACTCCGCAAGGATCACGTCGCCCTGCGGCGCGGCTCCTTCCAACGGCTGCTGGCCGAGGGCCAGACCTATGCCTTCGCGCGCAGCTTCGAGCAGGAAAAACTGATCGTGGCGATCAACGCCGGCGAAGCGGCGGCCCAGGTCGAGGTCCAGGTGGAGGACGGAGAGGCATACGCCGCCATCTTCGGCAAGGCCAAGGTCGAACCCACAGAGAAGGGCCTGCGCCTGAAACTCGAAACGCAACAAAGTGTTGTACTCAAGAGACGGTTATAGCGTGAGGTAAACTGGCTTCCGTCCTCTACGAAGGCAACATCCAACATCGGACAAGTCGCAGGAGCGCAGATGGGTCAGGAACCGCCAGGCAAAACAGAAAATCCACGGGAAGTGCTCGACCGAATTCTGGCGGCGCTGACCAGCGGAAATGCAGAATCACAGCACAGCGCCATTTTGGAATTGAGCTCGCGTCCATACAGCAGTCCCGCCATTGTCGCGGAGCTGGAAAAACTTGCGCTGACCGGTGGTGAGGAAGTGCGCGGGTTGGCCCTTTCCGCGCTCCTGAGTCCCGCCAGCCGAGGCGTTTACAAGCAAAACGCCTCGCTCAATCAGCGCGACCGCTCGGTCATCCTGGGCGAATTATTGGCCTGGCGCAAGAACGGCCTGCTCGATGAAACGCGCGCGACGCTCCTGGCACTGCGCTATGGCTTCGATCTTGGGGCGAATGCGACGGCAAAACCTGCCCAGAACCCGCCGCCGGTTCCGCTCCGGCCCACCTCCCCACCTGCACCCCGTCCCACGCTGACCGAAACCCTGCTCTCCGAGTCGACCATCAAGATCGCGCTCTACCTGGGCGCGTTCCTGGTGATCGTTGCGGCTGCCATCCTCGCCGCCCTGGATGTTTTCCGCCTGCCGATCCTGGCCGCGGCCACGCTGGGCTTTTTCGTCGGGGCCGTCGCTACACGCAAGCGGCTCCCCCAGCCGAGTTTTGTGCTGGCCATCGTCTTCTCCTGCCTTCTGCCGTTCGACGCGGCTGTGGTGGCCGATACCATCGGGCTGGCTCCCCCAATCGATGAGTTGTATTGGGGCGGCGTGTATTTTCTGCTGTCGGTTGTGTGGGTCATTGGCACGTGGTTCTACACCTCGCGCTTCTTCAGCATGGCGGCCTTTGCGGCGCTCGATTTGAGTGTGTTCAACGTTTTGACCTTCCCAGGTGTGGATTATGAAATTACCCTGCTCGGCCTGTCTATGATAGGCTTGGTGGGCTTGCTCGGTGTAACCCTGCTCAAACGCTGGAAAGACACAAAATTTGCATCGCCGCTCTTTGGCCTGACCCTCCTGCATTCATTCAGTCTCGTCTGTACAGTTGGTCTGGTCAGCCTGGTGCGTGCCGCCACGCAAACAGACGACACCGGCCGCCTATACTGGCTGGCCATCAGTCTGACCTGGGTCGTATTCTCGGTGTATGCCCTCACGGCCAATTCACTCTACCCCTTCCCGCTGTTCCCCTGGGCAGTGACCTTCCTCCTGCTGCCCCTGCCCTGGACCTTCCTGCAAACCTTCGACCCATCGCCTGTGGTGTTCGTGTCTGCCTTGTGGGCGTTCGGCGCCATGTATGCCCTGGGCAGCGAAGCCGCACGCAGGCTCCCCTTCGATTGGATCCAAAAATACCATTGGCCGCTGCTCATCCAGTCCTTCCTGCCGATTTTCATCGCATGGGTTTGGGGAGCCTTCGAAAATGTTACCTACGGTTTTGGGATCGCGCTGGGAACGGCCATTATCTACTTCCTGTTGACCGTGAGCAAGCCGCGCAGCCTGCCGTGGACCTCGAGCCTGCTCGCCGCCCTGACGGCTTACTTCAGCTTCTTCCTGTTGCCGTTCATGGAGCGCTTCCAGGTACAGACTCCCCACCTGGTTGCGATTGCCGCCCTGCTGTTTCTGCTCCCCGACCAGTTCCTCAAAGCGGATATAAAACATAGCCCATCCCTGCGCTGGCCGCCGCGTCTCATCGGCATCCTGCTCTTCGCGTTCACGCTTTTAATTATGGTCTCAAATGGCTTTGATTCACCTGGACAACGCGCCCTCGCGCTGGCTGTCTTCGCCCTGCTGGCTTTGGGATACTCCATCCGCTACCAATTGACCTGGGTAACCTACGTCTTCTCGGGCCTGGTCGCTGCCGCCACGCTCGAAACGCTCAGCCAATTCAAGGCGGCCGATCTTTGGCTGCCTGCACTCTCCGCCCTGGCAGCGCTCCTGTATTTGACAGGCTTCTTCCAACACAGGCTGGCGCGCGACCTGCGCTTTAGCGGGCTGAGCACAGTCGGCCTCTCCACACTTACAGCCATCTTTATGCTGAACGACAATCTCTCGGCAGGCTGGTATGCCCTGTTGGCGGCCTTGTTATTCTCCATTGAAATGTACCGCTACAAAAATAGTTGGATGGAGCTTGGGATTCTGGGTCATGCCGCCCTGGCCTGGGCATTATGTGTCTACCAGGTCTCCACCCTTCCGCGCGTCAATCTGAGCGTGATGGACAGGATGGGCTATCAATTGATCGGTGTCAGCGCGCTCCTGGTTTTGCTGGAGTTGCTCATCCGCCAGACATATCGGTTGGAACGCAAGTTGAGTGTGGTGTCGGTGGCAGGGGCGGTCGCCCTGCCCGCGCTATCCAGCATATATCTGTTATTCCTCGGGGTGGACAGCCCACACGTGGCGGCCATCGGCTTTGGCATTTTCCTGATCGTTTTCCTGGTCAACGCCTTTGTGCGCCGCGCTCCCAGGCTGGGATTTGCCGCCACAGCCTCCGCCGCGCTGTGGGTCGTCTACCTCCTGCGCACCCTTGAATGGCCAAACTGGTTGTTCCCGCTGATTTTCCTGGCGATCCTGTACTACACGGTTGGATACCTTCTGCGTCGCAG
>JBMOMS010000079.1:0-2547 GCA_049324895.1 Chloroflexota bacterium
CGGGGCCGTACGACATCGAGCACGTGCGCGCCGACTGCTACGCCATGTACACCAACAACCCGCCCTCGGGCGCGTTCCGCGGATTCGGCGTGACCCAGTCGGCCTTCGCGGTCGAGTCGCTGATGGATATGCTGGCCGAAAGGCTGGGCATGGACCGCATCGAACTGCGCCGCATGAACGCCCTGCGCGTGGGCAGCGTCACCAATACGGGACAGGTGTTGCGCGACTCGGTCGGCCTGACGGAGTGCATCGACAAGGTGGAGGCGGAGATGCTCAAGCTGGCGCCGAAACCCTTCGCCCCGCGCGTGGATCCCGTTAATCCGAACCTGGTGCGTGCCTGGGGCTTTGCCTCCGCCTACAAGAACACCGGCCTGGGCGGCGGCGCCCCCGACATCTCGGGCGCGGACGTGGAACTGTATGCAGACGGCAGCTTCCAGGTGCGCAGTTCCGCCGCGGAGTTGGGCCAGGGCCTGGTCACTGTCATGCGCCTGACTGTCGCCGAAGAGATGGCCGTCGCGCCCGAGAAAGTCAGCGTGCTGGTCATGGACACCGATCTGACCCCCAACGGCGGGCCGACCACGGCCTCGCGTCAGACCTACGTCACGGGCAATGCCTCGCGCTATGCGGCCCGAACCCTGCGCGACCAGATCACCGCCACGATGGCCGAGAAATACGACGTGCGCCCCGAGCAGATCCGCTACGAGGACGGAATCGTGCATGTCAACGGACATTCGATGTCGTATGCCGAAATCTACAAGGAAATGACCGCCCTGGGACGGCAGCCGAAGGTGCGCTACGAGTACGAAGCGCCCAAGACCATGCCGCTGGGTGAAGGCGGCGACATGCACTTCGCCTTCTCCTTCGGCGTGCAAGCCGCCGAGGTGGAAGTCAACAAGCTGACCGGCGAGGTGCGCGTGCTCAAGGTCATCTCCGCCAACGACGTGGGCATGGCCGTCAATCCGCTCGGCCTGCAGGGACAGGTCGAGGGCGGCGTGATGATGGGCCTGGGCAACTGCCTGACCGAGGAATTCATCGTCGAGAACGGACAGGTGGTCACCGACCATCTCGCCCGTTACCGCGTGCCAGGCATCATGCTGACGCCCGAGATCACCTCGATCATCGTCGAGCATCCCACCGCCGAAGGTCCCTACGGCGCGAAGGGTGTGGGCGAAATTTCCAGCATCCCGACCACACCCGCCATTACCAACGCCATCTACAACGCCGTCGGCGTGCGGATTTACAAGACGCCAGTCGACCAGGAGATGATCGCAAAGGCGTTGTGGGAGCGGGAGGGGAAGTAAAGCAGGAATCGGTACTCAGTGATCCGTCAGCCCTCCGAGTTCCAAACTCGGAGGGCTGTGTTTTTTTATCGCACTCGGGTGAAAATCGCGCTCTTTTAGAAGGTATTACCTGATGCGACTGGGTATCGGGCAGGACTTGACGCGAGTGGCGCTGAACCCGAAGTATCCGCGCAAGCTGGCCAGTGAGGCGGAAGTTCTGGCGTTGCGGCCTGAACTGAGACAGATCGAGTAGTTCGGTGAGATTGTCCTGTTCGACCGTATCACTCCACCCTGAAGCAGGCGTAAGAAAACGGGCGGAGATCTGGAAGGCCGCCTGGGAAGAGAAAACTGCCATCCGCGCATACAAAAGAGACCCTGAAAGCTTGGTGCTTTCAGGGTCTCTTTGCTGTCCTCGCCGTCTTTTCGACCAATTTTCTCTCCCACCCTTGACACTGCGATTTATCGGTGGGCGCTGCCACAATTTATTATAGCCATTGTTTTAAACACCATACAATTGGGGATAGGACAAAGCGTTGTACCAAAAGACGGACGGTTGAATGAACTTCTATCCAATCTGCAAGTGGTGGTGAATATCTTTCATAAGAACTAATAAAATGTTTTCCAATTTGACTTTTCCTAAGGCGAGTATCACGGAACTGGCGAAGTATTTTTACTTCTGGTGCTAACGAACTACCATAAGTTGCCGTTGCAATAAAGCACTTGTTTATTTTTTTCTCGATGACAGATTTGAGACTACTTATATCATCGCGCATTTTTTCAATATCTTCTTGCAATTGTATACAATTAGGGCAAATTGAGGATGCTTTTTCAAGACTTTCAAGAGCCTGCTTCAATATTCCCTTATCACCATTACTGAATTCGCTTTGGCATAATGCTTGACAATAATATAATTGGCAGAGTTTAAACTCTAAAAGATTCTTATACCCATCCTTCAATATTTCGACGGGGGTCACATTTAAAAATCTTTCGATTGTGCTGATTTGCGATGAGGCCGAAAGGAAGGTGCCGTGATAATCAATAGTGTTATTTTCGGCTTTGGCTCTGATTGAATCCATTAATTTGTTTGAGGTTTGGCGCAAATTTTCAGCCTCAGCATTGGTAATTGGATTGCTCGTCATGTTGCGAACCGACAGTACATCCCTGACAAAAAAAAGTTCTGGAGTACCGACAAGTAAGTGCTGACATAAAAGAGTGTGGGAACCGACACGAATGGGGGATGGATGTCGGTTAGTGCTTCAAGAAAGGA
>JBMOMS010000080.1:0-9163 GCA_049324895.1 Chloroflexota bacterium
ACATCTTTAACTTGTCGAGATCCTACCAGGCTGTCGGAGAACCCAACCAATGCCGCTT
Source organism: Chloroflexota bacterium (assembly GCA_049324895.1). Lineage (GTDB taxonomy): Bacteria > Chloroflexota > Anaerolineae > Anaerolineales > Villigracilaceae > JACPVF01. The sequence continues at coordinate 59 of JBMOMS010000080.1, forward strand.
TTTGACCGCGAAGCGCGCTAAGATCGCAAAGAAAACCTTTTAAACTTCGCGTTCTTGGCGTCCTTCGCGATTCAAATTTCTCTACCGTACATTCTCTCAACGCGAATGCTGCGAATGAACGAATGACGCGAATTTTCTCGATTTTCATTCGCAAAATTCGCCTATTCGCGTAATTCGCGTAATTCGCGTTGAAAATTTGCCTGTATTTTCCGCTTGTACGGTAGCGAAATTCAAATTAGCGTTTTGCGCCTTGAAACATCTCTCCGACAAACTGCCAACCTACATTTTGTGTCTGAGTTTTACCCGTATTTGTACGGTAGAGAAAGGCAATTTATAAATGTTAAACTTTCGCGCGCGGTGGTCCTGAAAAAAGATTTGTGATTTTGATCTTTCCTGGCGAACTTCGCGTGCTTTTCGGTTCATGACCTTTTTGCAATAGAGTCATTTATGCCCGCCAGGGCAGGTGTGGCGGCCTTGACGTTAAAAAAGAGGGGATTGAGCTTTCCGACAAGCTGCTAGCAGGCCGCTTCGTCCACGATGGTGATCCGATCTTCCTGGTTGGGGATCAGGCACAGGAACTCGAACGGTTCGTCCCCCGTGTTCTCGTATGAATGCACCATGCCCGCAGGGATGTAGACCACATCGCCGGTTTGGACCTGATGCGTCTCCTCGCCGATGGTGATGGTTGCCCGTCCGTGCAGGACGTATTGCTCGTGCTCCACCGTGTTGGTGTGGCGCGGCATCCCGCCGCCGGGCTGCATCGAGAATTTTCGCATGGCGAAGTTCGGGCCTTCCTGGGCTGAGATGAGCACCTGGATGGTCGTCTCCTTGCCAGCGGCGACGTTCTTTGCTTCGACATCTTGTGTATGTTTGACGGTCATGGCTTCCTCCAATCGTTTATCGCTCGATTCCAAAGGCCTGGTCAAAGAACGCCACCAAACGCGCGGCGTATTCTTCGGGACGCTGCAGGGGACCGTCGCAATGGGTGGCTTCGGGAATGACCCAGGCCCGGGCGTTGGGGCCTGCAATCTGCGCATAGCGCAGGGTGAACAGGTCGCCTTCGCTGTCCAACAGGGGGCGCTCCATGCCGCCGCCGACCAGCAGAATCGGGCGCGGGGCAATCTGCGGGAGCAGTTCGATCAAGGGGCGGGGCGGCTCAATTCCCAGGCGAACCTGGTACATCCAATCCAGGGTGTAATTTCCGGCAATCAGCAGCGCCACCCAGGGATTTTGCGGCGCGGGCAAATCCTGGGCGCGGATGGTTGACGCGCCATCCGCCCAGACGGCGTCTATGGCGGGATTCAAGGCCGCAGTGTGCAGGGCAATATCAGCCCCGCTGGAGCAACCCGCCATGCCCACCCGCCCGCCCGTTCCGCGCAGGGACAGGTAACGCAGCGCCCCATCCACGTCACGCGGGTCTTCCCATCCATACGAACGGTGATCGCCTTCACTCTCCCCCGAGGCACGCTCATCATACAGCAATACGCCGTAGCCCGCCTGCACCAATTGACGCGCATGCCAGGCCATGCCAATGCGGTTGCCGCCGTAGCCGTGCAGCAAAATAACGGTGGCCTCATTCTGCGCAGGAACGTACCAGCCTGCCATGGTTAACCCATCCCCACCCTCGAAGGTGACTTCCTCCACCTCAAAACCCAGGTCGGGTGGAATATCGACCTGGCTGGGCGCGGGCGCGATCTCGGTTACCAGCGTGACCATGCTGCGCTCGGCCATCACGAACAGGGTCAAGCCCAGCAACACACCAAGCGTAAAGCCCAGCAGCCGCAGTATGTAGGCGAAAGCAAAACGGACGCGCCCGCCGAAAGTGTCCGGGCGGGGAGCGGGTTGCCGTTGTTTCGAAGACCTCCACAGGCGCAACCCCAGGTATGCCACAGCTGCCAGAATGACGGTCATTTCCACGAAGGGCCAATACGCCAGCCAATTCACGTTGCGCCTCCTTCTGTGACTGCCCCAGCCTGCACGTTCCAAATCGCGGCTTGTCGGATGAATTCCCCTGTGAACAAGCTCAAGTCGGTGGTGGTGAACAGCACCTGTTCGGTTGCGCCGATGTGTTTCAACAGGTCGGTGCGGCGCTGCAGGTCGAGTTCGGCCATCACCTCATCCAGAAGGATCACCGGCCATTCCTGCGTGCGCTCCTTCATCCATTGCACCTCGGCCAGTTTGAGCGCCAGCAGGGTCGTGCGCACCTGTCCGCGCGAGCCGTAGTCGCCCAGGTCGATGTTGTTGGCCAGGAAGCGCAGCTCGTCGCGGTGCGGGCCGATGGTGGTCACGCCGCGCGCGATCTCCTCGCCGCGCAGTTGCGCCAGCCGTTCGCGGAAGCCCGCCTCGATGGTCTTCAAATCCAGGCCCGAGCGATCCACGACCGTTTCCATCTTCAATCCGAGCTGGCCGTTTGGTTTGGGCAGCGGATCGTAGGCGGGTTGATACGCCAGGCGCAGGATCTCGCTTCCGTGGGTCAGTTCGGTGTGGATGCGCGCCGCGAATTTCTCGATTTCCTGCACGGCCTGGATGCGCCACAGGATAATCTGTGCCCCCAGACGGGCCAGGGTCTCGTCCCACACCGAGAGCTGGTCGCCGTTGCCCGGGCGTTCGCCCAACGCCTTGAGCAGGGCGTTGCGCTGCGTGAGCGCCTGGTTATACTCGCTCAAGGTGCGCGCATAGGCTTGGACGGTTTGCGCCAGCGCCAGGTTGAGATAGCGGCGGCGGTCATCCGGCGCGCCCTCGATGACCTGCGACATTTGCGGCACGAAGATGACCGCGTTGAACTCGCCGATGGCCTCGCTCATCTGGCGCTTCACGCCGTCCAGCAAAATTTCCTTGCGCAGGCGCTGCCCGTTGACGCCGGTCGGTTCGAGGATCAGGCGCACCTCCAGGCGGCGGCTGCGGCCCCCACGCGCGAATTCCGCCACCAGGCGCGTGACCGCCAGCGACTCGCGCGCCGCCCGAAAGTTGACCAGTTGCCGGTCGGTGTGAGTCTGAAAGGAGGTGAAGGCCGCCAGGAAGTAGATGGCCTCCAGCAGGCTGGTCTTGCCCTGCGCGTTGTTGCCTGTTAACACAACAACCCGCCGGGGCAGGCTTAGGTCCAGGCGGGAGAAGTTTCTAAAATGGGTCAGCGAGAGATGCTTGAGATACATGGCCGCTTTGCCCGCGGTTCCACTGCGGACAAATCCTATCCTTCCGCTTCGACCGGTATCGGTTCGACCGGCTTCCACACCTTCGTGGCGCGGTCGGGGAAGAGCACGCCGTTCAGGTGGTCGATCTCGTGCTGGAAGATGCGCGCCAGCCAGCCCTCGGCCTTGATTTTGGTCGGCTGGCCGTGGCGGTTCAGGCCCTTGACCTGGATGGCCGAGAAGCGTTCCACCTCGCCGACCAGCCCGGGGATGGAGAGGCAGCCCTCCACGCCCAGCTCGGTCTCCTCGGAGGCCTTGACGATCTCGGGGTTGATGACCGCGAACAGCTTCTTGGGCAGTTCGACGATCTCGCCGTTTTCCTCCTCCTCCTCCTCGCCGTATTCCACGACGATCAGGCGTTCGGAGATGTTGACCTGCGGCGCAGCCAGCCCGACGCCCGGCGCATCACGCATGGTTTCGATCATGTCGTCGATCAGGGTTTGCAGCCTGGAGTCGAAAGTCGTAATCGGGCGCGCTTTGCGGCGCAGGACGGGTTCAGGGAGTGTCACAATCGTTCTTAATGCCATTTCTTTTACCTCTGGAAGTCCACCGATTTTACCCGTTTTTGTTTCTGTTGTCATAATCGCGGCGAAACTCGTCGGCGTTGATGTGATAGGAAGCCAGCCACTCGGCCATGCGGTCGCGTTCGGCGGCGATCCTGGCCTCGTTGGTCTTGGCGGTGCGCGCCATGCGGCGGCGGTCGATATCGGATTGCACCGTGGCCGGGTCCATCACATCCTCGAAGGCCAACTCGGTCCCACCCACGGTGATGTAGACTGTGCCGAAGTTGAAGACATTGCTCAACAGGCCCTCGCGTTTGTACTGGGTGCTGAGAATGCTTTCCAGTTGCGCGGCGCGGCGCTCCTCGCCCCCGAAGGGTTTGCGGTCGATGTCGATGATCTGGTCGGGCGTGACCTGGAAGATGTCGTTGCTCCAGTCCACCACCTGCCATCCCAGCCAGATGGAAAGGGGAATCATCAGGAAGGGCAGGGAGGCGAAGAGTGTATCCACCTGCACGCCCTCGGCGGTCATGGTAAAGAGGGCGCTCAGCGGGTCGAAGGCCACCGAAACGATGTGGCCGATCCAGAACATAATTGTCAACAGCAGCAGCAGGAAGGGCTGCCAGGCCTGCTGCCACAGCACGACCCAGTGCTTGCGATAGATGACCGTATCCCCGGTCTCGTAGCGCAACTTGAAGGTGCTGGCGCCCAAGGCCTTGAGGAACAGGCCGCGCGATTTGGACGGGGGCTTCGCGGGGGCGGATGGGGCGGCGGGAGCGGGAGCGGCCGGCGGCTGTTCCACCGGCGCCAGGCCCAGCCGTTTGCGAATGGCGTTTTTCATGGCCTCTTTTTCCGTGCTGACGGCCACCTGCTTGGTGCGGTCCCAATACTCTTCGATCACCCGCGCGGCCTGGCCCGGCTGGGTCACATAATTGAAAGGGATCTGGCCCACGAAGGTGCGCACGACCACGTTGCCGTAATCCATGATGCGGCCCCATGGGTCCGTTTCCACGCTGACGGAGAGGATCGTGCTGAGCGGTGCCTCCTGGCGGCTGTCATAGATGCCGACCACTTTTTCCAGCCAGACCACGCGCTCGTTGGTTACGACGTAATAATCGTTGCTCCAATCCAGGGCGCGCCAGCCGGCCCAGCCCATGTCCAGCACGAGGAGAACCACCGCCACCGCCACCGGGGAGACCGCCCCGGTCAGCAGGGATAGGGCGGCCAGGCCAATCGGCAGGAGGAGCGTCAGGGCTGGGGCGACCAGGGCCTGGTAGAGCAGGACGATATGCTTGCGTGCCAGGAAATACACCACTTCCTTGGGCCGCAGCCATTTGAACTGCAACTTCTGCGCCAGCACGCGGCTGCGAATGGTGATATACAGGTTATCCTTCAGGTGCGGATGCTTGCGCATGACCTGGTCGAATTGTTCGAGCGAGAGCGCCAGGACCGCGGTGGGCTGCATCGCCGTCACCGTGGCCGAGCGGGGACGCCGCGAAACCAGGGCCATCTCGCCGAAATAATCGTTGTTGACGAGATAGGCCAGCGTGTGCTCCCTGCCATCCTTCTTGCGGACGATGTTTACCCTGCCCTTGACGATCAGGAAGAAAGCCTCGGCCTTGCTGCCCTGTTCGAAGATCACCTCCCCCTCAGCGTACTCGACATCGCTGAACCGTCCCGCGATGTCCTTGAGGTTGTCCTCATTGAACCCGTTGAACAGGTGAATCTTTTTGAGCAGGGCGAGACGGGCATCGGTGCTGGTCACGGTTCGATTCTAGCATTAAATCTCCCGCGCGATGATCCTCCCAATGACGAGGTTCGTCGTCAGGGCCTGGCTGCCGCCGGTCGAGGCCGGGCGACTCGAGGTCCGGGACGGGCAATGAAGGTGCAGGCGCGGATAATCGCGCCGCCGTGTTACAATCCCGCCCATGAAAAAATGGCAATTCTGGCTTGGTGTGCTGATCAGCATCGTATTCCTTTGGTTGGCTTTGCGCGGCCTGCACCTGGATCAATTTTGGGGGGCGGTGCAATCAGCCAATTACTGGTGGTTGGTGCCCGGTATCATCGTGTATTTCATCGGTGTGTGGGTGCGGGCCTGGCGCTGGCATTACCTGCTGGGGCCGATCAAGAAAATCCCCACGCGGACGATGTTCCCAATTACAACCATCGGCTACATGGGCAACAACATCTATCCGGCGCGCGCGGGCGAGGTGTTGCGGGCGGTCATCCTGAAACGGCGGGAGGGCGTGCCCGTCTCGGCTTCCCTGGCAACCATCATCGTGGAGCGCATCTTCGACGGGGTGGTGATGCTGGCCTTTGTATTCGTCAACCTGCCCGAATTGGCGAAGTTGAAAGGCTCGTCCGGCTTTGTCGGTAACATCCAGCAATTGGCGGTAATCGGCACGGGCATATTCCTCGGCGCGCTGGTTGTCTTCCTGCTGGCGGCCATGTTCCCGCAGGTGACGGCCAGGGTTGGACTGTGGTTCATCCATCGCCTGACCCCCAGGCGGCTGCACGAAAAGCTCATCGGGATCACGAGTCGCTTCCTGGACGGGCTGGCCTCGTTGCGTTCCCCGTTCAATGTATTGATGGTCTTTTTTACCTCGGTAATCATCTGGTTGTTGGAAACGGGCAAGTACTGGTTCGTGATGCAGGCCTTCCCGTTCCAGGTCAGTTTCTTCGCGTTGATGCTGCTGAATGGAATCGCCAACCTGGCCACGACCATTCCGGCTGCGCCGGGCTATGTCGGCACCTGGGAGGCGGTTACCAAGGCGGTCCTGGTCGCGTACACTGTCGACCCTGCGGTGGCGCTTGGATATGCGGTCGTGCTGCATATCGCTTTGTGGCTGCCCATCACCCTGCTGGGCGCCTATTACCTGGCGCGCGAAGGCATCAAGTGGAGCGACACGCTGCGAACGGAAATGGAATGACTGGACGGGACGCCCCGCCTGCGCGCGGGCGGCGTCCATCCGGGGAGTTGATTTTCGGCCCCAATTCACTGTATACTAAACGCATCTTTTTATTCGTAGAGGTGCTTTCGTGGTCAGATCATCTTTATTCGTATTCCTCCTGATCGCCTTGATCCTTTCCGCGTGCGGCAGTGGAACGGTTCCGCCCCCTTCGCCCACGCACACCCCCCCACCGCCCCCCACACTCACATCGACTTCCAGCCCGCCGACCGTCCCGCCCAGCCAGGCGGCGCCGACACAGGCTTCCACGCCTGCCGCGCCGACCCAGGCGGCGGCCTGCACCGACAGCGCGGCCTTCGTCGCGGACGTGACCGTGCCCGACCATGCGCCAATGGCTCAGGGCCAGGCGTTCACCAAGACCTGGCGCGTGCGCAATACGGGCGACTGCACGTGGACGGGCGGGTACACCCTGGTCTTCAAAGCGGGGGAGCCGATGGGCGCGCCCGGGGCAAGTCCCTTGGGGCGCGAGACGCCGCCCGGCAGCCAACTCGACATCTCTGTGAACCTGACCGCGCCGTCGCGGGCGGCCTCCTTCCGCGCCGACTTCGAGATTCATGACCCGGCCGGCCGCGCCATTCCCATCGACCAGGATACGACCCTGTGGGTCATCATCGATGTGGGAACGGGAGGCCCGGGCGCGAACACGCCGGTTCCCAGCCCGACCTCCGAGGCGACGCCTGCTCCCGAGGCTGGCGATCTCTTCAACCCTGCCACCTGCAACTACACCAGCAGCCAGCCCCCCATCGACTCGGTCATCACTGCGATCAACACCTACCGCGCCTCGAACGGACTGGCCCCCTTGACCCTCGATTCGCGCCTGTCGGTGGCCGCCCAGGCGCACAGCGCGGATATGGCTTGCAACGGCCTCTTCATGCACCGTGGATCGGATGGGTCCTCACCCACCACACGCGTGGCCGCGACGGGCTATGCCGCCTCGGGAGTGACGGAAAACACCTATGGCAGTTACCCGCCGCTCAACGGCTCGGGCGTGGTCTCGTGGTGGGCCGCCGACCAGGTCGACCCGAATCACAACGCCAACCTGCTGACCACCAAGTACACGCAGATCGGCGTGGGCTACGCGTTCTTCGATGAGTTCGGTTATTACGTGGTGGTGTTTGCGGCCCCGCAGTAGGGACGAGTAGGGGCGGGATCTCCTCGCCCCTGTCATTATTTCAATACATCCAGCCCCCGCGCCTGGTAATTGGGGAAGATGTCGGCCAGCGCGGGGTTGTTCAGCCGTTTGACCAGCACCTCGGACAGCACGTCGCGGTAGTCGGTGGTGACGGCCAGGTCGCCGGGTCCCACCAATTGCGCGGGTCCCAGCCCGGGCCAGGTCCCATGCACCTGTCCGCCGCGGACGTTTCCGCCCATCAGCATCATCAGGCTGCCGTGGCCGTGATCCGTGCCGAGGCTGCCGTTCTCGGCGGCGCGCCGCCCAAACTCGGACATAGTCACAACGGTCAACCTGTGCATGTGATCGCGCAGGTCGGTGTGGAAGGCGGCCAGCCCGTCGCCCAGGTCGCGGATCAGGTTGGCCATCAGGCCTTCGGTCGAGCCTTGTGCGAAGTGCGTGTCCCAGCCGCCCAGGTCGACCGCGGCCACTTCGAGGCCCACGTCCGCTTTGATGAGCATGGCGACTTGTTGCAGGGCCAGGCCAAAATCAGAGAGTGGATATTGAGCAGAGAGTGTTTGGTTGGAGGTTGGATCGAGTTTTTGGAGAATATCGAGAATGCCCAGCGTCTCCTGGCCGAGAACGGAAAATGGATCGTTCCCGGAATAGAGCGTGTCCAGCGCGGAACGCATCTGGGCCACGGCGCGCTCGTCGCCGTTGAGGTGGAAGTCGGCGATGGAGCGCAGGGCCGAGACGGGCACGGTGCCGCTCAGGCTGCGCTGCGGCATCTCGCCCACGCCGACCGCCCGCAGCGGGGAGGCGTTGCCCGTGTCGAGCGTGGCCAGGTGGCGGCCGATCCAGCCGGTGGCGGGCCCCCTGGCATCGTCCACGCCGCGCTCCATCAATTCCATCGCTTTGAAGTGGCTGCGCGACTCGTCGGGCGCGCCGCAGGCATGGATGATGGCGAGCTGTTTTTCGTTCCATGCATTCAGCAGGTTTTGCAGGGCGGGATGGAAGCCGAAGAAACCGTCCAGGTCGAGGGTGCGCAGGCTGGCCTTGCCGTCATCGGGGCGCGGAATGCCGAGGGTGGGACGCAGGGCATAATAGGCCTCCTCGCCGTGCGGCACGACCAGGTTGAGCACATCCGCCGCGCCGCGCAGGAAGATGACCACCAGCGTGTCGCCGCGCGGGGCGGCATGTTTGGGCGTGAAGGCCAGGCGCGGCATCCACGGGGCGTGCAGGGTGTAGTCGGTTAATGTTTGCAGGGTCATCAGGTTATCCATAAAATTGGAGTCAACGACTCCTGTCGTTGGCTGTCCAAAATCGGGAGACTTTGG
>JBMOMS010000080.1:9263-12642 GCA_049324895.1 Chloroflexota bacterium
CTCATCCGCGCCAGCCGAGCGGAGCGCCGCCAGCAGTTCATCACGCGCGGAAGTCTCCAGCGAAGAGCCGAGCAGCAGGGAGGCAATTTGGTCGGCGGATTCTTCCGGTGTCTTTGCGCCGACGGTCTCCATCAATTTTTGCAACTCAATCTGCGTGCCCTTCATTTCGTTCTGCGCCAGGGCGAAGGCGAACTGCCAGCGCGGCAGCAGGTTGCCCTGCCAGGCCTGGCCGTGGTCGGGATAGCCGTCGGGGGTGGGCCACAGGAAGGGGACCTGCCCCAGGCGCAGGAGGTATTCCTGCACCGCCTCGCCGCCATCCGTCTCGGCATTGAGGGCGCGCAGCGCGGAAGCGATGAAGTTGTTGGGGCGTTTGTATTTAGACCCTAAGGGACTTTGGTGACCCTTAGGGTTCAGCCCATCCAGAAGAATCACGCGCAGGACGGCGCGGATGTCGCCGTGAGTCTGTTCAAAAGTTTTGGCGGCCTTCCCGATGATCTCCACGGGCGGGTCGTCGGCCAGGAAGCGGCGGGCCAGCTTGGTCGAGACGAAGCGCGCCGCGGCGGGATGTTCGGCCAGCCGCTCGATCACGCGCTCGGCCTCGGCCTGTCCCGCTTCGAGGATCTCCATCCCGAGCACGCGCTTCCCGCCCGTGTCGTGGAGGTCCGCGTCGAAGGTGAATTGTCCGCGCCAGAAATGTTCCTTGACCGTCCAGCCCGTCAGGCAGCGCGCCAGTTCCATCACGTCCTGCTGGCTGTAGCCCGCCTCGACCCCCAGCGTGTGCAGTTCCATCAACTCGCGGGCGTAGTTCTCGTTGGGCGCGCCTTTGGTGTTGGCCTGGTTGTCGAGATAGACCAGCATGGCGGGTGAGTGCGCCGAGGCCCACACCAGGTCGCGGAACGATCCCAGCGCATTCCTGCGGATGACCTCGCGGTCGTCCACGGTCTTGAGATAGTAGCAGTCGCCCTTCTCGGTGCTGATGTTGAAGTGGTCCGACCAGAACTCGGCCATGACCTCGAAGAGTTGGCGGCGGCTGTAAACCTGTCGCAGCAGGGTGGCCTGGCGCAATTCCTGCGGGACCTTGAGCCGGTCGACGTTATCGAAGATCTGGTCGCTGATGTCGAACAGGTCCGAGGCGGACATGCCCAGTGTGCCGAGGTTGCGCAGGCGGAACTCACAGCCGAAGTCGTCGATGGACTCGGGCGCAAGCTGTTCTTCGATCCAGGCCGCCAGCCCGATCTGCGCAAAGCGGACGCGCTCTTCGGCGTTCGGCCCGAAGGTGAGGCGGTTCAGGGCCAGGAAGTCGGCGGCGGCCAGCGCGGGCCAGGCGACGTTTGCCAGCGGGGCCAGCAGTCGGTTGGCGGGCGCGCACGAGGCCAGGGCGGTGCTGGCGGCGACCAGGCCGGTCAGTTTGAGGAAGTCGCGGCGGGAAAGGTTCATGATTGATCCACAAAGGGCACGAAGAACACGAATTTTTAGTGTCTATTCGTGTTCTTCGTGGATGGGTTTATGCCTGGATCGGAGCAGGTTCCGCCACGGGCACAGGTTTCGGCAGCCAGCGCAACAGCGCAAAGGCGGCCGCTCCCAGGGTGGCGACGGTGGCCAGCGGGAAGAAAAGGAACCAGCCGATGACCGGGAAGAAGGAGGCCAGTTCGAGGATGACCGCGCCGCGCACGAAGGCGCCCAATCCGCTGACGGGACTGAGGCGGCTGACCTGCTCGCCGAGACGGGCGGCCAGTCCCGCCGCGCCCAGGCCCGAGAAGGCCAGGGTCAGCGCGATCAGGATCCAGCCGAGGAATTTGGCGGGACCGAAGGGCAGGGCCAGCAGGATCACGGTCGGGATGAGCAGAGCCGCCAGCACCACACCTCCCAGCCAGAACGATTGCCAGGGCGTGCGGTCGAGGCGCAGGCGGGCGCGTTCCACCGTGGAGGGGAACAACAGCCACCAGGCCGTCAGCAAGGCGGGATACGACACGCCGATGATGAGCAGGATGAAGAAGATCGCGGAAATGTCAGCCATGGGAAACTCCTTTGAACAGGTGAATAAGAGGCCATCCAGGAAGCGGAACGCAGACTTTCGTCTGCTCTGAAATTGCGGACTGAAGTCCACACTCCGTCAGGCCTTGTGATTTTGTTTGGTCTTGCAAAGCGATACAGGCCGGTCGGGGGAAAAGTTGCAGGCCGAAAGCGTTTATAATCAAGAACATGAAAGCCATTCGCTTGATCCTGATTGTTCTGGGTTTCTCCCTGCTGGCGTTCGGACCGGTCCAAGCCAGGCAGAATGCGCCGCTGGTGCTCACCATGAAGGCCGAGGGCGCGATCATGCCACCCATGCTGGAATACATCCAGCGCGGCATCGAGACTGCCGAGACACAGGGGGCCGAAGCCCTGGTCATCGAACTGGATACGCCCGGCGGGAGCATCGCCACGATGAAGGAGATCATCACCGCCATCCGCGCCAGCGAGGTGCCTGTGGTGGTGTTCGTCACCCCGCGCGGAGCCTGGGCGGGCAGCGCCGGCGCGCCCATCACCATGTCGGCCCACGCGGCGGCCATGTCGCCCGAGACCGTGATCGGCGCGGCCTCCCCGGTCGGCGGGGGCGGCGAGGATTTGGGCGAGACGATGAAGGCCAAGGAAATGGAAGCCCTGACCAGCATCGTGCGTTCGCTGACCGCGCGCCGCGGCCCCGAGGTGGTGGAACTGGCGGAAGCCATGATCACCGAGGCCAGGGCCGTCACCTCCGAAGAGGCGCTCGAGATCGGCCTGATCGACTTCATGGCCGAGAACACCGACGACCTGCTGGACAAGTTGGACGGTTTCACGGTCGAGATGCCCGACGGGCCGCGCGCGCTTCATACCGCGGATGCGCGCACCGAGCCGTTGACGATGAGCCTGATCGAACAACTCCTGCTGGTGCTGACCGACCCGAACATCACCTTCCTGCTGCTGGCCATCGGCGTGTTGGCCATCCTGGCCGAGCTGTCCAGCCCGGGCGGATGGGTGGCGGGCTTTATCGGCGTGGTCTGCCTGGTGCTGGCCACCTACGGCATGGGCGTGCTGGAGGTCGAGTGGTTCGGGCTGGTCTTCATCGGCATCTCGTTCGTGTTGTTCATTCTCGATATCAAGGCGCCCACCCATGGCGCGCTGACCGCCGCCGGCGTGGGATCGTTCATCGTCGGGGCGCTGGTGCTGTTCAATTCGCCGGGCACGCCCCAGATCCAGAAGGTTTCCGTCCCGCTGGTGGTGGGCATGGGGTTGATCATTGGCGCGGTCTTTGCGACCATCATGATCTTCGCCCTGCGCGCCCAGCATCGACCCATCCGCATGGGAGCCGAGTCGCTGGCGCGCAAGACGGGCACCGTCCGCACCTGGTCGGAGGGCA
>JBMOMS010000080.1:12742-19046 GCA_049324895.1 Chloroflexota bacterium
TTTATGCCAGTTACCCCTACCAGAGACCGAGTCTCCCCCCAGCCTGAAGCCCGCCCGCTACGCCGCCCCGAGTGGATCAAGGTGCGCGCGCCCTCGGGCGAAGTATACGAGCGCCTGCAAACGTTGATGCGTTCGAAGGAACTGCATACCGTCTGCGAGGAAGCCATGTGCCCGAACCTGGGCGAATGCTGGGGCAGCGGCACGGCCACCTTCCTGATGCTGGGCGACGTATGCACACGCACCTGCGCCTTCTGCGACATCAAACACGGCAAGCCGGCCCTGCTGGATTGGGGCGAGGCCGAACGCGTGGCGCAGGCCGTGAAGACCATGAATCTGAAACACGCGGTCATCACCTCCGTCAACCGCGATGAGCGGCGGGACGGCGGCGCGCCGATCTTCGCGATGGTCATCCGCCGCATCCGCGAGCTGCTGCCCGGCTGCTCCATCGAAGTGCTGATCCCCGATTTCAAGGGCAGCGTCGAGGCGCTCAAGATCGTAATGGATGCGCGTCCCGAGATCCTCAACCACAACGTCGAGACCGTGCCGCGATTGTTCAAGACCGTCCAGCCGCAGGATAAGTATGAGTGGGCCGCCGCCACCCTGAGCAACGCCAAAAAACTCGACCCCGAGGTGCTGACCAAGAGCGGCATCATGCTCGGCCTGGGCGAGACGATGGAAGAGGTCAAGGCCGTGATGCGCGACCAGCGCAGTTGGGGCGTGGACATCCTGACCATCGGCCAGTACCTTCAGCCCAGCAAGAAACACCTGCCCATGCAGCGCTACTACACGATGGAGGAGTTCGCCGAACTGCGCGACTACGGCAGGGAGATTGGTTTCCAGTGGGTCGAATCGAATCCGCTGGTGAGGTCGTCGTATCACGCCGCGGAACAGGTGCGGGCGCTGAGTGTGGTGCATCGGAAATTGTATGGGGGAGAGAAAAGATAAAGGATGAAAGATGAAAGAGGCTCCCGTTGACTTGTGTCGGCGGGAGTTTTTCGTTGCGGAGCGGGGCGAAACTGACTTATAATTTTCGCAGACGCGAAAGGAGTTGCCCATGACCCGCCGTCCGTTTTCTGTGACCGTTACCCTGGGGCTGATCCTGTTCAATGCCGTGACCTGGCTGGCCTTCGGAATCATTGTGGCCTTGAACCTGCATCCCGCCCTGCCCGACGTGCCGCTCTACAAGTTCATCCTGTCCAGCCTGGCTTTGGGGGCCGCCCTGGTTCTGGTGGGGCTGGCCTACTTCCTGGCGAAACACAATCGCCTGGTGTATGCGCTGGCCCTGGCTTTCTTCGGCCTGACGACCCTGGTTTTCCTGTTCGATGACTTCGGCTGGATCGACCTGGCCTTCCTGGTTCTCAACGTCCTGCCCGCCGCCCTGCTGCTCAAGGACAAGGATTGGTACCTGCGCAACCGCTCACACCTCACCCCGACAGGACATTACTCATGACCGCTTTGACCGTTGGCGACCGCGCCTCCCGCACGATGACCATCACAGATGAAACCATCCGCGCCTTTGCAGACCTGACCGGCGACCATAATCCCGTCCACCTGGACGAGGCCTACGCAGCCGGGACGCGCTTTGGGCGGCGCATCGCCCACGGCATGATTGCGGCGGGACTCATCTCGGCCGCGCTGGCCAATGACCTGCCCGGGCCCGGCACCGTCTACCTGGGACAGACTCTGCAATTCAAGGCGCCCGTCTACCCCGGTGACACGATTACCGCCAGTGTGGAGGTCAAAGCCGTCCGCGCGGACAAGCCCATCGTGGTCCTGTCCACCGTCTGCACCAACCAGGATGGGACGCGCGTCCTCGAAGGCGAGGCCACGGTGCTGGTCAGCCGGTAAAAAAACGAGACTCTCATGTTGAGTATCTCAGCCAGCAATGAATGGCGCAATGCCCACCCGGGGGCGATCATCGGCCTGTTGGAGCTTGCAGGGGTGGATAACACGCGTTCCTCGCCCGAGTTGAACCAGCGCAAGCGCGCGGTGGAAAGCCTGCTGCGGGAGCGCTACAACGGCTTTACCAGGACGGACTTCCTGGCCCTGCCCGTCATGGCGGCGTATGAGCGCTATTACAGGCGCTTCGACAAGACCTATCACGTGCAGCTCCAGGTCGAGTCGATCGTGCTCAAGGGCAGGAACCTGCCGGATGTATCGCCGCTGGTGGATGCGAATTTCATCGCCGAAGTGGAGACTTGTGCCCTGACCGCGGGCCATGATGTGGCCAGGCTGCGCGAACCCATCTGGATCGATGTCTCGCGGGAGGGCGACCAGATCACCCAGTTGAACGGCGCGACCAAACCCATCCGCGCCGGCGATATGGTCATGCGCGATGCCGGGGGCGTCGCTTGCACGATTCTCTACGGGCAGGATAACCGTTCGCCCATTTCCCCCGCCACCACCCAGGTTCTGTATGTGACGTATGCGCCCGCAGGCGTCCCGGCAGGGACGGTCGAAGCCGAACTGCAAACGATCCTGGATTATGTTCGACTATTCTCTCCAGATGTTCAACTGGAGCAATTTCTATTGATGCAGGCGTAATCCAATTGGAGCGGGTGATCCAGCCCTCTTTTATTGGCCCCGGGTTTTCAGAGTCCCAACGGCTTGACATTGACCTGTGTTCTGCTTGTGAGCAGGAAAAACTCGAAGCCACGCTGCGCAAAATGCTTGTAAACCGCGCAGAATCCCATACTGCCTGCCCTGCAACCATCGGGAGTGTCGAAGGGTCAGCCATACCCTGCGTTGGCTACCTTGTGCCTGCCAGAATGACGGCAGAAAACTAGAACCACGCCAACATGACCAAATTTTACAGCGAACTTGGCTTTTGACCAAACCAAAAAGAGTGTGTAGCCAAAGAATCAACCTTTTGAAAGAAACTCCAAAGACAAAATATGATTTCCAGTCTTATCCTTCAGATCATAAAAATAGACAGAGTAAATGTCACCCTCTTTCATCATGTCTTTTAGTGTGTGGTCAACCTCCTCCATCTTCCTGTTTCCAATATAAAGGCTATATAAGGTTTCGGAGTGGTCAGCACCACTCATCGCGACAAAACGGACGGGACCTTCCACTTTCTTGACCTTTACATTAGAAATGCCGGGATATTTATGAATAAACCCCAAATAAAAAGTATAGCAACCAAACGCTCCAAACATCATCGAAAATATTATCCAGGGAATACCCGAACGAACAATGTCGCCATGTTTTGCCCAAGTAGACAGGACTGGCAATGCGCAAAGAATAGCGATGAAAATCAATACAAAGGAAATAACCCTAACAAGATTTACCCCGCCTTTATCAGCATTGATCAGTTCGGCAAGTTGCTTGTCTGAAAGATTGCCATTTTGGTTTGCAGCCAAATCAACTCCATCGAAGAGAAAATAGTCTCTTAAATTTTTATCATTCATATGGTTGCCATTTCGTTGCGAGAGATCTGAAATGTTGATATTTATTCAAAGACGATATTAACTTTACTTGGGTTGCCCAACAGTTTACGTTGACCTGCGTGTGTCTCGACAAGCCCGACAACCAGGCGGACGTGGATTCTGCCTGGAAGCAGAAAAAAACCGAAGCCATGCTGCGCGAAATGCTCGCCGTGGGTGCCGCACATGAAGCGTCCCACACTGCCTGCCCTGCGACTGAAGGGAGTGTTGAAGGACTAGATGCACGCTTTTGACTATCGGACTCATGTAATTTTTTCAGCCCATTTCAAAGAATCTGCTGTGATTAATTCATAAAACGGTGCTTTTCGCTCAATATAGTCGCTTCTACTTTCCGCTACATTATCACACTCAATTTTGTGTTTTGCCAACCATCTTGCTCTTTCAGGGTTTGCCAGAAGAAAATTTCTAAAGGCTAAATGCTTGTGCAATTCTCTTGCATTCGACTCACATGCGTAAAGATGATGAGGATATAAAAATGACGCTTCCGTTCCTTCTTTTGGACGAAATGCTTCGCGCCCAGATATTCCTTTATCACCTTCATGTTCATAACCTGCAAGGTTTAGTGCTGTGATTATTGTGTTCATTCTTCCGATTGGACACTCTATATCAATATCAATGATATTTTTAGCAGGCATGCCAAACACTGAAGTCGAACCAACATGGTGAATATGACAATTATCAGGGAGACGCTCTCGCAACCAAGACGCTATGTATTCAAATTGTTCTACCCAATTAGGATTGTAATCTGTGATGTATTTCATAGACAAGGGTTGTGGTCTTGCTCTTTTATTTTACGTTGGTGGCGTGTGGGTGGGCGTGGACAAGGCTTGGGAGCAGGAAAAACTCGAAGCCAGCCTGCTATCTGGCGGCCTGACCCTTACCAGAACTGGACTCGTTTCGCGACCAGCGAGCAGACGATGATTTATCAGGACACACCACGCTTTGTTAGGCACGTTTTGGTTAATTACCTATATCTACAATATAAATATCTGTTCCTCCAGCATAGGATAAATATCGCCCATCTGGAGACCAAGAAATGCTTGGCTGGTTTTCCATTGGAGGGGTTAGTTGTTCCAAATTTTCCAACGCTGGATAGTCCATTATCCAAACGCTGTTATCACCTGCTATTAGTGCAATGTGATTGTTTTTAGGACTCCTGAAAACGCCTCCAGTGTATCCTTGATAAGTGGTATTGAAATCAGGTGGCAATAAAACTTCATACCTATGTCGGGCTGGAGGCTCAAAGGTAAGTACCTGCACAACCAAGTATTGGTCTTTTATAAAAAATGATCGGCTCACATCTTCACTGAGATGCCAGTTACTGGCGAGCCAATCTGATTGGCTTAAGGGGGATGGTTCAGACGGTAATGTACGCAAAGTTTTATCTGATAAAGTAAGCACCTGCGTTTCACTAGAATATTCTCCATTAGCCAACTGGAGATTAGTATGTAAAAGTGCATACTTGCTATTAGCCATCCAACTCATACCACTAACATGATAAAGTTGGGATTCAAAAGTTTTTAGATCTACCAAATATATTTGTGGGTCGGTACTTGACTGCGCACCTGGGGTTATGTACATATAATCCCCATTTGGTGAAATTGATTTGAAAGAGTATGTGTTGTTATTAAATGCATCTGGCAAATTAGCGACAGTACCTAAATTATAGTATTCCCTTTTTATAACATCAAAAGACGCAATATATTCTGTCCCTGGGTAAATAAGCCAATCGGGTTGTGCCATGACTGTATGGTCATTCAACCAAACACCATAGATGTGATTAAGGCGAGAGCCTGTAACAATATAACTCTCACCAGTTTGTGCGTTTCCGTAATAATGACAACAAAAAAAGATTTGATTTTCGTCGCGTGACCAAATTGGGAGTAGCCTCCGATCTTCAAAATCAGAACTTGTTTCCCAGCCAGGTTCCCAGCTAAACTCTATAGTCTTTCCATTTCCCAAATCTATCCATGTATTCCCTTTGATAAAGATTCGTTCCGCACTGGGTGCAATATCTATTAGTTGTCCTTCAAAATGAGCCACACGTTTTCCGTCGACCGTAAAAGTACTCACACCTTCTTTATCGTTAATTTTTTCCCCCGTAACCAGCAACTCTAATGTCGGTGACCAGCGTGGCAATATGATACTGAGCCATCGTCCACTGTTCAAGGAGCGATCATTTGGAGGCAACCAGATGTCTCCTGTTTTGATATTCATTACAACGGGACTCACATGTATCGTTGACCAGTTTGGAGATGTCGTTTCTCCTGTTGCTGGAAATAGCAAAACATGGCTTGAATCCAGCCATTTGTAACCTTGTCCGTAACGATCACTTGCCCCATGATCCCACATGCCACTATTAAAGCCATTGCTCCATCCTGTAATGCGATACAGACTATGTCCATTAAATGCATCTAGGGTTTCAAGTGAAATTGAATTTTCCAACAGGTCAGGAATGTTTCCTGATTCGATGGTCGGAATTAGCGTTGGCGATTGGTAACGAGTAGGCGTAGCCTGCGGTGTATGAGAGGGGGGATATGTGACCGAAGGGGTTTGTGTTTCAGCAACCTTTGTCGTGGCTGTAGAAATAGCTGCATTCATCACATCTGTCGGACTAGCTATAGCAGGTATTGACGTAAAATTCTTGCAAGATGTCACTGTTACTGTCACTAGAAAGACCATCGTTATTGATTTATGGATGAATTTCATTTCCCTTTCCTTTTTCGAACAAAGTGCCATCGCGGTAGAGCTGTCGGTGACCCAACAGACCCCGCACAAATCCCGGCGTGCGGCCGCAGGTACCGCACCGGGCTTTTCAGAGATACTCGCGACCGCAAAAGGTGTTACGCCAGACCAGG
>JBMOMS010000081.1:0-18965 GCA_049324895.1 Chloroflexota bacterium
AACGGGCAACATCCTGTTCATGGGCAGGCTGGTCGATCCGCAATAAGCATCCATCTCAAATTTCCTGGAGTGCGGACTTCAGTCCGCGACGCGAAAGCGGACTGAAGTCTACACTCCGTTTTTTTTTTGGATAAGCTACAAATAAAAAGGAAGGAAGACATGGCCTACGATACCGATCTGGCAAAACGCATTGCATTGGAAGTAAAAGGATTGCCCATCGTCGAGAAGAAGATGTTCGGCGGCGTGGGCTACATGCTAAACGGAAATATGGCCTGCGGCATCCTCGACGAAGACCTGATCGTGCGAGTCAGCCTGGACGATTATGCGCGCCTGCTCGAACAGCCGCACGTCAAGGTCTTCAGCATGAAAGGCAGTCCCAAGCCGATGAAGGGCTGGCTGATGATCGAACCCGAGGGCTGCAAGACAACCAGGCAACTCGGGCAATGGCTCAAACTCAGCGTTGAATTTGCCTCGACCCTGCCGCCCAAATGAAACCCATCCTCTTCCTCCTCAGTTCGGTCATCCTGGTCTTCATCTCGCGCAGATCGCTGCGCTCGGCCCGCTCACACGGATTTCCGCGCCTGCTGGCCTGGGAGTGTATGCTGGCGCTGTTTCTGTTCAACGTGGACTTCTGGTTCATCCAGCCCTTCGCGTGGAATCAGATCATCGCCTGGACGCTGCTGTTCCTGTCGCTCATTCCGCTGGGATACGGCGTCCATTTTCTGCGCACGCGCGGCAGGCCGACCCATCACCGCGAGGGCGACCCTGCCCTGCTGGCCTTCGAGAAGACCACCCAACTGGTCACGACGGGCATCTACCAGTACATCCGCCACCCGTTGTATTGCTCCCTGCTGCTTTTGGCGTGGGGCATCTTCTTCAAACATCCCGACCTGATCGGGTTCGTCCTGTCCGCGGCCTCCAGCGTCTTCCTGTTCCTGACTGCCAAAGCGGATGAGGCCGAATGTCTCCAGTTCTTCGGAGATGAGTACATACAGTACATGCGGCGCTCGAAGATGTTCATTCCTTATCTTTTCTAAACGGAGCGCGGACTTAAGCCCGCATTCCAAAAAACATGAAAGCCATGCTCCTGCGCGGACTCGCGCCACTCTCGCAAAACCCAAGCCCGCTGACCTATGCGGACCTCCCCGAGCCGACTCCGGCCGCGGGCGAGGTGCTGATCCGCGTGACCGTTTGCGGCGTCTGTCACACCGAACTGGACGAGATCGAAGGCCGCACACCGCCCCCACAACTGCCTGTCATTTTGGGGCATCAGGTGGTGGGGACTTTGGAGTCCATCGGCTTGCCGATGGTTCAGGAGCAAGCTCCTGGACTCCAAAAAGGCCAACGCGTGGGCGTGGCCTGGATCGCGTCCGCGTGCGGGGAGTGCGAGTATTGCCAGTCGGGGCAGGAAAACCTGTGCGCGCAGTTCAAGGCCACCGGCCGCGACGTGGACGGCGGCTATGCCGAGTACATGACCGTCCGCGCGGATTTTGTGCATCCCATCCCGGCGGCGTTCCCGGATGCGGAAGCCGCTCCGCTGTTGTGCGCGGGCGCGATTGGATATCGTTCCCTGCGTCTCAGCAACCTGCGCGATGGGGGCAGGCTGGGCCTGATGGGCTTCGGCGGCTCCAATCACCTCGTCTTAAAAATGACCCGTTCCCAATTCCCAAACGCCAAAATCTTCGTCTTCAGCCGCAACCCTGAGGAGCGCGAGTTCGCCCTGTCGCTGGGAGCGGCCTGGTCGGGAGAGATTAACGGAGTCCCGCCCGAGGTGTTGGACGCGGTCATCGACACGACGCCCGTCTGGGGTCCAGACCTGGAGGCGTTGAAACGGCTCAAGCCGGGCGGCCGCCTGGTCATCAACGCCATCCGCAAGCAGGAGACGGACAAGCAACTCCTGACAATGCTGGATTACCCGTCGCAGTTGTGGATGGAGAAGGAGATCAAGTCCGTGGCCAACGTGACCCGCGCCGACGTGCGCGAGTTCCTGCAATTGGCGGCGGAGGCGAACCTCAAACCCGAGTTTCAGGAGTATGATTTGAGGGATGCCAATCGGGCTTTGCTCGAAATGAAGCAGGGCAGGATCCGCGGCGCAAAGGTATTGAGAGTCGCTCCGTCCTGAGCGGAGCCGCGCGCTCTGCGCGGCGCAATCGAAGGACGAGGCTCAAAAAATGAAACCATCACGGGCTACTCAACCACCAGCAGCTTAACTCAGCACATTGCAGGCTTATATAGAAAAGCGGATAAAACCATGTCCAACAAAACCTCCACCACAAAATCAGTGTTCACCTCCCTGCTGCGCCTCGCCTCGGGCATCTTGATCACCGGCGCCTGCCTGTTCTGGCCTGCGGGGACGTTCCATTACTGGCAGGCCTGGGCCTGGCTGGCGACGCTCTTCATCCCGATGGGCGCCTCGCTGGTGTATCTCGTTCGCCGCGATCCCGCCCTGCTCGAACGGCGCACGCGCACCAGCGAGACGCGCCCCGGGCAGCGACTCGTCATCGCCGCCTCGGTGCTCTACTTCCTGATCGTCTTCCTCCTGCCTGGCTTCGACAAACGCCACGGCTGGTCGCAGGTGCCCGTCTGGCTCGTCATCCTGGCCGACCTGGGTGTGCTGGCGGGATATGGCCTGTACATCCTCGTGCTGCGCACCAACAGCTACGCCTCGCGCGTCATCGAAGTGGAACAGGGACAGCAGGTCATCAGTTCGGGACCCTATGCGCTCGTGCGCCATCCCATGTATCTCGGCATGATCCTGTTGATGGTCGCCACCCCGCTGGCGCTCGGCTCGTTCTGGGCCTTCCTGCCCTCGCTCGGGCTGATCCCCCTGCTGGCCGTCCGCGCCAGGGATGAGGAAAAATTGCTCATGAAGGAATTGGCAGGCTACCGCGAGTACACCCAAAAGACGCGCTATCGCATTTTCCCAGGCATCTGGTAAATTTGGAGTCCAGAAGTTCTGCTTCTGGACTGGTGCTTGGCAGTCCGCAAGTAGAATTTGCGGACTCCATCGAATCCAATCGGCATAAACCTTGTGAAGGTTATCTCAACATCCAGGCGAATGGCCGCAAGAAAAATCGCAATGGCTGTCTGACGATTGGCAACGGCCAAACCTTCGCAAGGTTGGCTGGCATCTCACAAAGATCCGCAAGCAGAGCTTGCGGACTCCACAAAATCGCATCGAGGTACACATGAAAGACGTCTACGATCTCAAGTCCGTCAAGCTGCCCTACCTCTCGGGCGCGCTGCTGAAATTATTCGTTTCGTTGGTCGAGGGGCCGCTGGGCGGGCTGCTCGCGCCCAGCCTGTTCGAGAGCGCGGGCGTCAACTGGCTGCGCAAACAAACCTTCGATGACGCGCCCACGACCGCCCCGATCCATTACACGGGACAGGTGCATCGCGAAGCTGCATCGGTGCCCGAACAGGAATGGCCGAACAAACCCTCCCAGGGCAAAGGCTTCCGCTTTGCGGGCATCCATGACTATGCCGAAGCCTATCGCGCGGGCAAAACCACGCCCGAGGAAGTGGCGAAAAAAGTGCTGGAGGCCATCGCCGACAGCAACGCCGCCAACCCGCCCCTGCGCGCCCTCATCGCCGTTGACCGCGATGAGGTTCTGCGCATGGCGCGCGAGTCGACCCAGCGCTTCCAGGAGGGCCATCCACTCGGCCCCTTCGACGGCGTGCCCGTGGCAGTCAAGGACGAGCTGGACATGACGCCCTATCCCACCATGGTCGGCACCTCCTTCCTCGGCAAATCCCCCGCCACAATGGATGCCACTGTCGTGGCGCGGCTGCGCGCGGCGGGCGCGCTGTTGATCGGCAAGGCCAACATGCACGAGATCGGCATCAACGTGACGGGCCTCAATCCGCATCACGGCACCACGCGCAACCCGTACAACCCGAATCATTTCACGGGCGGAAGCTCCAGCGGCTCGGCAACCGCCGTCGCGGCGGGACTGTGTCCCGTGGCCATCGGCGCGGACGGCGGCGGCTCGATCCGCATCCCCGCTTCGTTTTGCGGCGTGGTGGGATTGAAGGCCACCTACGGGCGCGTCAGCGAATTCGGCGCGGCCCCGCTGGATTGGAGCATCGCCCACGTCGGACCGTTGGCGGGCTCCGCCACCGACGCAGCATTGACCTACGCCCTGATGGCTGGCCCCGACCCGAAAGACCCGACCTCCCTGCTGCAACCATTGCCCACGCTGGCGGGCTGGGACGCGCCCCTCACAGGCCTGCGCATCGGCGTGTACTGGCCCTGGTTCCGCCACGCCGAAGCGGAGGTGGTCAGCGCCTGCGAATCCCTGCTCGGGCAGTTCGAATCCCTGGGCTGCGAGATCCGCGAGATCACCATCCCCAACCTGGAGGCCAACCGCATCGCGCACACCGTCACCATCACCAGTGAGATGGCCCAGGCCATGAACGCCACCTACCCGCAGCACCATCACGAGCACGGGCTGGACGTGCGCCTGAACCTGGCGCTGGCGCGCAAGTTCACCGCCACCGACTACGTCAGCGCCCAGCGCATCCGCACGCGCATGATCGGTCATTTCCAGGCCGCCTTCCAAAGCGTGGACGTGATCCTGACGCCCGCCACGGGCATCGCCGCACCCGC
Source organism: Chloroflexota bacterium (assembly GCA_049324895.1). GTDB lineage: Bacteria > Chloroflexota > Anaerolineae > Anaerolineales > Villigracilaceae > JACPVF01. The sequence continues at coordinate 4,610 of JBMOMS010000081.1, forward strand.
CATCCCCGCCGACGCCCTGCCCGACGGCAACTCGGACCTGAGCACCACCATCGAGATCATGCGCTTCGCCACCGCCGCCAACCTGACGGGGCTGCCCGCCATCTCCTTCCCCGCTGGCTACACGACAAAGGGCATGCCCATCGGGATGCAGGCCATCGGCAAAGCCTGGGACGAGGCCACCCTGCTGCGCCTGGCCCTGGCCGCGGAGCAGGTCATCGAACACAAAGCGCCCCAGGTGTTGTATCCGATTTTGTAAGCCTGCCGCCCACCCTCCACGAATAGCCCCGCCAAAAACCAAAGGTCGAAGGTCCCCATGACCTTCGACCTTCAACTTTTGACTGTTGCCTTCGATTTTGATCTTCAACTACAAGAGTCGCTGCTGCCCCTCTTCCTTCCACTCCAACCCGAGATGTTCGTAGGCCAATTTAGTGGCTACACGACCCTGGGGCGTGCGGTCGAGAAAACCGAGCTGCAGCAGGTACGGCTCGACCACGTCCATGATGGTGTCCTGTTCCTCGCTGATCGAGGCGGCAATGGTGTTCAGGCCGACCGGCCCGCCCTTGTATTTTTCGATGATGGTCTTGAGCACGCGGCGGTCGACATCGTCCAGCCCCAGCGGGTCGACTTGCAGCAGGTCGAGGGCCTCCTGGGCCACCTTGCGGGTGACGATGCCATCCGCGCGCACCTGGGCATAATCGCGGACGCGCCTTAACAGGCGCAGGGCCACACGCGGGGTGCCGCGCGCGCGGCGGGCGATCTCCTCGACGCCGCCCGGGGCGACCTCCACTTTCAACATGCCGGCGGCGCGGCTGACAATGGCCTGCATGGCGGGGGGATCGTAGTAATCCAGGCGATAGACCGCGCCAAAGCGCGCCCGCAGCGGGGCCGTGACCAGCGCCAGGCGCGTGGTCGCGCCGACCACCGTGAAATGCGGCAGCTTGAGTCGGATCGAGCGCGCCGAAGGCCCCTTGCCGATCACAATATCGAGCGCAAAGTCCTCCATGGCGGGATACAGCACCTCCTCCACGGCGCGGCCCAGGCGATGGACTTCGTCGATGAAGAGCACGTCGCCCGCGCGCAGGTTGGTGAGGATGGCGGCCAGGTCGCCCGCGCGTTCGATGACGGGTCCCGCCGTGACCTTGACGTTGACTCCCATTTCGTTGGCCAGCACGTGCGCCAGGGTGGTCTTGCCCAGCCCGGGCGGCCCGTAGAACAACACGTGATCGAGGGCCTCCCCGCGTCCGCGCGCGGCGGCGATCAGGATGGACAAATTCTCCTTGACCTGGTCCTGGCCAATGAGATCATTCAGTTTTTGGGGACGCAGGGCGTTGTCGACGCGGTCGTCGGGTTTGGCTTCGGGGTCGAGGGGGCGGGGACGGGATTCGCTCATGGCTGGGATTATAGCAAATTAAACGGAGGCAGGCCCCTTCGACTTCGCCCAGGGCAGGCTTGGGATGCGTGAATTTGCTAGTTCAAACCCAAAAGCTTGGGGAGGGTCAGGTTCAAATAGCGTTCCACCACTTCGATGATCACGATATCGGGGTCCTCCTTTTGAATCCAATCCAACGACCAAATGCCAGGTTCGGCCACGAACGGGACCGTGACGGTCCTGCGAAAATTGGGTTCGATCAGGTGGGAGAGACCGCCATAGGCGGCATAAAACGAATCGTGATAGACCAAAAGGCTGGGCAGGTTTTCCTGCGTTCCTTCCAGCGTCAGAACCTCCCGATTGCTGGACACCGTGATTCTGCCCACCACAGTCACCTCCTGGATGGGGAACCTGGGCATCAACTTCCAGCGCGGCTCCGCGAAAACGGGCAGGCCCAGGGCGCGCGGCAGGTCGGGGTTGATGTTGTACTGCATGAAGGTGTACTCGAAATCCGACAGGGGATGGGATTGCAGGCGGGGATCGCGAACGGATAACGCATCCAGGATTTCGCGATAGGCATAATAGGCGCCCATTTCATTCCAGTGCGTATCAACCTTGTAATACACCTCCTGTTCCCGGCTGGCGGAGACCAGGGCTTGACGCAAGTCGATGACGCGGGTGCTGCCGTGTTCCCGCATGTACTCGGTAAACTGGTCCAGGCGGGAGCGGTCCCCCAGCACTGGAATTTCGGCGGGCATGTGCTGTGCATAGATCGTGCTTTTGTTGGGCGCAATGACCACCAGCAGGGTCCGGCCCTGTTTTTCAAGGTCGGAGTTCAGTTGATCCAATGCCTGTTGAATGGACTTCAGCCTTTCCTCGCTAAAGGGAGCCGAATTTTGATAATCGGGAATGCTGAACTCGCCCGTATAAAAGATCCAGCCGTCCTCGCCGACGACAGCCTTGCTGAAGACCTGGTCGCCAAGTTTTAGCCGAAGGCTGTTGTACATGGCAATCAAGTCCTGCCGCCAGCGCATATTGTCGGAGAGGGTGGCAAGGTCAAGGTTCGGCACGGCCAGAAACGAAGCCAACATCGCCATAACCATGATGGAAAACACGAGAGAGTAAACCTGGACGGCGCGAGGCAGGGTAGGCGATGGCTCGGACATTAAAACCTTTCGTAGATCCCGGGCGCAAACGTGGAACTGACCATCGCAGCCAGGGAGAGCGCCAACAGCGCGATCAGGATGAGGTCGCCTGCAAATCGCGCCGCCAGGGTTGGGAATAGTCCCCCGGGCAGGCGCTTCCCGAGCTGGGATTCGAGCCAGCGTCCAACAGGAAAGCTGAACAAAATCCCTGCGATCAGCGCCAGGACAAAGGTCGGTTCGATGAAGGGCAGCGGACTGGTCAACTCGAAGGGCAGGGGCTTCAACCCGCGGGTGCTGCCCAACAGGCGTGACAGGAATTCCAACGCGAAGGCAGGCGTGGGCGAACGGAAGAAGACCCAGCCAACGAGAATCACGCTCAACGCATAAAGGTGCTGGAAGGGCGTCCACAGGCTGCGCAATTTGCGTCCCAGGCGGGTGGCCTCGAAGACCAGCGCCAGCCCGTGCAGCAGGCCCCACAAGATGAAATTCCACGTCAGGCCGTGCCACAGTCCTGTCAGGAGAAAAACGACCAGGGTGTTGAAGGGCTGGCCGAGCCATTTCAGGCGCCGTCTTTCGAGCGGATAGAACACAAAGTCGCGGAACCAACTGGACAGGGAGATGTGCCAGCGCCGCCAGAACTCGCCGATGCTTTTCGAGAGGTAGGGAAAATCGAAGTTCTCGATGAAGCGCAGTCCCATCATGCGCCCGAGGCCGAGGGCCATGTCGGTGTAGCCAGAAAAATCGAAGAACAATTGCAGGGCGTAGCTCAGGATCACCAGCCAGGCCGTGGCGGGCGGGACGGCGGGAGCGGCCAGGGCGAAGATCGGCGTGACCACCTTTGCCAGGGTGCCGGCGATCAACACTTTTTTGGCCAGGCCGATGATGAAGCGGCGCAAGCCTTCGGCCACATCCAACGGCTGGACATGCAGGTCGTGAATCTGCGCCCGGACCTGGCTGTAACGCACGATTGGCCCCACGGGCAACTTGGGAAACAGCAGCAGGTAAAACGCGAAGGACGGGAAGTTCCGTTCGACAGGGGTCTTCTGATGGTGAACTTCCAGGAAATACGCGATGACCTGAAAAGTCAGGTATGACAACCCCAGCGGATACGGGATGTCCATCCATAGCTTGAATCCCACAAGCAGCGCCAGGGCAGCCAGGATGCCCGCCCACAGCAGAAAGGAGGCCTTGCGCTGCCCGCGCCAGCGCTCCAGGCCAAGGGCCGCGGCATACGTGAAAACCAGCAGGCCCAGCAGGAAAAGCACATGGCCCGGCTGACCCCAGGCATAAAAAAGCAGGCTCCCCACAACCCCCACGATCCATTTTGCCCGTTTTCCAGCCAGGTGATACACCAACATGAAAACGGGCAGGAACAGGAATAAGAATATGGGCGAGTTGAAATTCATGAGACGAAAATTATACCAAGCACGATCGCGCCCGGCACTTTACCCGCGCAACGCAGGGCGCGCATCATGCCTGGCAAAATTCAGCTTCGCAAGGCAGCTCGGGCTGTTGCGAATTTTCCATCCATCGGCGCGCGCTTATTCCGCCGCGAACGTCAATTCGACCGTCATGCCCCACATCACGCGCGGGTCGACGTCGGCCACCTTGAGCTTGACCTTGTACAGGATGTCGCCGCCCTGCATGGTGAAGGTCTGGCTGATGCTCTCCACCTGGCCCGTCATGTTGACTTCGGGCAGCGCATCGGCCACGATCACCGCCGACTGTCCCACCGCGATCTCGACGATCTCCAACTCGGTCAGGTCGCTGGTCTCGACGTACCAGACGCTGGTGTCGGCAATCTTGACCACGTAGGTCTCGGGGCCGACCTCCTCGCGCAGGCTCACGTTGACGTCCATCACCACGCCGTCGAAGGGCGCAACGACCACGTAGTTGGAGAGGGTTTCCTCGGCGGCGGCCAGCTGCGCCTTGATCAGGGCCAGCTTGTCCTTATTGGGACCGTCGAGGCTGATCTCGTACTGGTATTTGGCCTCGGCCTCGGCGGCCAGCGCGGCGTCGAGAGCGGCGCGCGGGACATCCCGCTCGCGGATGGTGGCTTCGAGATCCTTGATGGCTTCGTCGTAATCGGCCTGGGCGTGCTCAAGCTCGTCCTCGCGATTCTTGTAATTGGCGTCGTCGCGGCCGCGATCCTTGACCGCGTCGAATTTCTGCTGGGCCTCGTCGAGATCGGCCTTGCGCTCGTCCACATCCTCCTGGCGGTCCTCGATGCGGTTCTCGATGTCGCGCAGGTTGATGTCATTCCACTTCTTGGTGGCGGTCTCACGGGCTTTCTGGGCGTTCATGTAGGCCTGCCAGGCGGCGGCGTTCTCGGCGCTGGCGTTGCGCAGCAGCGCATCGTAGGCCTGCTGGATCTCCAGCAATTGCGCCTCGGCGGGGGCGGCGCTATCCAGGCGGGCGATCACATCCCCAGCCTTGACCGGATCGCCGACCTGGACATTGAGTTCCTTCACCGCGCCGCGCGCAGAGAAGAACAGGGTGGCATCCTGGGCCGGGACGAAGTGTCCCTCGGCGATCACGTCGGCGATGGGCACGGGCGTGGACTCTGGCGCAACCTCGGTCGTTTGCTGCGGAGCGCAGGCGGCCAGGAGAAACGCCAGGATTGTCACGATCAGGAATATTCGATTCATCTTTTTCATGGTTACCTCTTCCCAATGGAGTGAATAATTCGCCCTGAGCGGAACCGCACACTCCTTGTGCGGCGCAGTCGAAGGGTGAAATGTGACTTTGTAAACTACTCGTACGCCAGCACTTCGCGGATGGTCAATCTGGCCGCGTTGCGGGCCGGCAGGACGCTGGCCACCGCTGACAAGGCCAGCACCAATCCCAGCCAGATGGCATATCCCATGTAGGTAAAGACCACCTCGATGGGCGTCTGGAAGACCGCCAGGCTGACAATGGTCGACAACATGTAGGTGAATGGGATCGACACGACAATGGCCAGCGCAAACGAAATCATGCCGATCACCACGCCCTCGGCGATGACCGTGCGCATCACGGCGCGGTCGTCGGCGCCGATGGCGCGCATGATGCCGATCTCGCGCGTGCGCTCCATCACGTTCATGCCCATCGTGCCCGTCAGGCCCATCGAGCCGACGATGGCTGTCAGCACCGCCATGATGAGCAGGAAGGTCACCAGGATGTCGAGGCTCTCGGTGGCGGTATCCAGCGAGGCATGGCCCGCCTCGGCCAGGCGCAGGTCGAAGCCCTTCCCGCGGAAGTAGGCATCCAACTCCTCGGCCTTCGCGTCCTGGAAGGGACGGTCATGGCGGGTGGTGATGACGCGGAATGAATAGGCGCGGTTGGCGAGATTGTTCACTTCCGAGATGTAATCGAAGGGCGCATACGAGAACACGCCTTCGCGGTCCATGAACTTGAAGATGCCGGTCACCTCCCAGTCCTCCTCGCGCCCATCCACCTTGAGCTTGATCTTGTCGCCCGGCTGGAGGTCGGGGTAATACTTGAGCACCGATTCGCTCAGGGCCAGGCTGCGCACGTCGCCGGCCTGCACCCATTGACCCGAGACCATCAGCGGGTCCACCAGGTCGCTGTCTGCGGGCGGGCCGAAGATGTTGAGGTTTTCCATCACATTGCCGTTCGGGTCGAGGATCTCGCCGCTGATGAATTGCCAGCCTTCCACGCCCTCCACCCCGTCCACCTGCATGACCGCCTGCTCGACCTCGCGCAGGCGGTAGGGCCGGTTGAAATCGAGGGTCACGTCGGCGGAGAAGTAATCCCCGATGATGTCCATGTACTCGTGCAGGGTGACACGCACGTTGAAGACGGCGATGAAGATGGCCCCGCCCATCGTCAGCGTGAAGAGCGTCAGCAGCAGGCGGCTGCGGCGGCGGAAGGTGTTGCGCAGTGAGATGACGAAAGGCCGCGGGATGTGGATGCCGCGGCTGGCCAGCAGGTGGGTGAACTGCACCTGAAACCAGTCGAACCAGTGAACGCGTTTCTCCCCCGCCTGGGCCTGCTTCTGTTCCTCGGCCAGGTTCCCGCTCAGGGCCGAGAGCACGGTGATGCGCGAACCGTTGATGACCGGCGACAGGCCGGCGATGAGCGGCACCAGCAATCCCACCGCGATCTGAATTGCGGCGGAGAGCGGCACGACGCGGTAGCCCAGCAGGTCGAAGCTCAGGGTGGAGGCGATGTAATTCGACAGGCCATACGCGCCCGCCCCGCCCAGCGGCACGGAGATCAACAGGGCGATGACGCCAAAGGACAGGATCAGCACCAGGTACAGGATCAGCACCTGGCGGCTGCGCCCGCCGATCAACTTCATCACGCCGATGTAGCGCAGGTGCTGGTTGAGCAGCGCGCTCAGGGTGTTGGCGATCAACGAACTGGACAGGAACAGGATCAGCACCCCCAGCGCCAGCAGGATGCCCAGGATGGCGTTGAGCGTGTCGGTCAGCGGGTGTTTGTGCGTTTCCGAGAAGCGTGAACGGATCACGTAGGCCCCGCCCTTTTCGAGCTTGTCCTTCAGGTCCGCGCCCACCGCGCGGATGTGCGGCAGGTCATCCTGGCCCGAGTCCACCGTCACGTACAGGCGGTTGAACGATTGCGGCTGCTGCAAATACGGCAGGCTGGTCATGGTGATGTAGGCCGTCTCGGAGGCCAGGAAATCGCCCGCGCCGGTGGCCGAGTCTTTGACGATGCCCACCACGGGCAGGGTCTTGGTGGTGCCGTCGGGCATCTGGAATTCCAACTCGCCGCCCACCTGCGCATCCAGGTCCGCCAGGACGCCCGCTTCGAGCGTGACCTCGCGCTTGCCGGGGATGGCCTGTCCGCTGACGGGGACCTGCAAATTGATCTGGTTGGCCTCGAAATCGTCCACGGCCACCAGGTCGAGGGTCGTCCACTTTTGCGTGCCCGGCACGCGCGCGCGGATGTTGAAGACGCGCCGCGCCTCGGCCTCGTCCACGTCCGAGGCGTTGCGCGTGGAGGCCAGCACGTTCTCGTCGAAATCGGCCATGCGCAGCTCGACGTTGGCGGGGATATTGGCCGCGTAGGTGATGGGCATGTCGTTGCTGATGATGACGTACGCGCCCGTGATCACGCCAATCGAGAAGACGCCCACCGCGATGGAAAAGACCACCAGCAGGGTGCGGGCGATGTTATCGAACAGGTCGTGAACTACCTTGCGCCAACGGGGTCGGAACATTCGATCCTTTACTAATTACAGACTTCGGAAGTCTTCGGAAGACTCTCCGGACGGGAATACCTCGCGGCAGACTTCCGAAGTCTCTTTATATTACTGCAACAGCGCGGCGATTTCGGCGGCGGTGTACGGCTTGGGCAGCACATCCTTGACGCCGCTGCGCAGGTACTGCGTCACGCGCTCGGGGTTGAGCGCGGCAGTCAGCACCACCGTTTTGGCAATCAGGCCCGCCTGGTCGAGGGCGGCCAGGGCCGCGTCCACGCCCAGGGCGGCGCAATGCTCGTCCACCAGCACCAGGTCGGCGGCGGGAATTTTATCCAGCGTGGCCTGGCGGATGACTTTCACGCCCGCCTTCGCCAGCAGCGACGAGAAGGCCGCAGCCCATTCATCGCTATCATCCACCAACAGCACCGAAGACACGCCGTTGCCCGAGAGGCCCTCGTCGGAGACGCGCGCCACAGGCAGGTGGATTTCGACCTTCGCGCCCTTGCCCATCTCGCTGTTGAGCGTGATGCGCCCCTGCGCCTGCGAGATGACGTGCAGGCTGGCGGGCAGGCCCAGGCCCTGGTGTCCGCGCGTGGAGAAGAACGGCGACCAGGCTTTTTCGAGAGTCTCGGTGTTCATGCCCATGCCGTCGTCCACGATCACCAGGCGCAGCATCCCGCGCTCGTCGGAGGGGGCGGCGGCAACACGCACGTTCGTCGCGCCCGCCTCGCCCGCGTTTTGCAGCAGGTTGCCCAGCGCGCGCACCAGTTGCGTGCTGTCGGCGATGACGTAGGACGCGGAAGGGTCGATCTGCATGGACAGCAGGCCGGCGGACAAGCCGCGCTGATGGGCGGCGGCCTCGATGGCATCCGCCAGCAGGACCGGCCGCGGCCGCTGTTCGCGCACCGCGCCGATCAACTGTTCCTTGACCTGGGTGATCTGGTCGGCGCTCTCGGCGATCATGTCGAGGTCCTCCTTGAGCGAGTCCAGGTCGACCTTGCCTTCTTCGATCTCCTCGCGCAGGCGGGCGACGGTCATCGAGATGGGCAGGGTCTTGTTGCCGATCCAGTGGATGGCCTCGGTGGTGGCGGTGGTCAGCGCCTCGAAGACCTTGGTGCGCAGCAGTTCCGCGTGCGCCTCTTTGAGGCTTTCGAGCGTGTAGGCGTTGTTGATGGCGACGGCCAGATGCTCGGCCATCGTCAACAGCGTGGTGATGTCGTCCTGGCTGAAGGCGCGCTCCTCCACGCTTTGGACCGTCACCGCGCCCAGCACGCGATGGCCGAAGATCAGCGGCAGGGCCATCTCGGAGCGGGTGTGCGGCAGGTGCGGATTCTTGAAGTGGACGCGTTCCTCCTCGACGTCCAGCGCGATGCGCGCCTCGCCGAAGCTGATGGCGGCGCCGATCATCGAGCCAGGCCCGACCTTGAGGCGGTAGCCTTCGGCCAGCATGGCCTTGCCCGCCTCGCCGTGGCCCGCGCGCAGGACGGCGTACTCGCCCTTGTCATCCAGCAGGAAGACGCCCGCGTAGTAGAAGCCATAGGCCTCGCAGATGACGTTGACGGTGCCCGGCAGGAGTTCATCCAGGGCCAGAATCGAGGTGACCTCGCGGCCAACGATGTTGGCGGCCTCCAGCAGGCGCGTGCGGCGCTCCGTCTGGCGGATGAGGTCCTGGTTCCGGCGGTGCAGGTTGGAGTTGTGGATGGCGATGGCCAGCTGGTCGGCCATGGTTTGCAGGGCCGAGATGTCGTCTTCGAGGAAGGCGGCTTCCTGTTCGCTCTGCACGGTCAGCGCGCCGATGACCTCGTCGCCGACGATCAGCGGCAGGGCCATCTCGGAGCGGGTGCCGGGCAGGTGCGGATTCTCGAAGCGCACGGCTTCCGCGCCCACGTCCAGGGCGATGCGCGCCTGGCGGTTCTGCACGCAGGCGCCGATCATCGAGTTGCCGCCCACCAGCAGCTTGTGGCCCTCGGCGATCATGGCCGCGCCCGATTCCCCGCGTCCCGCGCGCAGGACGGCGTACTGTCCCGTCACGTTGACCAGGAACACGCCCGCATAATAGAACTTGAATTCATCGCAGATCACATCCACGGTGCGCTGGAGCAGTTCCTGCGGGTCGAGGATCATGGTGATCATCTTGGCCGCGCGCGCGGCGGTTTTCAACAGGTGAGTTTGTCGTTCGGCTGGAGTCATGATTTACCTCGTTGGGATGATTAACCCTGGGCGCCCAGGATCTTTTGGATTAATTCGACCAGGCCTTGTTCACGGCCTTTGACAAAGAACGCGCTCGCCCCGCCCGAGACGGCATCCCTGGCCTTGTTGACCTCGTCATAGGCGGTCAGGATGACCACGGGCAGGTCGGCCTGCTGCTGCTTCAAATCGACCAGCAGGTCGAGGCCCGCGCCCGCCTTGGGCAGATCGTCGAAGCCGGGCATGTTCAGGTCGAGGATGGCAATATCCACCTGACCTTTGTTTTGGACAAAGACCTCACGGCCGCTTTTGCAGTCCAGGGCGGTCAGCACGTCGAAGCCCGCCCGCAGCAGGGTCTTTTCCAGGCTGCGCAATACCAGCCTTTCGTCGTCCACGAGAAGAACAGTTGTCATATAAGTTTCTCCTTGAAAAATGTCATCTTCCCGTCATTGCGAGCCGCCGCTCTTTGGCGGCGAAGCAATCTCCTGAAAACATGGGATTGCTTCTCGAAGACTCGCAATGACGATCATGGCTTGGTCGGCAGCCTCACAAAGAAGGTCGCGCCCTTTCCGACCTCGCTTTCGAGCCATATCTTACCGCGATTCTGGGTGACGATCTGCGTGCAGGCCGAGAGGCCCAGGCCCGTGCCGCCGTGGTCGCCCTTGGTGGTGAAGAACGAGACCCAGATGCGCTCCTGGATCTCGGGCGGGATGCCCGGGCCGTTGTCGCTGACGGCCACCAGCACGTGATCGGGCTTCTTGTCGAGCCGCGCCCGCACCGTGATGCGCGATTCGGGCCGGCCCTCCAGCGCCTCCCAGGCGTTCTTGACCAGGTTGTTGAAGACCTGCTCCACCTGGCGCGCGTCGCAGTACACGTTCGGCAGGTCCTCGGCCAGGTCGAGCGAGACCACCCCGCGCGGCAGGCCCATGTCCGAGATCATGGTTTCGAGCATCTCGAACAGCGAGACGAAGCCAGGCTTCATTTGACGGGCGGGGCCGATCAAATCTTCCTTGATCTTCAGGATGGTCACGGCGCTGTGCTCGATGATCTTCAGATCCTCCAGCAGCGACTCGATGCTCAACAGCGCCGCCAGGCGTTTGGGCGAATAGGACGACAACTCGCCCGCCAGCTTCTCCAGTTCGAGGCCGCCCTCCGCCGACTCCTCCAGCACCGATTGGATGACCCCATCCAGCGGGCCGAGTTCGACGCCCGAGGCCTTGATCCGCCACAGGACGGCCAGCAGCGTGGACAGGTCTTCGCGCACGCGGCGCACACTGCCCGTGATGGGCGCGGCCTTGTTGCCGACCCAGTGGATGGCTTCGCCCGTGGCCGTGGCAATCGCCTCGTAGGTCTTGGTGCGCACGAGTTCCGCCGTGGCGGCCTCCAGCTTGGCCAGCAGTTGGGCGTTGTTGATCGCCACCGCCACCTGGTCGGCCATGGTTTGCAGGGAGGTGATGTCCTCCTCGGTGAAGGCCTTCAGGCGCTCGCTTTGCACGGTCAACGCGCCCAGCGAAAGCGACTTGACGATCAGCGGCAGGGCCATCTCGGAGCGCGTCTGGGGCAGGTGCGGATTCTTGAAATGCGAGATCTCGCCTTCCACGTCCAGCGCGATCTGCGCCTGCTGCAGGCGGATGGCCTGCCCGATCATGGACTTGTCGTCCACGGGCAGGCGGAATTGCTCCTCCAGCATGGCGCGCCCCGCCTCGCCGTAGCCCGCGCGCAGCACGGCCCAGTGATTGTCCTCGGAGACCAGGAAGACACCCGAATAATATAACTCGAATTCCCTGCAGATGACGTTAACAGTGTATTCGAGCAGTTCATCCAGGTCGAGGATCGACGTGACCGCCTGCCCGACGCGCGCCGCCATCTCCAGCAATTTGTGCCGCCGCTCCAGCATGGACAACATGCGCTCGTTCTGCTGCAACAAATATTTGTTGCGGTCGACCGCGTTCGACAACTGGCGGACGTTGTCTTCCAGCCGTTCGACCAGTTCCTGCTGGTAGGCCTCGTGATGACGGTCGGCCTGTTCCAGCTTCTCGCGCCGGCCGTGCAGGAAGGCATCCACCTGTTCGCGGAAGGTGTCCACGTCGATGGGCTTGGAGATGAAGCCGACCGCGCCCGCCGCCAGCGCCCGTTCGCGCGCATCCCCGCTCGTGTCGGCGGAGACGATCACCAGCGGCACGTTCGGCAGGATCTTGCTCAGGCGGGTGGCCGCCTCGCGCCCGGTCATGTGCGGCAGGTTGTGATCGAGCAGCACGATGTGCGGATGCGTCTCCTCGGCCAGCTGCAAGCCGTCCAGCGGATCGGCGGCTTCGAGCACCACGTACCTGCCCTCCAGCAAACGCCGCACGAGCAGGCGCGCCGAGTCGTTGTCCTCGATGTAGAGGACGCGCGGCAGGGAGCGTGGGTCCGAGAAGGGCTGGGACATGGCCGCTACGCGCCTCCATTTTCGGGGTCTTCGGCCAGGCGCTTGGCGATGATCTCGTGTATGGCCTCGGCTGTGATGGGCGATTCGTTCACGATATTCATGAAGGCCTCGCGCGGATAGGTCAGCAGTTCGACGGGCGTCTCTTCGGCGGTGCGCACGCAGGCGCGCGAGAGTCCGCCGCGCAGCAATTCCATCTCGCCGAAGAACTCGCCGCGCCCCAGGCTGGAGACGCGCTCGCCCCAGGCCGAGCGGGTCAGCACGTCCACGCGGCCGCGCGCGATCATGTAGAAGCGCTCCACGGGCTGGTCATAGCCGAGGATCGTCGCACCAGGCTCGAGGGTGACGCGTTCGGCCTTTTTGGTCATCTCGAGCATGTGACGGTGGCGCAGTTGCGGCAGCGCGCGCGAGATGGTCTCGTCGATCAACTCGCCGTCGAAGATGGTGATGTTGCGGGTGGTGCGCGCGGTCAGCGAGGGGTCGTGCGTGACCATCACGATGGTCTTGCCGCGCTGGGTCAACTCTTGAAAGAGATCGATGATGGCGTCCGCCGAACGCGAGTCCAGGTTGCCGGTCGGTTCGTCGGCCACCAGCACGGGCGGGTCACAGGCCAGGGCGCGCGCGATGGCGGCGGTCTGCTGCTGGCCCGTGGAGACCAGGGCGGGCAGTTTGGCGGCAAACTTTTCGAGATGCACCAGCTTGAGCAGTTCCAGCGCGCGCGCGGGACGCTCGTCGAAGTCGTACATCTCGGCGTAATCCATCGGCAGCATGACGTTTTCGAGCAGGGTCAGCATGGGCAGCAATTGGAAGAATTGGAAGACGATGCCCAGGTTGCGTCCGCGCCACTTGGAGCGCTGGCTCTCGGTGACTTTTGTATAAATATCCTTGCCGCCGATGATGACCAGCCCGTCGGTGGGATGGTCGATGCCCGTGATCATGTTCAACAGCGTGGACTTGCCGCTGCCCGATTTGCCCACGATGGAGACGAACTCGCCGCGGTGGATGGTCAGGTCGAGGCCCTTGAGCACGGGGAATTCGCCCGCCGCGTTGACGTAGGTCTTGACGATGCGGCGCATCTCGATCATCGGCTCGGGCGCGGATTCGGCCCATTGAACGGGAGCAGGCGAAGGGTTCACGCCATCCTCCTCTCGGCCTGATTCTGCACCTCGTCCACGATCTCCCCATCGGCCAGCACCAGGTGACGCGAAAAGCGCGCCGCCAGCCCCGCGTCGTGCGTGACCATCACGATGGTCTTGCCGTGCTCCGCGACCAGCTGCTCGAAGACGTCGAAGATGTGGTCGGCGGTCAGCGAGTCGAGGCTGCCCGTGGGTTCATCGGCCACCAGGATGGGCGGATCGTTGGCCAGGGCGCGCGCGATGGCCACGCGCTGCTGCTGTCCGCCCGAGATGTAGGCGGGCAGTTTCTTGGCGTGGTCTTCGAGTTCGACCAGTTGCAGCAATTGCATGGCGCGTTCCCTGCTCTCGCGCGGACTGTACAGCCCGCACAAGTCCATCGGCAGGGTGATGTTCTCGACCAGGGTCAGCATGGGCAGGAGTTGGAAGGATTGGTAGACGATGCCCAAGTTCTGCCCGCGCCAGAGGGCCAGGGCGTCTTCACTTAACTTGTGGATGGAGACAGGCTCGCCCTTGGTGTTGACAATGACCTCGCCGCTGGTGAGATGGTCGACGCCGTTGAGCATGTTGAGCAGGGTCGACTTGCCCGCGCCCGACTTGCCGACGATGCCCAGGAACTCCCCCGCGTGGACCTGCGCGCTGATGCCCCGCAGGGCGGGAAACTCACCCGCCGCGGTGGAATAGGTTTTGAAAACCTCGCAAAACTCGATCAAAGGAACCACAGGATTGGAATCCAACATACACCTAAAATTGAACCGACCATCTCATCACAGCGCGGACTTCCATCCGCATGACCGGCAGGCCAAAGCCTGGCATAGAAAAACGGTCGCCGAGACAACCGTTCCCTCAAGACTGCCAACCACGGCTAATTTTACCCCTTCTATCCAAGTTGTGCCAATTGACACAACTTACGGAGGGTTTACAAAGGGA
>JBMOMS010000082.1:0-18883 GCA_049324895.1 Chloroflexota bacterium
CTCGGGGGTGGCCTGCGCCAGGAAGTCGTCCACGCCAGCTTCGGCGGCGATGGCGGTGGCGGTCAGTGGGTTGTCGCCCGTGATCATCACGGTCTTGATGCCCATCTTGCGCAGTTGCGCGAAGCGCTCCTTGATGCCGCCTTTGACAATATCCTTCAAGTAGATGACGCCCAGCGCGTGATTGTTGCGCGAGACCACCAGCGGCGTCCCGCCCAGCCGCGCGATATTTTCCACGGCGGGTCTCAGATCGGCAGGCGCGGGGTTGCCATTGGATTGGATCAACGCCATCATCGTATCGGGCGCGCCCTTGCGGATGGCGGTGCCGTCGAAGTCGACTCCGCTCATGCGGGTCTGCGCGGTGAACGGGATGAAGTGCATCCCCTCGGGCGCTTCGTCGCTGGAGCCCATGCTGCGTCCCCTCAGCCCAAACATGTCCTTGGCGAGGACGACGATGGAGCGGCCCTCGGGCGTTTCATCCGCCAGGGAGGCGAGTTGCGCAGCCTCGGCCAGTTCGTGGATGTTGACTCCGTTGACGGGGATGAACTCCACCGCCTGGCGGTTGCCCAGTGTGATCGTGCCTGTCTTGTCGAGCAGCAGCACATCCACATCCCCCGCGGCTTCCACGGCGCGGCCCGACATGGCGATGACGTTGCGCTGGATCATTCTGTCCATGCCCGCGATGCCGATGGCGGAAAGCAGTCCGCCTATGGTGGTTGGGATGAGGCAGACCAGCAGCGCGATCAGCACGGTGATGGTGATGGGCGTGCCCTGTCCCGCCGCGCCCACGCTGTAGAGCGAGTAGGGCAGCAGTGTGGCGCAGACCACCAAAAAGATGATGGTGAAGCCCGCCAGCAAAATATTGAGCGCAATCTCGTTGGGCGTCTTTTGACGCTTGGCGCCTTCGACCATGCTGATCATGCGGTCGAGGAAACCCTCTCCAGGGTCGGCGCTGACACGGATGATGAGCCAGTCCGAGAGCAGGCGCGTGCCGCCTGTCACAGCGGAACGGTCGCCGCCCGCCTCGCGCACCACGGGAGCGGATTCACCAGTTACCGCGCTTTCATCCACCGAGGCAATGCCCGCGATGATCTCGCCGTCCGCTGGGAGGATGTCCCCCGCTTCGACCAGGTACAAATCGTTCTTATGCAGCGCCGTGGAGGAGACAACCTCGACCTTTGAAATCGCAGACTGCACATCCGTTGCGGGGCCGCGCAATTTTCTGGCAGGCGTATCCTGGCGCGCCTTGCGCAGCGACTCGGCCTGGGCCTTGCCGCGCCCCTCAGCCACCGCCTCGGAGAAATTTGCGAACAGGACGGTGAACCACAGCCAGAGCGCGATGGCGCCGATGAAGCCCGTCGGCGCTTCGCCCTGTCCGAGCAAGGCCTGGATCCACAGGGCGGTGGTCAGCAGGCTGCCGACTTCCACGACGAACATGACGGGGTTGCGCACCATTGCGCGCGGATTGAGTTTGATAAAGGATTCCGCGACGGCGCGCTGGTATATTTCACGGCGATAAACGTTTGGTTTTTTCGTTTGAATTGTCATTTTATTTTCTCTTATGTCATTGCGAGGAGCGACAGCGGCGAAGCAATCTCCTGTTATCTTGAGGTTGCTTCGTCGTCGCTTCGCTCCTCCTCGCAACGACATCAAATTCCAAAGACCATCAAATGCTCCACAATCGGTCCCAGCGCCAGCGCGGGCAGGAAACTCAACGCGCCGACGATGACGATGACGCCGGTCACCCAGCCGATAAATAATGGGGTGTGCGTCGGCAAAGTTCCGCTGCTGACAGGAATCTTCTTCTTGCCGGCAAGCGACCCTGCAATTGCCAGGGCGGGGATTGCCAACCAATAACGGGCAAAGAGCATGGCGAAACCCAGCGCCGTGTTGTAGAACGGAGTGTTCGCGTCCAGCCCCGCAAATGCCGAGCCATTGTTATTCCCCGCAGACGAGAACGCATACAGCACTTCACTAAACCCATGTGCCGACGGGTTGTAGATGGTTGCCCTGCCCGCTTCGCTCATTATGGCAACGGCGGTTCCAGCCAGCACGACCAGCACAGGGATCAGGATCATGATGGACGCCATCTTCATTTCAAAGGCTTCGATCTTCTTGCCCAGATATTCAGGCGTGCGCCCAACCATCAATCCGCTGACAAAGACCGCGATGATGACGAAAGCCAGCATTCCGTACAAGCCAGAGCCGACACCGCCGTAAATGATCTCGCCCAGTTGCATCAGCCACATGGGGACGAGTCCGCCGAGCGGCATGAACGAGTCATGCATCGAGTTGACCGACCCGTTCGAGGCGGCGGTCGTCGCCGTTGCCCACAGCGCGGAGTTGGCAATCCCAAAGCGCACTTCCTTGCCCTCCATGTTTCCGCCTGGGTTGATGTCTGTTTGAGTTTGGTCAATGCCGAGTGCCGTGAAAGCGGGGTTGCCGCCCTGCTCCGACCAGACCGCCACGCCCAGCAAAGCCACGAAGATGATGGTCATGACGGCGAGCAGCGCCCAGCCCTGGCGCGTATCCCCGACCATTTTGCCGAAGGTATAAACCAGCGCGGCGGGGATCAACAGGATGGACAACACCTCAAGAAAATTCGACAAGGGAGTTGGATTTTCCAACGGGTGGGAGGAATTGACGTTGAAGAATCCGCCGCCGTTCGTGCCGAGCTGTTTGATGGCGACTTGCGAAGCGGCGGGGCCTACGGCGATGACTTGCCCGCTCACCTCCGCTGACGGTTGAATCAGCGCGACAGTTTTGTGCTCGCTGAAAGTTTGCACCACGCCCTGCGAGACCAGCGCCAACGCCAGCACCAGCGAAAGCGGCAGCAGGATGTACAGCGTGGAGCGGGTCAAGTCCACCCAAAAGTTGCCAATCTCTTTGGTGGTGTGGCGTGTCATTCCACGAATGAGCGCAACCAGAACCGCCATCCCCATCGCGGCTGAGACGAAGTTTTGCACATTCATCCCCAGCATTTGCGTGAGATAACTCATCGTCGTTTCGCCGCCGTATCCCTGCCAGTTGGTGTTCGTGGCAAAGCTGACCGCGGTATTCCACGCGGAATCCGCGCTGACAGGGCCAAGCCCCTGCGGGTTGAACGGCAGAACGGCTTGCATCCGCTGCAAGAGGTAAACTGCCAGCAGGCCAAACGCGTTGAACAGCATCACCGCGATGGCATAGGTCTTCCAGTTCATCTCCTCCTCAGGTTTCACGCCTGAGATGCGATAAATGAACCTTTCCACGGGGCCCAGCACGCGATTCAGGAAGGTGCGTTCGCCCTGATAAACTTTGGCCATATAGGAGCCGAGCGGTTTTGCGAGTGCCAGCAAAACCACGATATACAAAACGAGTTGCAGCCAACTGTAAAGATTCATCCGAACCACTCCGGCTTGAGCAGGGCCAGCACAAGATAGATCAGCAGAGCCAGGGTGATCCCGCCCGTGATGAGATAAAGGGCGTTCATTTTCCTTCCTCCATCAAGTGTTCACAAACGCCCATCAAGCCATAGGTCGCGGCGAGAAACAGCAGCGTCAGTCCGATAAAAATCAGGTCATTCATGCAGCCTCCAGTCGAACCCAGTGTATGGCGTTGCCGGTCAAAAAGGGGACAAGAAGAAGGGGCGGAACGTCAAGAAAGTATAAAAAAACAGCCCTGCCGAAAAAACAGGGCTGGACCATGAAAATGAAAAAAGCCCTCCCAGAGAAGACCATCTCTGGGAGGGCAAAAGGAGAAGCTGGTTTCGACGTTGGGGGCCCGCGTGATGGATATGCTGGCGGGCGAGATGCTGCCGCGCATCTGCTGAACGCTTGGAGACAGGAAACGGACTCTGCCCTTTGGCAGAGTCCGTTTTGATTTAACGGGAGCAGGCCCGGGTTCAGGCGGCGCTTCCCAGGCTTTCCTCCAGGAATGTGGTTACCTGCGCGGCGTAGGCCTGCGGGTCGCGGGAGAAGGACTCGGCATGGTCCGCGTCGGGCGCCAGGTACAGGGCGCGCATCCCCCGGGTCTTGGCGGCGTACAGCGCCTCGCTCATGCGGGCCGGGGTGAACTGGTCGCCCTGCCCGTGAATGAACAGGCAGGGGATGGCGATCTTCGCAACGTCGCGCAGCGGGGAGATGTCCTTGAAGGCCATGCCGGTCAACATCTGCGACCAGAGGCTGGCCAGGGGCAGGAGCGGAAAGGTCGGCAGGCGATAATCCACCTGGAGGCGGTGGGACAGCAAATCGGTCAGGTCGGAGAAGCTGCAATCGCAGATGAGGAAGGCTGCGCCCGGAGTCTCCGCCAGGCATTGGATCGCCACTGCCGCTCCGTAGGATTCCCCCATCACCCCCAGCAGGCCTCCGTTTGTGAGCCTGGACCTGGCCCAGGATATCCAGACTGCCAGGTCATGCTTCTCGTAAAGGCCAAACGTGCTCCAGCGCCCGCCGCTGCGACCGTGGTTGCGATGATCGTACAGCAGGACGTTGAATCCGCGGCGGCGAAAGAGGTTAACGTACTTGACCGAGCCGAACAGGGTGTAGGTGATGCCGTGCGCGATGATGACGGTTTTGTCTGCGCCTGGGAGGGGCAGGTAGACCCCGAACAGGTCATACCCAAACGGCGATGGGAGCATGACCTCCTGTTTCTCCCAGGATTGCCATTCGGCCTCGGACATTTTTCCCGTCTCGATCTCGGTGCGATAGGTTTCCCCCACCGAATAGCGTTTGGGATGCACCACCTGCAGGGCGAAATACAAACCATCCGCCAGCAGCAGGACGACGAGGAGGACAAGCGGAATCAGGAGCGGGGCTGGGAGCATGGACGGCCAACAAAAAATGGAGCGGCGAACCGCTCCATTTTAACTCAAGTTCAATCCACCAGTTTGTATCCCTGAAATTCGAGGTATTTGCGTTCCTTTTCCTTGTGGATCTCGGCCAGTTTGGCTTTTATGCCGAGCCAGTCCCTGACCGCCAGGCAGAGCGGGCATTCGCCTCAGATTGTCGGAAAATACCTGCGTGGCTGTGAGCGCGCCAAACTTTTGCTGGCACACGGCACACCAGCCACAGAAATCGCCATCCTGATTGATTTGCAGTCCAATGTCGTCACCGCTTTTGTAAATATGTTGCAGAATATCGCCCAGGAATTATCACGGCCAAAACGCCGCCGATATAACTATTAAAGCGCCAAAATGGCACTATCTCGGTTTTCGTGATGAGTGAATTATAGATTGGGGAAAGCCTCGGCAGTGCGATTGGACCAATCGCATATTGAAATACTCCTACCCCTGTTATATAATGAGTCTTGAAAATTTCTGGCGTTCATCGGAATATCTTCTCTTGTCAGGTTTGGGAGGCCGAATGAAAAAAGAATCTTCCAAAATCTCGCGTCGCGATTTCTTGAAGATCGGCGGAATCGCTCTCGCCGGGGGAGCGCTGGTTGCTTGTCAGCGCAAGACTGTACCATCCGAACTGTTCGCACAGCCAACCTTGGGGGTTGCCATTCCCCCCTATGCCACACCGGCCGCAAAGTCTCCGCCCATCGGGCCGTCCGATCTCATTTTGAAGAACGGCAAAGTATATACCGTGAATCCTTCTTCCAGCATCGTCCAGGCGGTTGCCATCAAAGACGGTCTGATCCAGGCGGTCGGCGATGACGAGAGCATCACGGCCATGGCTGGCGATGCGACAACGGTAATCGACCTTGGCGGCCGCGCGGTCACACCCGGCCTGATCGACTCCCATGTCCATTTCCGTGCCGTCGGGCTGGACTACATCTATTACACCCCCTTCATGCCGCCGGATGTGAAGGATATTGCGAGCCTTCAGCGCGCCCTGGCCGATGTCCTCAAATCCAAATCACCCGGCGAATGGATCGTGGGCTATTACATGGTGATAGCGGACAAACCCATTCCCGCCAAAGAAGACCTGGATGCCGTCTCGCCGAATAACCCGGTCTTCATCATGCACATCGGCGGTCACTGGGGTACGGCCAACAGTGTGGCGCTTAAACTTGCAGGGATTACTTCCCAAACCAAGAGTCCCCAGGGGGGAATTGTCGAAATGGGGAAAGACGGTGATCCGACCGGCGTTCTATATAACCACCGCGCCATGGATGTGGTCCGCGTCAAGGCTCCGCCGATCACGATGGACACGATCCGTGAGTCCATCCTGAAAACGCAAAAACTCATGGCGGCTTGCGGAGTGACCAGTTTTCAGGATAACAACATCCGCGATGTCGAGGATATTCGCGCCTACCAGCAATTGACAGCCGAAGGCCAGCTTTTCCTGCGCAATGATTTGTATCTGACCCTGGAATGGCCGACCGACATCGCCAAAGTGGATCAAGTCGAACACATACGGAATGATGTCACGCGCTTTGCCGGTTACAAGTTCCTAATCGATGGCCAGGGACCGACCGCCTATACTCACGAAAAGCACAACGGATCCGAGTGGCGAATGCCCACCTGGGATAGGGAAGTCTATAAGTCAACCGTGCGAACACTGCACGATACGGGCCTGCAAATCTGCACGCACTGCATTGGGGATGCAGCGGCGGATCTGGTCCTGGAGGCCTATGAAGGCGCCATGAATGCCAACCCGCGCTCCGACCCGCGCCATCGAATCGAGCACGCTGTCCTCACCACGCCGCAGGCTACACAGAAAATGAAAGATCTGGGAGTGGCCGTCAGCACCGAGCCAGCCTTCCTCTACCTGTTTGGCGACGGATGGAAATCTCTCTTTGGGGAGGAACGGATGGAGCGCATCCTCGTTACGCGCGAATGGCTCGAAGCGGGTGTGCACTTGAATATCAATTCCGACGCCCCCTCCACGCCAACTTTTCACCCGGGCTGGACGCTTGCCGGGAGCATGAACCGCGAGACCATTCGAAAGGATGTGATCGGTTCCGACCAGGCGCTCACGTTCGAGGAGGCCTTGCGGGCGCATACCTACGAGGGGGCCTATGCCGCTCACGAGGAAAATGTCAAAGGTTCACTGGAGCCGGGTAAATTTGCGGATATTGCGGTTTGGAAGGATGACCCCTCTACACTGGCTGTCAGCCAACTGGCGCAAACAACTTCTGTCTCCATGACGCTTGTGGGGGGACGGGTGGTGTATCAGGAGTAGCCATATTCACTGGAACAAACGGGGCGGACTTGAGCGTCCGTCCCGTTTTATTCAATCAGCCGCCGCCGCTTCATTCAAGACTTCGGAAGTCTCCACCACCCCTTCTTCATCCACCCCATACTGCACCTCCAACTGATGCCGGAACTTTTGCGTGTACAGGTTGTAGTAATGCCCGCGCTCGCGCAGAGTTCAGCGTGCGTGCCTTGCTCGGCGATGCGTCCGTTCTCGATCACCAGTATTGGGTCGGCGCGGCGGATGGCGCTCAGGCGGTGGGCGATGACGTAGGAGGCGCGGCCTTCCATCAACGCTTCCATATCGCGCTGGACCAGGGCCCCGGTGAGCGTGTCCACAGGTGAGGTGGCCTCTTCCATGATGAAGAGTTCGGGCTTGGCCAGCACGGCGCGCGCCAGCGAGATCAATTGCTTCTGTCCCACCGAGAATTGTTTGCCGCCTTCGCCCATGTTCTGGTCATGGCCCTTTTCCAAAGTCACGATAAAATCGCGCGTGCCCGTGATCTTCGCGGTCTGTTCAATATCCGCGACCAAAGGCTGACCAGGGGCAGGAGCGGAAAGGTCAGCAGGCGATAATCCACCTGGAGCCGTTTGTGAGCTTGGGCCTGGCCCAGGACATTCTGGCTGCCAGGTCATGTTTCTCGTAAAGGCCAAACGCGCTCCAGCGCCTGCCGCTGCGACCATGGTTGCGATGAGCGCACAGCAGGACGACGAGGAGGACAAGCGAAATAAGGAGTGGGGATGGGAGCATGGACGGCCAATAAAAAATGGAGCGGCGAACCGCTCCATTTTAACTCAAGTTCAATCCACCAGTTTGTATCCCTGAGATTCGAGGTATTTGCGTTCCTTTTCCTTGTGGATCTCGGCCAGTTTGGCTTTGATGCCGAGCCAGTCCCTGCCGTCCAGCGGATACCAGTGCAGCACGAGGAAGGACAGGAACAGCAGGATGCCTGGAACCAGCACCCAACCCAGCAGGATGCCCGTTTCCGCGCCCGCCGATTGCAGTCCCTTGCCCAGGGCCTGGTCGTAGCCAAACGCGGTCATCACGGACAGCATGACCCACTGCGCCAGGCTGATGGCCGGCTTGGTGATGAAGCTGTTGACGCCCGCGTACATCCCTTCGCGGCGCAGGCCGGTGCGGTGCTCGTCCATATCCACCACATCGCCGTTCATCAGGGGAATGAGGTACATTCCGCCTGCAAAGCCGATCCCGAACAGGAAAAAGGCCAGCGTGGCGGCGGCGCTGTTCTGACCCAGCAGCACCATGATGAAACAGCCGATTGCAAAGGCCAGGCTGAAGAGTCGTGTGCTGAGTTTGACACCCCACGGTTCGCGGCGGTTGATCCACAGGAAGACGCCGCCCACGATGCCGACCGCCAGGGCGATGTAGAGCGGCGTGCGGGCCACGTCGATCTCATCGAAGTAATACCACAATCCCTGCATGAGCGAGGTTTGCACGAACATGATGGTGAAACTGATGACCTCGAACAGCACGAAGGAGCGGTTGGTAAAACATTCCTTGAAGGCCTTGACGAAGCCGGGCTGTTCCTCTTCCTGGGTGTAATGCTTTTCCTTGTAGAAGAAGGTGCTGGCAAAGATAATCACGCCCATGACGAGCGAGAACAGCACCAGGAACCAGCGGAAATAACTGATGCCCGCCAGGTCGCCCACTTCGGGTTTGATGGTGCCTTCGATGGCGACCGGCACAACGATGGTGAAGACCATGAAGATGATCTTCCAGATGAAGATACTGGAGCGCGCCTTGTTCGAGATGGCCACCTCGTAGGGCATGATGTACAGGCTGGTGGCGATGGCGGTGTAGAGCGAGTCGAACACGAACAGAACCAGCAGCATCTGAACGAACAGGCCCACCTGGCTGTTCACGCCCGGCACGTCCAGCCAGAACAGGATGAAGCTCAGCACGAAGATCGGCGTCCCGTAGCGGATGTAGGGGATGCGCCGTCCCAGTTTGCTCTTGGTGCGGTCGCTGATGTAGCCGAACAGCGGGTCGTTGACCGCGTTCCAGATTCCGAACAACAGCCAGACGATGCCGGTGTAGGCGGTGGAAAGTCCGCGGATGTTGACGAAGTAGTAGGTCAGCGCGCCGGCCGCCACCAGGGATTGGAGGATGGCCACGGAGGCGTCGGCCAGCGAGATCCAGATGCGGCTGGCGAGCGGGACACGTTCTTCTTGCAGGGCGGTGGATGTTTGCATTTTCACTTTCTCCAGAAGGGTGGGCGCTGCGATTCAGCGCCGTTTCAGAAACGGCAGCGGATCTGGCCGGGCGGGCTTCCCCGCAACTTGTTTCAAATGATAAAGACCCCAAAGGCGCACAGGCCTTCAGGGTCTGAATGTTTTACCGCTTGAACTTTTTGCCAGTCGCCAGTTCGACGCTCTTGTACGCGCCGTCGTAGATGCCGATGCTCTTGTTCTTGACGATCTGGTCGCAGAACAGGGTCAGCAGGTCGTCGGCTTCGGTCAGCAGGTCGATGGCCTGGAGCGTCTGCGGAATGGTGCGGGTCTCGACGGTGCTGTCGCCGATCTCCGCGCCGCGGATGGCGCCCCACATCTCGTGGCCGCCGACGCGGGCGTTGAAGATCTTTGGCACGGGATAGAAGGCCAGCTCGCTCGGCTTGGTGATCATCACGTCCATGACGCGCATGAGGTAGTTGGTGGCGTAGACCGCGTGGAAGGTGTTGTCGTGCAGGAAGACGTGCAGGCCATGCGCGGGCTGCTTGCGGATGCTGTCGGTGAATTCCCTGGTGTCGTCCCAGGTGAAGTGCGTGTTGATGAGGTCCCTGTGATGCGCGAGTTCGTTTTGCAGCCAGGCCCAGTTGTCCTTGTGGTCGCCGAGGTTGATGAAGAGCGCGATCCTGTCCTTCTCGATCATTGGGACGGCGTGTTCGATGATGGCCTTGAACAGTTCGCGCTGCGCGCCCGCCCCGCCCATGGTGACGAGGAAGCGGCGCGGCTCCCTGGCCTTCATGCGCTCGATGCGGTCGGCGCAGTCGGTTTCGATGTTCTCGACCAGTTCATGGTCGACGTGGTGGCCTGTGTAGTACAGCGCGTCGGTCGGCGTGGGCTTGAGCACTTTGCCCTTGTCGTCGAAGCCGCGCATGGCGCGGAAGCCGTAATAGCCCGACGGCGATTGAACCGCGTGCTTCGCGCCTTCGGTCAGCTGGAAGGCCATCGGCCAGTTGTCGAACATCATGTCGACCACGTTGGTCATGCCGCCCGCGACCGCGCCCATCGCCGTCCACATGTGCGAGGTCAGGATGGGCATGTCGGAGGGCAGGGCCGCGTACAGGTTGCGGAACAACTCGCTCATCTTGTAATCCTTGACCTGGGTCTTGAGGAAGCGCCACGGCCAGGTCACGATCCAATTATTGAAGAGCGTGTTCAGCCCCGGCAGGGACGGTTCGCCGGTGGTGAGCGATTCCCACACGTATTTGTCGAACCAGGGATAACGCTGGGAGATGCGCGAGTACTTGCTGTAATTGGTATTGCACCAGTTGATCACGTCGGTGGTGATGCCGGGGATGCCGAGCAGGTCGAGCCAGTGGGGGGTGAAGCCCATGGCCTTCGCGGCGGAAACGCCCGCCATGGCGATGCGGTAGTGACCGAATCCCATGCGGATGGTGCTGACGATGATGCTGTTCTGCCGGTCGAGCGGCGCGCCGCCGTCCTCGCGCACGACTTCCTTCAGGCCGAAAATTTCCCCGCCGTAGGGATGATCCTTGACGCTCAGGTTGAATTTCTCATTGGGATCGTATTTGAACTTGCGGGCGAGCATTTCCTTCCAGCCATCCGCGGCGCGGGTCTGCGCCTCGCTGATGGGATTGCCGTAGACCTCGTAGCGACCGTTCTTCTTTTGCATAATGGACTTTCTCCTTGAATGAAAATGAGTGCATGTCTTTGGACACCGCCAGCCATGTTCGGGCTGGCGGTGTTTGATTATAAACTTGGTTGGCCCGGGTGGCGTGCGAAAAATATCAGAAAAGGTTCCTTGCGATTTTTTATTGGGATTTCAAAACCCTATCCATGAATTGCAGGGTACGGTCGGTCACTTCATCCAACTCGCAGTCGATGGTGATGGCATGGGAGGAGCGTTCCAGCCAGTGTCGTTCCTTGACCGACGAGCGCACCCCGTCTAGGATGATGTCGCCCGCCGAGGGGTGAACGGTGGCATCCAGCCGCCCCTGGAAGACGATGACAGGCTGCCGGACCGCGCCCAGGCGCTGGCGCATCGCCTTCTGAAATTTCAGCAGTTGAACCGCGCCCTTGAGCGGCAGGTTAGGGTAGCCCTGCCACGCGTCCGAAGCGTCCAGCGACTCGCGCCCGACCTCCGCCATGAAGAGCGACCCCGCATACAGCTTGATTTTGTCCAGCGTGGACAGGGTCAGCTTGATGGCTGGGGCGTAGAGCAGGATTCCCGCCGCTTCGGGGTGGGTGCTGGCAAGGTGCAGCGCCGCCAACCCGCCCATCGACTCGCCGCCCACGAAGATCCGCTCGCAGTGGGTTTTCAAACGGGTGTAGGTTTCCTCGGCGCTGGCGACCCAATCCTGCCAGGCGACGCGGTTCAAGTCGGCGGGCTGGGTGCCGTGCCCGGCCAGCAGGGGGGCGGCGACAGTGTAGCCCTGCTCGTGCAGCCGCTTCGCCAGGGGGCGGATTTCGGCGGTCGTGGCGGTGTATCCATGTGAGAGCAGCACGCCGACAGAACCCGCCTTCCAAAGGAAAGGCCCGCCTTCGAGGTGCGGATTATGCAGGGCGGGATTGGACATGTCTAGCCTTTGACGCCGCTGCTGGCCACGCTCTCCACGAAGAAGCGCTGGCCGAAGATAAAGACGATCAGGGGCGGGATGATGGCGATGGCCGCGCCCGCCAGGATCAGGTTGGGGGTGTCCGAGGCGCGCCCGCGCAGCACGTTCAGCGCCAGGGTCAGGACGTGGTTCTTCTCATTGCCCACGTTGATGATGACCAGCGGCCAGAAGAAGGAATTCCAGGCGTACAAAAAGGTGAAGGTGGCTTGTGTCGCCAACGCTGGCACACTGGCAGGGATGAGGATGTTCTTCAGGATTTGCAGGCGCGAGGCGCCGTCGATCAGCGCGGCTTCCTCGATCTCCTTGGGGAAGGTGATGAAGTGCTGGCGCATCAGGAAGGTGCCGTAGGCGGTGAATATCCACGGGATGATGAGGGCCGCGAGACGGTCGGTCCAGCCCATCAGCACCATCAACTGGTAAAGCGGCACGATCAGCATCACGAACGGAATCATGACCGTGCCCAGGTAGAAGACGAAGACCGTGTCGCGCCCGGGGAATTTCAGGCGGGCAAAGGCGTAGCCGCCGACCACAGAGGTAAGCAACTGTCCCAGCACCACCAGGATGGTCACCAGCGCCGTGTTGGTCAGCGCGCGCGCCATGTTGTTCAACTCGATGACCTCGGTGTAATTTTCAGGGTGCCAGCCGATGTTTTCCACCGGCGCGCTCAGGCGCACGTTGCGGTAGACTTTGGTTGTGGGGGCCTGCGGGTCGACGAATTCGCCGACGGTGGTCTGGCTGATCAGCACCATCGGGACGACCGACCCGTCGTCTGTGGTAACGTCGAAGAGTTTCATCTCCTCACCGTTGACCGTGACCGTTTGCTGGTTCATGGCCCCGCCCGTCGGGCTGACCTCGGTGAACTGGCGTTCGACCGTGGCGGCCAGGTCATCGGCGGGGGCGTAGGTCCCGACCTTGATGTTGCTCCTGGCGAGGGCATATTTTATTTGCCGACCGTCCACATCCACGTAATACAGCGGGAGCGGCTCGGTGAATCCGTCCACCGTGATGGTATCGGCATTGCGCGGCAACATGCGCGGCGGGTAGCGGAAGGTGTCGGCCGGGGTCTTGAACGAGGTGGCCAGCATGTACAGGAACGGGAAGATCATGACCAGCGCGAAGAAGGTCAGGACGAAGTACACCAGGAAATTGTTCAGGTGGCGGAGCAGGCGGTAGGATTGGATTTTCATGTCTGCCTCCTTCTAGCTTTCGTAAATGCTGGATTGGCGCTGGCGCTGGAACTGGATGAGCGTCAACCCGAAAATGACGATGAACAGCACCCACGCAATCGCGGAGGCGTACCCCTGCTTGAAGTTTTGGAAGCCGCTGCGGTAGAGATACAGCACCAGCGTAATGGTCGAGTTGTTCGGCCCTTCGGCGGGGTTCATCAAAATGAAGACCTGCTCGAAGACCTGCATGGCCTGGATGGTGGTGGTCGAGACCACGTAGAAGGTCGTCGGCGCCAGCATGGGAATGGTGATGCCCCAGAACTTGTCCCAGGCTCCGGCGCCGTCCACGGTGGCGGCCTCGTACAGTTCGCCGGGGATGTTTTGCAGGCCCGCCAGGAACAGTACGGTGTTGAAGCCCATCGTCTGCCAGGCGGCGATCAGGATGACGGCGAACAGGGCCGTCCTTTCATCGGACACCCACTGGATTTTCGGGTCGACGACCGCCAGGTTGAAGAGGTTATTCCAGAACTGGATGCCAAGCGTGATGAAGTAGTTGATGTAGCCGATGGTCGCGTTGTATAGCCACTGCCAGACCAGTGAGATGCCCACCACGGCGGCGATGCTCGGCATGAAATACACGGCGCGGAAAAACTTCATGCCCGGCAGCTTGCTGTTGAGGATGTTGGAAAGCACCAGGGCGGGGATCACGCTCAGGGGCACGGCGAACAGGGCAAAGGTCAGGGTGTTGCGCAGCGCCAGCCAGAAGAACTTGTCGGCGGCGGCGAACAAAATCCCCCAGTTCCCAAACATCAGTCGCCCCACTTCGTCATAGACCTTGATGTCGACCACTTCTTTTGCCAGTTGGTCGGGCGAGGAAAGTGTGACAAATTTGACGTTGAGGATCTTGGCGTAGTTTTCGAAGCCGATCCAGTTGGGCGTGTTGAAGGCGTCCGAGTCGGTGAAGGAAAAATAGAACGAGAGCAGCAGGGGGCCTGCGAAGAAGATGAGGAAGCCGATCAGGTTGGGCGAGAGGAAGAGCCAGCCGTTGATGATTTGTTCGTATCCCGTTTTGACGCGCAAGGCGGTGGCGGTCGGCTGGCGTCCCATGCCCCACAGGGCCGCTCCAAAAATCAACACGCCTGCCACGCTGAACAGTCCCGCAGGTTGGACCAGCCTGCCGAGGAAATACACCACCCCGTTGATGGCCTCCACCTGCCAGAGGAACAGGATCAGGCCGAAAATCATCACCCAGCGTCCCACCTGTTTGAGGCTTTGTTCGGAACTGCGCTTGCGGTTGGAGTATTCATCCAGCGAGCCGAGGAAGTAGCCGGCGATGACGATGCCCAGGTAGGGAAGCCCGCGCCCGAAGGTCTCGCCGAAGGCGTCGATGCCGATGAAGACCCCGCCAATGTTCAGGGTCAGGACGGCGCAGACCACGAAGGCCAGGTAATCGAGGAAGAGGGAGATCATCCGACCGCCATGATCCCTTTTGGCAACCTGCCAGGCGCCGAATGCGCTCAGGATCGCGGCCAGCAGCATGACTGCGCTGAGCAGGATCTTCTGCCAGGCGGGGGCCTCGGGAAGCCCGCCGACCCAGGCGGTGACGGCGACCGCCGCGGCCAGCACGGCAAACAGCCCGCGCCATATCACGGCAATGCGCAGGATGAGAGGGGTCAGGGGATCTGCCTTTGGATGTTCGCTCATGGTTTGTCTCCTGGGAGGTGGGGTTGGGAAGGGGATGCAGGGTTTTCACCCTGGGGAGGCGGAATGTCTGAGGGGTGTCGTCTCTCACACCACAAAAATTCAAAACGGATGTTTCGGGCTTTCATCGTGTGAGAAAGGCACAGGGGCAGGTGCAAGCCTGCCCCTGTGTATTCGGGACGAACTATTTGACAAAGACCTTGTTGGCCTCGTCGCAGACGGTCGCGCCGAAGTCCTCCACGGTCATGCCGCCGGTCAGGACGGCCTGGATGGCGGGGCCCATGATCTTGTCGAACTCGGGCCAGGAGCCAGCCCACAGCGGGCCTTCAGCGGTCGGCTTGGCGGCATCGGCGATGCCGTTGAGGAAGGCCTGGTTGTTGGCGGGCGGGGTGAAGGTCAGGAAGGCGTCGAGGGCTTCCTGGCTGACGCGGCTGGGGATGTTGGCGCCGAGGGCGGCAACCTTGCCCTGGGTCTGGGCGGTGGTCAGGGCCTGGACGAGTTTCCACGCTTCTTCGGGATGCTCGGTCTTGGCGTTGATCACGTAGGCGCCCCAGAACAGCCAGTTACCGGGCGTGCCATTGGGACCCTTGGGCAGTTCGACCACGTCCCACTCGAAGTCCACGGTGCGGACACCGGGGGTGGCCCAGCGGCCGTTCTGGAACATGGCAACCTTGCCGGCGCGGAAGGTGGGTTCGGGATCTTCGCCGTAGGGGGTGGCGACGTCAAAGTCCTGGTACAGGGAGCGCTGGAATTCGAGGCCGGCCAGGGATTCGGGGGTGTTGAGCGCGCAGGCGCTGCGGTCGGCGGTGAAGAAGCCGCCGCCGGAGGCATTCAGCCACACGCCGTAGGGGCCCCACCAGGCGCTGGCGCCGTAGCCGTACACATCGGTGCCGAGGGCGCGGGTCTTCTGGGCGACGTCGAGGAAGGCGTCCCAATCCCATTTGCCTTCCTTGGCCAGTTCACGCGGGTCGGGGGCGCCGGCTTCGTTGATCAGGTCCATGTTCAGGTACAGGGCAAAGGTGGACACATCGCGGGGCAGGCCCCACAGCGCGCCGGAGCCGGCGCCGCTGGCGTTGGTCTCGGGGTTGTAGGTCAGGTGGTACATCGGGCCGGGATAGAAGGCGTTCGCGTCGAAGCCTTCGGTTTTGCCGGCCAGGTCCGAGATGTTGAGGATCAGGCCGCGGGTGGCGAAGTCGGCCACGTCGGTGCCGGGGATCCAGAAGACGTCGGGAGCGGTCCCGGCGGCGACCTCGGAGCGAAGTTGATCCTGGTAGTTGGCGCCTTCAGTGCCGCCCGGTTCGTAGGTCAGGGTGACGCCGTCGATTTCGGCGTCGATTTCCGTGCTGATCTTGCTGTAGACATCGATCTCTTCCTGGTTGTCAGGGCGGGTGCGCCAGCGCAGTGCGACCTCGGCGGCCGGGGCCTCTGTGGCGGGGGCGCCGCAGGCAACCAAAACGAATGAGGTGACGACGAGCAGGCTGATCACCTTCCAGAACAGGTTGTGTTTCATTTTTTCTTCTCCAGAGATTGATTCATGAATTTTTTGGAACAGGCTGGTCTGTTGCTTGAAACGCTACGTGGAAATCAATCACCTCCTTTGTCCAATGTGGATTGACGAACAACCAATTGCGCCGGGAATTTCACCTGCCGGGCTTCGTTGTTTTTCTTTTGCAGGATGTCCATCAACATGCGGGTGGCCTCCCGGCCGATACGGGGCATGTCCTGGCGCATGGTGGTAAGCGGGGGATCGAAATAGGAGGCCAGCGGCATGTCGTCGACGCCGATGACGGCCAGTTGGGAGGGAACCTCGATGCCCATGTCGCGGGCGGCGTGCATGACGCCCATGGCCATGCGGTCGTTTTGCGCGAAGATGGCGCTGGGAACGCGGCCCTGTTCGGCGAAGGAGAGCAGGGCATCCTGGCCGGAGGTGGCCGACCAATCGCCTTCGATGATCATGGTTGGGTCCATTTCCAGGCCAGCCTCCTGCAGGGCGCGCGCGTAGCCTTCGGCGCGGTCCTGGGAGCAGTCTTCCTCCATCGGCCCGGTGACCAGGGCGATGCGGGTATGCCCCAAGGAGAGCAGGTGGCGGGTGGCTTCGTAGGCGACCTTCTCGTCATCCAGCGAGACGGAGCCGATGCCCTCGTCGTGCGAGCGCGCGCCGACGAAGACCAGCGGGAAATTTCTGGGGATATATTCGTAGCGCTGGTCCGCATAGGGGTTGATGACGATCAACCCATCCACGCGGCGGTGGCCGACCAGTTCATCCACCAGGGCGCGGAAGGCCTCGGGGTCGGCGGCCGAGGAGGAGAGCAAAAAATACCCGTGCTGGCGGGCTTCGGTCTCGGCGCCTTCGATGACGCTGGCGAAGGTGTAGTCTGTCAGGTTGGGGGAGATGCAGGCCAGGGTGTGGGTCTGTCCGCGGGCCATGGAGCGGGCGATTGCGCTGGGGCGGTATCCCATTTGTTCGATGGCGGCTTCCACCAGCGCGCGGGTTTCGGGCAATACATCTTCGCTGCCATTGATCACACGCGACACAGTTTGGTGTGAAACACCAGCC
This sequence comes from Chloroflexota bacterium, assembly GCA_049324895.1. Lineage (GTDB taxonomy): Bacteria > Chloroflexota > Anaerolineae > Anaerolineales > Villigracilaceae > JACPVF01. Next base: position 17,359 of record JBMOMS010000082.1, read on the forward strand.
TGGCGGGCGACATCACGGATTGTGGGGCGGGAAGATGACATGTTTTTGCCAATCTTGGTATAATGTTACCGGTCACGTGACCGGTAACATTAGTTTACAAGAACCAAAGAGCGTTGTCAAGAGGCAATCTTGCATGAATATCAAAACTCGGGTAAATGGGCAGAAAATTCAAGCCATCTCCACGCTTTACACCTGGGAATGGGATGAAGCCAGCGATCTGTTCTCCCTGGCAGACGCCAGCCAGCGTGTGATCGTGCGCGGGCATCACCAGCCCCTGGTGGTCACCACGGCGGGGCAGCTGCGCGCCCGCGCACATACCTTTACGGTGGAGGAAAACCGTGTCACGGTGATCTACTCGGGCCTCAATGGCCGCGCCACGTTGATGATGACCTGGGTTTTCGAGGATGATTTCATTCGGCTCGTGCCCCTGCAATACTCCACGCCCGAAGCGGATGACCTGGTAAAGGTGGTCTACTTCGCCGAGCCGCTGGATGAGACCTACCGCCCCTCGCTGTACAGCCGATACGCGGTTGTACCGGGCCTGTGCATGAGCACCTGTGTCAGTCCCGTAATCGACCTGCATGCGCATTTGTCCGTGACCGCCGTGCTTGGATCGGGGGCCATGCGCGGCCCGGGCCTGACCCAGCAGTGGGGACTGCCCGCTCATTATTTTTGTCTGTTCAACACCTCCGACCGTTGGAATGCCATCGGTGCCAGGAGCCTGCAATCGGATGCTGTCTGTTTCGGGCTGGGAGACCTGCCTCAGGGCGACTACCGCCTGGAGATCCGCGAGAACGCCCTCAGCCCGGTCATCCATCTGCGCGCGGACTTGTGGAAACACTTGAGCACGCCAGGCGCGCTTTCGTTGGGGCCATCTTTCATCCTCACGTTTGGCGCGCACTATCACGAGGCCATCCGCAACTACTACACCACCCTGCTGCGCGAAAAGGTTGTGCAACCGAAGGAAGTCTCGCCGCGCAAGAGGGCGGTCATGCTTGCGCCACAGTACAACACCTGGGGTGTCGAGTCGGCCCTGGCGCTGCGGCCCGAGGAATTGAGCGAGCCGCTGGTGCTGGACATCTTCCAAAAGCTGCGCCAGTCTGGGATGCGGGCGCGCAGTTTCGTGATCGATGACAAATGGGAAGGCCGCTACGGCGAGTTGAAACACGACGAAGCGCGCTTTCCAAATTTTGTAGCGATGCTGGATTTAATCCGCGCCGAAGGCTTTTACATCGGACTGTGGGCGGCCTTCCTGCGCTGTCAGGATCCCTCTGCCCTCGGGCTGGACGAGTCGCACCTGCTGCAAACGTCAGACGGGAAACCGCTCTGGCTGGCGCATCAGGCCTCCCGTTATGGGATCTTCGACGTGACCCAGCCCGCCGTCCAGAAGGTGCTGGCGGAGCGGGCACGGGACTTCATCCGCCGCTATCGGCCCGACCTGATCAAATTCGACTTCGGCTATGAGCTGCCCTCCCTGGATGTGGCCGCGCCGTCCGACCTGCGTTGGGCGGGGGAGCGGCTGCTC
>JBMOMS010000083.1:0-2509 GCA_049324895.1 Chloroflexota bacterium
TCTCGGGCAGGGCGTTCAGGAAGGGACGGTCGAGCGCGATGATCTTGAGGTCGGGACGATTGAGCGCGATGAAGAGCGCAAGCGTATCGGTCATGCCCGGGTGGTTGGACAAAGCCAGGAAAGCGCCCGGGGGGATGTTCTCCGCGCCGAAGACCTGCACCTCGCGCGCGTAGGAACGCTGCAATCCCCGCGCCGCCTCGACCAGCCCGCTTGCGCCGACGGCGGCGTCGAAGTCGGCCATCTGCCGGGCAAAGGTGCGCGCGGGGCTGCGGAAGAGTCCGCGCAGCAGGCGCGACAGCACGGGGCGATCCTGCCAGCCGAAGGAAGAGACCAGGTCGTCGAGGTTAATTTGGGTGAGGGTGTCGAGTTGGCTCATGGTTGATTTGGAGTCCAACGACTCCTGTCGTTGGCTGTCCAAAGTCGGGAGACTTTGGACTCCGATTGATCAGCGCGAATATAGATTGGTAAGTTGTTCCATCTCTGATGCGCTGAGTTCGAGATTCATTGCCTCCAGGTTTTCCCTTTGATGCGCGGGGTTGAACGACATGGGAATGGTGATAACGCGCGGCTGGGCGATCAGCCAGGCCAGCGCCACCTGGTAGGCGGTGGCGCCATGCGCCGCGGCCATGGCCTTCAACGTGGCGTTGACGTTTAGGTTGCGGAACTTGACAGGCGAATAAGCCGTGACCAGGATGTCGTTCTGCTGGCAGTACTCGATCACGCCGTTTTCGGCATAGTCCTTTTCGGGCAGGCGGTAGGGGATTTGGTTGGTCAGCAGGGGCGTCTCGCTGAGCGCGACCGATTCCTTGAGCAGCTTGAGCTTGAAGTTGCTCACGCCAAGATGCCTGACCTTGCCTTCGCGCACCAGTTGATTGAGCGCGCGGAAGGTCTCCTCCAGTTTGATGCGCGGGTTGGCCCAGTGGATCAGGTACAGGTCGATGGTTTCCAGGCCCAGGCGGCGCAGGCTGCGGTCGCAGGCCGCGAGCACGTCCTCATAATGAAGATGCTCGGGCGAGACCTTGGTGGTGATGAACAGGTCTTTGCGCTGGACGCCCGTCTCGCGGATGGCTTCTCCGAGCAATTCCTCGGCGTGCCCGCCCGCGTAGTATTCGGCGGTGTCGAAGTGGGTGTAGCCCAACTCCAGCGCGGAGCGCAGGGCCGCCCGTGAAACGGAATCCAGCCCGGGGTCGGGGTGGTCTCCGCCGCCAATCGTCCAGGTGCCGAATCCGACCTTGGGGATTTGCATCCCGCGAATATGTTCGTATTTCATTCAGGCTCCGTCGAAAAGGTCAGGGGGAATCCCAACATCATCGCCGCCAGCTGCGCCTGCTGGATGCGCCGTTCCGCCTCACTGCGCGGCAAGGTCTGGACGTAGGCCGTGCCCTTGAAATGCGCCAGGTACATGATCTCCATGGCGCGGTCGAGGCCGAGCATGAAGATCTGCTCCAGCACGTTGACGACAAAGTTCATCGGCGTGACGTCATCGTTGTGGATGATGACGCGGGAGAGCGGCTCGAGCTCGGTTTCCTGCTCGCTGATGATCTGGATCTCGGGGAGGGCGGCGGTTTGCATGGAGCTATTGTACTCAAGAAAAATCCCGCCAACACGGCGGGATTTCTGTCATTTCCACAGCGTCATGTACTTCCTGTGGCACTTCAAGTCTTCCTTCCGCCCGCGCTGCGCAGACCAGACAGTTCGCTCATGCCTCGATCCGTAGTTGTCGGTTCGGTGGGCGAGGTGCGCCGCTCAGGCCTGTTCGTAGGCCGCCCGCAGCAGGCCGATGTCGAGCTTGTCCATTTCCAGCATGGCCAGCGCGACCCGTTTGGCCCGTTCGGGGTCGCTGTCGCCCATCAACTCGCCCAGGACGGTGGGCACGATCTGCCAGGACAGGCCGAATTTGTCCTTCAGCCAGCCGCAGCGGCTTTTCTCGCCGCCCTCGGACAGTTTCTCCCAGTAATGGTCGACCTCCGCCTGCGTCTCGCAATTCACGACGAAGGAGATGGCCTCCGTGAACTTGAAGACCGGGCCGCCATTGAGCGCGACGAATTCCTGGCCGTTGAGTTCGAAGTTGGCGGTCATGACCGCGCCGGCCGGGCCCGGGCCAGCCTCGCCGTAGCGGGCGATGCTGAGGATCTTCGAATTCTTGAAGACGGAGGTATAGAAGTTGACGGCTTCTTCGGCCTGATTGTCGAACCACAGGAAGGGGGTGATCTTTTGCATGGATTCTCCTTGTATTTCTAAAGATTGGATGGGGCAAACGCTAACCCCTTTTGAACCAGCGCGTGGCGCAGTTTCTCCAGCGCGTTGGGGCCGATGCCGTGCAAGGCTTTGACCTCGTTTTCGGTGAGCCTGGCCAGTTGCGCGAGACTGTGGATGCCCGCGCTTGTCAGTGCGCGCTGGGCGGGCGCTCCCAGGCCGCCGGGAAGATCGTTTGTTTGAGGGGAGGAGGTCACTCGGTCTCGCTTTCCTTGTAAAAATAAGGGGTGGGCAAAACGACCGTTTTGCCCAT
>JBMOMS010000084.1:0-3477 GCA_049324895.1 Chloroflexota bacterium
GTCGGGATCCGCGCGCATGGTCTCGATCAGCGGCTCGACGGCAGTGCTCCCAAACTGGCACAAACTGAAGATGGCAAAGGCGTGACGGCTCGGCTCGTCCAGGTCGGCCAGCAGGCGTTCGAGTTCCCGTTTCTGGCCATCCTGTTCCGCCTGGGCCAGGAACAGCTTGCGTTTTTCATCGTGCAGCTTCTTCAAGCTGTGCCAGGTTTCGCGCCGCAGGATCTCCTCCTGGATGTTGACCCCGCAGCCCTGGCAGTATTCCGCGTTAACCGGGTTGGTGCGGTAGCAGATGGGACAATCCACCGTCAGCCTTTCGCCGCACTGGACGCAATAGCGCTGGAAGGGACTGTTGACGGTCTGGCATTTGACGCACACATTGGGATGCTCGCGCTCCTCGACCGGCGTCATGATGAGCAGGGAGCCGCAGGCCTGGCATTTGAACGGCTGGCTGGAGATGGCGGTTTTGGGAAGCGGATTTCCGCAATTGGGACAGTTGAGGCTGGTGAGTGGCATGAAATCCTCGGCGGGAAACTGTAATGGTGAAATTGTATCGCGTCTCGCTCCTTCCCGGCAGGGGAGCGAGTGAAAGCTCAGGGCGTTTCGTACAATTGAACCCGGCCCCCGTAAAACTCGCGTTCCCGCGCCAGGCGCATGTGGGCCGCAAGGGTTTGCGGAATCAGACCCTGCGGGTCGGTATAGTCGTTATGGCTGTACACCAGCCAGACCCGTTTGTGTCCGCGCAGCAGGGAAATCAGGGCGGGGATGTCGTTTTCCGTCATCCTGGGTTCCAGGACGCCATCCGCGAACAGGTCCAGGGGAAACCCTTGTTTTATCACCTGGATGGAATACTGGTCTTCGTATGCTCGAAAGTAATAGTCGAACGGGATTACCACGAAGTTGGAGTTGAAGAGCACCAGGTCCCCCGATTGTGCGAAATTGGCGACGTACCCGGCGGCTGTGCCCCAATCCTCCTTTTGCGCGAAGCGATAATAATCGCCGTCGGAAAAGATGTAGTTGGCGCCCAATATTCCCAACGCCACGATCATGAGAAAGCGCAAGCGAAATTGGGCGATGCCTGCCGCCAGCGCCAACAGCAAGGGGATGGTTGTCCAGATCAGGGTCTTGTCGAAGAAAATGGGCCGGCGGATGCTGACGACCAGCTCTCCCAGGATGGGAACAAAGAACAAGGCCGCCAGGAACCAGAAGATCGAAAGTTTTTTGCGGTAATAGGCCAGCCCGAGGCACAGCACGCCGCACAGGACCCACGTCATGAACTGGCTGGCCTGGGTGGGCGCGGATGCGTTCAACAGGGCGCGCAGCGACCAGGTCACCGTGTCCCAATCCGGTTTGGGAAGCCAGAATTCCCGGTCGACGCGGGCGGCTTGCTGGATGAAGGCAGGCAGCCACGGACTCCACAGCAGGAGAATCGCGGCCTGCGCCTTGACCCAGTTCCCAGCCGAGGGGGGCTGGAGGGCGGTTTGCGCTTTGGACTTGTCCAGCCTTTGGAACAGCATCAGGCCCAGGACGAAGAAGTTGGCGGCCACCGGGAAGAACACAGCCGTATGGTGGGTGAGCAGGCTCGCCGCCGAGAATATAATCAACCCAAGCCAGGCCAGGTCCGTTTCGATGGTTTGGAGGGGGGGCCATTGATGGCGGGGCTCGTCCCGAAAACCGAACTCTCCTGCGTGCTTTGGTTCGAGCGGTTTCAGCGTGCGCCAGTCATGCAGGTATGCCCGAAATTGACTGCCGATGGGTTGGCTGGCAGAGCGCGGATCGGTCAGCAGCCTTGCCAGCGCATAGATCGCCACAGACACATTGAAGGCCAGCAGGGTATACATGCGCGCTTCCTGGGCGAAGTAGATGTTGAACAGCGAGAGGGACAGCAGCGTTGCCGCCGCCAATCCCACCACCGCGCCCGAGAGGCGTTTGCCGATCAGGTACATGACCGGGATTGTGGCGGTGCCGAAAAGGGCGGAAAACAGGCGGACGTCATAGGGCGTATCCCCAAAGCGCGCGATCCAGGTGTGGAGCAGGAGATAATACAGGGGCGGGTGCGGGTCGAGTGTGGCCGTCCATTGCAGCATTGCGGGGAGGCTTTGGCTGGCCAGCCAGACGCTGAAGGTTTCATCCAGCCACATGCCTTTGCTGTCGAGCAACAGCACTCGCAAAAAGCCGCCCATTAGCGTGATGAAAAGCGCCAGCCAGGGCGCGAATTCTTCGAGGGTGATTTCTTCGTCCATTTTGGGAAATCCTGCCGGCTGCGCTCTGGTTGGTTTTCGCGGGGCGCTGCCCGTTCAGCGCGGGGAGGGGCGCGGCCTGGCAGAGTGTAGCATGAAATGTTCCCGAGAGACAAGTTCCAGATGCCCGGGTGCGAAGTCAGGCCGGGCCGGCTGCTTATGAAGCCCAGTGATCGATGCGACAACGGCCTGGAAGACCGGTCGGGCGGATACTGATCATTTGTCGACAGGCAGCAGGTAGCCGCCGTCGACGTGGATCGTCTGCCCGACGATCATGGCCGAGGCGGGGGAGCACAGGAAAGCCACCACACCCGCCACGTCTTCGAGCGAGACCAGGCGGCCGGCGGGGACCTTGTCGATGAAGGCTTGCAGGATGTTTTCGCGTCCGCCCAGCGCGGCGAAGTGGTGCAGGGCTTCGGTCTCGACCACGCCCGGCGAGACGGCGTTGACGTGGATGTTCTTCGACGCCAGTTCCACGCCCAGGTAGCGCGTGATGGATTCGAGCGCGGCCTTGCTCGCGCCGACCACGACGTACTCGGGCAGCACGCGTGTGGAGCCTGCGCTGCTGACGCTGACGATGTGCCCGCCGCCGCGCTTCTCCATCAACGGGACGGCGCGCTGGGCGGCGAATAACAAGGCGCGGGCGTTGATGTTCATCGTCCAGTCCCAGCCTTTGGGCTTCTGTTCCAGCGCGGGACGGTTGTAGCCCGAGGCCGCGTTGTGGATGAAAATGTCCAGGCCGCCGAATTGGGTTTCGACCTCGTCGAACAGGCGGTTGAGATCGCCCAGGTCGCCCACGTCCGCTTTGACGAGCAGGGCGCGGCGACCGAGCGCCTCGACCTCGCGGGCCGTCTCCTCGGCGGGCGCGCGGTTGCGGAAGAAGTTGATGACCAGGTCCGCGCCGCGCTGGGCAAAGTGCAGGGCAATGGCGCGCCCGATTCCGCGGCCCGAACCTGTGATGAGGGCGATTTTGTTTTGGAAGTCCATGCGATTCTCCGTGGGCAGGAAAAATCGGAGTGCGGACTTCAGTCCGCAATGTTAAAGCAGACTATTGTGGATTAACAATTAAATCTAGCAATAAAAGACATGGGGTTTGGTACCGCAACGTTCACGTTGCGCGTAGCTTGATGGCGTACAGTCTACTCGCAAGATAAATCTTGCGGTACCGAATGCCTGGCTTATTGCTCGATTATTTTATTAAGTTGCAAAAGTCTGCACTCCGATCTTTGGATTGACTTTC
>JBMOMS010000084.1:3577-15674 GCA_049324895.1 Chloroflexota bacterium
TTGCGCGTAGCTTGATGGCGTACAGTCTACTCGCAAGATAAATCTTGCGGTACCGAATGCCTGGCTTATTGCTCGATTATTTTATTAAGTTGCAAAAGTCTGCACTCCGATCTTTGGATTGACTTTCAATCAAAATAAATATTCAGATCCGAGCAGTCGAATCGATTGCCGCAATTGGGACAGGTGATCTTGCAGTTCCTTTCGAGCATTTCCACGCCGCAGCGGTCGCAGAGGAAGGTGCGCTTGGAGGGCTTGGGTGGGTCGGCTCCGCCTGGGGCGGGGGTGGAAGCGGGGGCAACGGAATCAGGCATCGGTCCAGGAAATGGGTTTGAGCAGGGAAGGGTCGAAGGCAGCCAGGCGCTCGGGTCCGAGGCGTTCCACTTCGGCGAAGACGGCAGCCGCATCCCGCCGCAGTTGGGCTACATCCACGCCGCGGCAGGAATCGGGCCATGCGCGTAGCCACTTGAGAGAACGCCCGTATACCTTGAGCGCGCCTTCGTAATTTTCCCGCGTGAGGTGCAGGTAGGCCACCGCAATTTGCAGGATGCCCTTGTACAACCCGCGGATCGGGCCAGGTTCGGCCAGCCAGGCGGTTTCGAGTGCCTCGTGCGCCTCGAAGTACTCGCCCGCATTGAACAGACGGAGGCCCTGGATGGCGGCGGGGGGCAGCGGGCCGGTGCAATCGTTCATGCGCGGGCCTGTCCAAGCTGTTCGTGCAGGCTCATCACTTCACCCACGCGCGCGCGCAGGTTGGCGGTCAGCATTTGAATGGTGCCCATCGCCACATCGAAACGATCCGCCAGCACTTCGTAGAACGGCTCCTGGTCGAGGCGCAGCAGGCTGGTGTCCGTCTCGGCGCGGATGGTGGCGGAGCGCGGCTCGGTATCGAGCAGGGACAGTTCACCAAATACATCGCGTTCGCCCAGGGTGTTCAGCACCTGGGACCCGTTGAGCACCGTCACCCTGCCGCTGACGATGATGAACAAACTCGAGCCGGCTTCGCCCTTCTCGACAATGGTCGCGCCCGCAGGCACGCGGATTTCCGTCAGCACCCCCGCCAGTTCTGCCAGGGCATCATCGGGCACGCGGCTGAACAGGTTGACCGACTTGAGGATGAGCACCCTTTCGACGATTGCTTCCATGGGATTTCCTTTCTTCAGGCAGGCGCTGGCGCAGGTTCCGATCCAGTCGCGGCGTTCGGACAGGCTGGCGAGGCGGGCCGCGGCGGGTTGACGTTCGGGGGCGGCGTCCATGCGTTTCAGGCGTTCTTCGGCGTCCAGTTCCTCAGCCAGCGGCAGGATGATTTTCTTGACCTCGCGCGGCAGGACGGTATCCAGCGCTTCGAGCGCGAAGGCCAGCTTGCGCGGGTCGCGCCGGGCCAGCACCCGTCGGGCGTTCAGGACGGCCTCGCGGTCGTGGATAAATCCGAGCAGGTGCAGCAGCCTTTCGCGGATGTGACCCAGTTCGATGCCAATCGCCCTGCGGAGGACCTGCGTTTCGGGAGCCGATGCGAGATCGCGCAGCGCGGCCAGCAATTCGACCGCCTCGCGCGCCTCGGCCTGGACCTGGGCCTGCACCCGCTCATCGGCCTTATCGGCGCGATGGGCGCATTCCGTCAAACCCGCCAGGACGGCTTCACGCAGGGCGGCGTCGGGGTGATCGAGATAAGCGGCCAGCACCGCCGCCGCAGGGGCGCTGCCGATATTGCCGCAGGTTTTGGCCAGTTTGACCCGCACCGCCAGCGGCGACTCTTCCCGCGCCAGCGCCCCGGCCAGCAGCGGCAAGACGGCGTCCCCACCCGCTTCGAGGGCTTCGGCGGACTGGGCGCGGGTGGCGGGGTCGTTCATTTTGGAAAGCACAGCCGGCCACAGCTCCGCGTTGGCGGCTTGGCCGGCTGCATATAAGGCCGCGCGGCGCACCTCCAGGGCGGGGTCGTCGAGCAGGGTAAGCAGCATGTCGTGGCTGCGCGCCTGGGCCGCTTCGCCCAGGATCCTGGCGGCTGCGGCGCGGTTGGAGGATTTCTCATCGTGCAGCAGGCTTTGCAGGCGATCCATGCCCAACCGCCAGCCTTGTTCGCCGCCGTGACGGGCCAGCCCCATCAGCGCGCCGATGCGTTCGGACTCGCGTTTCGAGTTCAAATAGGGCAGCAATACCTGTTCATTCCCTGGATTGACGGCGGCCAGCGCCTGCACCGCGCCGAGACGCACGTAGGAACTGTCCTCGTCGCGGATGCGGCGCGCGAGCATCGAGTTCATGGCCTCGGGTTTGACGCGTTCGATGCTCTCCATCACCGCCCGCCGCACTTCGGGCGACTCGTGTTCGACCAGGCCGGCCAGCCATTGGGGCAGCCCGGAGTTTCCGCTGCGTTCCAGCAGGTCGAGCGAATAGATGACCGAGCCGGCATGTGGGCTGTGGATGCCGCTGGTGAGCACCTGTTCGCTGACCGCGCTCAAGTCGAGCAGCGACTCGCGGCGGATGCGGCGCTGGGTCAACGCCTCTACCAGCGCGCGCGGATAGGCTCCCGCCAGCACTAATCCCAGCGCCAGCCAGGCCATCGCCAGGCACAGGTAGACCAGGGCCAGCTGCACCAGGTCGAAGTGCAGCACTCCGCCCAACAGGGTCAGCAGCAGCCCCGCGATGCCGATGGCGGCGGGTTGGACGATGCCTTCGCCAATGGCGCGCGCCTTGGGGCGCAGGGCGTCGGCGATGGGTTGGTACAGCAGGGAGGAGGCCGACTGGTCAAGGGTGAAGCCCAGGCCTTCGTTGTTGAATTTGCCGGCCACGGAGAACCAGAACAGGCCCGCGGTCCAACTGGCGGCGAACAGGCCCACGGCAGTGAAGCCGCTCATCGAGAGGATCAGGGCGATCGGGGTGGCCAGCAGTCCCGCCCACAATCCAAAGCGGCTGAGGATGCGCCCGGTCAGGAAGGTGTCGGTGATGAAGCCAAGCACCCCCACCGCGCTGAAGAACAGGCCGATGAAGCCTGAGTTTTGGGCGGTGTCCGGGAATTGCGCGGAGGCCGTGCTGTAGAAGATGGCATCCAGGATGAAGTAAGCCACGCGCCAAATGGCAGCCAATCCAAAAATCAACAGAATGTAGCGGTTGGCGAGCAAGGCCCCCAGCGAAGGTTGTTTTTGCTCCTGCCCGGATGAGGGCAGGTCGTGCGTCGGTTTTGCGCCGCGCAGCACCAGGCTTTGCAGCAGCAGCCCCGCGAACAGGCAGGCGGCGATGATGACATACAGGTTGTCGGTTCCCAGGCTGGATGCGATCACCCCGGTGAACGGCCCGGCCACCACATAGGACAGCCACGAACCTGCATTCAGCAGCCCAAACAGGCGCTTGCCCTGGCGCACGTCGAAGATGTCGGCGGCCAGCGTCCAGAAAGCCAGCACGGCCAGGTTGATCAGGGTTTGGGTCCAGATGGGCAGGATCAAGGCCAGCCATTTCGAGGGCGCCAGCCACAATCCCGCGCGCAGGCCCAGCGTCACCAGCGCCAGGAATAGCAGGGTCAGCCACAGCCAGCGCGCCAGGGATACCCGCTCCGCGATCTTGAGAAAGACAGCGGTGATGCCCGAAACGACCACGGCAATGCCGATGTAGGTGATGGGAATGGCCGAGGTGTCCCAATATTCCAGAAACAACGGCATGGAGGCCGACTGCGCAAACAGCATGGCCGCGCCGAAGAAGAAATATTGCGCCAGCATCAGGTAGACCGTGCGGCGTTCCTGGGGTTGGAGGTTGAGCAGGGAGTCGAGGCGGTGCAGCATGATAAATCGGAGTTCTTCGGTAGTATATCATGAGCCATTGCCGCGCCGCGCGATCCCCCACCTGGCATGGCCCGGGTGGTAAAATTCCCCATCATGCGCTCTTTCCTGAACTCCAAATTCCTGATTGTGCTGTTGGCCGTGGTGGGACTGGCTGCCCTGGTGCTGTTGTCCAGCGGACTGCGCGACGTGGCCTTTCACGGCGGTGAAGCGCTGGGGATGCGGGAGGTCGAGTCGGTCAGCCAGCCGGTCGCCGGGTTCATTCAAAGCATCGACGATATGCCGGTGTGGAAGGCCGTGTTGATTTGGGCCATCACCTTTGTCATCTTCGTGCTGATGAGCCTGGTCTTGTCGCCCGCGCTGCGCCGTCAATTGGTGTGGATCTTCTTTCGCCTCTCGCTGTTGGGACTGATCATCTTTGTCTTGATGCGTTATTTTCGGGGCGCGTTCACCAATCTCATCCTGCCCGATGCCGCGGTCATCCAGGCTTCGGCCCCGGTTGGAGAGGCAGCCGCCTCGGCCTTCGAGCCGCCGCCCGTCACGCCCTGGCTGTCGTTGGCGGTCAGCCTGGGGCTGGCCCTCGTGTTGGTGGCCCTGGCCTGGACCCTGGTGCGCTGGTGGGAACGACGCAGCAAATTCCTGGCCCTGCAGCGCCCGCTGGAAGACATCGCCAAAATCGCGCGCGCTTCGCTGGTCGACCTGGAGGCTGGCCGCGCCTGGGATGACGTGATCCTCGAAAGTTATTTCCGCATGTCGCAGGCGGTCGAGAAGCGGCGCGGATTGTTCCGCGAAGGCGCCATGACGCCTTCCGAGTTTGCCCTGCGCCTGGAGCAGGCCGGCCTGCCGGGCGACGCCGTCCGCCGCTTGACGCGCCTGTTCGAGCGCGTGCGCTATGGGGCGCGAACCTCCACCGAGGCCGAGATCCGCGAAGCCTCGGCCTGCCTGAACGCCATCCTGGCCTATTGCGGGGACCCGGCATGAAGAAGCGCCGCCTGTGGTGGGTCGCGGGCATCGTCCTGGCGCTGACCTTTACGCTGGCCTTTCCCCTGCGCGAGTGGACGCAGCGCGCGGTCATCACGCCGCTGGCCGTCATCCTGTGGGGCCTGAACCTGTTCTACCGTTCCATGCCGCAATTGCTGTGGTGGGTGATCCTGACCACGGTGGTGATCACGATGGCGGTTGGCAGCCTGGCCCCGCCCGAGATTTTTACCCCGCGCGAGCGTGACAGGGCCAGGCCGTCCCACGGGCCTGTCGAGAGTTTGTCGCAGGAAATCAAGAAAACGCGCGACGGCGCCTATTTCAAATGGATGATCGCCAACCGCCTGGGCCGGCTGGCCTACCAGATGCTGGTGCAGCGCGAAGGCGGGAACAAGCGATCGGCCTTTGCCCCCCTGGTCGGCGTCGATTGGCAGCCCTCCCGTGGGTTGCAGAAATACCTGGAAGTGGGCCTGCACGGCTCCTTTGCCGAGTACCCCACCTCCGAGACCCTCCGCCACGGGTCTTCGCCGCTCGACGTCGAGATTCGGGAGGCGGTCGAATTCCTGGAGGAGCACCTCGAAACCGGTTCGCACTGAGCCGCCTTTGGCCGCCCGATGCGAAAATTATGGAGAACAAGCATGGCAGACATAGCAACCGTATCCACCCAGGGACGACAGGTCATCAACGAGGTCGAGCGCGCCGTGGTCGGCAAGCGCGACCTGCTCGAAATGGTCATGTCGGCGGCCCTGGCGGGCGGGCACGTCCTGTTCGAGGACTTCCCCGGCCTGGGCAAGACGCTCATCGCGCGCAGTTTCGCCTCGGTGCTGGGATTGGATTTCAAGCGCATCCAATTCACGCCCGACCTGCTGCCGGGCGACATCACAGGCGGGTATATCTTCGACCGCGCCCGCAACCAATTCGAATTGCGGCGGGGGCCGCTCTTTGCCAACATCGTGCTGGCCGACGAGATCAATCGCGCCTCGCCCAAGACCCAGTCTGCGCTGCTGGAAGCCATGCAGGAAGGCCAGGTCACGCTGGAAGGCGAGACCCTGCCCCTGCCTGAACCCTTCCTGGTGCTGGCCACGCAAAACCCCATCGAATACGAAGGCACCTTTCCCCTGCCCGAAGCCCAACTCGACCGCTTCATGCTCAAGTTGAGCGTCGGCCATCCCAGCCTGGAGGAGGAGCGCGAAATCCTCAAACGCCGCCGCGAGCGCCGCCAGGACGAGGTCACGCTGCGCCAGGCGACCGACGCCGGGCAGCTGCTCGAAATGTGCGCTGCGGTCGAGTCCGTCCACGTGGACGCCGACCTGGAAGCCTACATTGCCGAACTGGTACACGCCACCCGTGTGGATCGGCGCGTGGCCGTGGGCGCCAGTCCGCGCGCCTCGCTGGCCTTCCTCAAGATCGCCCGCGCCTATGCCGCGCTGTCGGGCCGCGACTACGTGCTGCCCGACGACATCAAGCGCTTCGCCGCTCCCGTGCTCAGCCATCGCATCATCCTCCAGCCCGAGTATTGGATGTCGCACCAGGTCACCGGCGAAGTCATCCGCGACGTGTTCGGCAAGGTCGCCGTCCCCGTAATTCGCACCCGGTAGCGCGTCCCAGCATCCTCATGTCCCGCACCTCCTTCCTCGGCCTGATCCTCTACGCGCTCCTGTTGGCCGCACTCTTCACCCTGCGCGGCGAACTGCTCATACTGGCAGTCCCGCTCGTGGTGTATTTATTGGCCGGCCTGCTGCGCGCGCCGGGCGAGGTCAAACTGGCAGTGACCCGCCATCTCAGCCTCGAACGCGCCGCGCCCGACGGCCTGGTGGAGGTGACCGTCACCGTGACGAACCTGGGCGCGGATTTGGAGGAGGCGTTGATCGAGGATGTCGTCCCCGCCCAACTGACCGTGCGGGAGGGATCGACCCGCGGGTTGGTCTCGTTATCGACGGGCGAAGCCTACACCCTGGCCTACAGCCTGTCGGGTCCGCGCGGCGGGTATGCCTTCGAGGCGCTGCGCGTCAAGGTCAATGACACGCTGGCCTTGACCGGGCGGGAGATGCAGTTCAAGGTACAGAACCAGCTCTTCGTCTTTCCCGCCCTGACCCGCCTGCGGCACGTTCCCATCCGCCCCAGGCGGACGCGCGTCTATGCGGGCAGCATTCCCGCGCGGGCCGGCGGGGTTGGCGCGGAGTTCTTCAGCGTGCGCAGCTACCAGCCGGGCGATTCCCCGCGCGCGATCAACTGGCGCGCCTCGGCCCGCCACGAGGAATTGTTCTCGAACGAGTTCCAGCAGGAGCGTGTCTCGGACGTGGGCATCGTGCTGGATGGACGCCTGCGCACCAATGCCTTCGGGCGCGGGCGCTCGCTGTTCGAATACTCGGTCATGGCCGCGGCGGCGCTGGCCGATGCCTTCCTGACACAGGGCAATCGCGTCGGCCTGTTGCTGTATGCCAATTATCTCGGTTGGACCTTTCCCGCCTATGGCAAGGTGCAGCGCGAACGCATCCTTCAGGCGCTGGCCCGCGCCCAGACCGGGGACAGCCAGGTCTTCACCGCCCTGGCGCACATCCCCACGCGGCTGTTCCCGCCCGAGTCGCAGATCGTGGTGGTCAGCCCGTTGACGAGTGACGACGTCGAGCCGCTGGTGCGCCTGCGCGGCCTGGGCTACCAGGTTATGGCCGTCAGCCCCGATCCCATCTCTTTCGAGCTGACCTACCTGCGCGACGAGCCGTCGGTGCAGATGGCGGCGCGGGTGGTGCGCATGGAGCGCGCCCTGCTGCTGCAAAGACTTCAGCGCTCGGGTGTGCAAACGTTGAATTGGAATGTAGCCCAGCCCTTCGACCAGGCCATGGCGCGGCAATTGGATCGCCCGCCCGGCTGGCTGCGGGCGGCAGGGAGATGAGCTTGTCGACAATCGTGATGTACGCCGGGATTTTGGCCGGGACGACCGCCCTGGCCGCGGGATATGCGCTGGCAGACCTGAACAACATGGCCCTGGGCCTGTTGCTGGCCGGCTTGTTTTGGCTGCCGGCCCAGTGGAAGCGCGCCTATTGGTACGCCTCGCCGGCTTTGCTGGCTTTTGTCGCCGCGGCAGCCTACGGCCTGTGGATCGGACTGCCCGCCAGCCTGATGGCCGTCGGCGCGGTGGGCGGCCTGCTCGGCTGGGACCTGGCCGACTTCACCCGCCGCCTGCGCATGGCCTCCCCCCGCGACGACACGACCGGCATGGAACGGCGCCACATGCTGCGGGTCTCCATCGTCTCGGCCCTGGGCCTGATCATCGCAGCCGCCACGGCCTTCTTGCGTGTGAAGATCCCCTTCGAACTGGCGCTGCTGTTGGTGCTGCTGGCCGCGGTTGGCCTGACCCGCCTGGTGGCCTGGCTGCAACGCTACGGCGGCGATTAAGACAGGGTTTCCAGCCAGCGATCCGCCTCTTCAGGACGGGTGAAATGAATAACTGCCAGCCGCCTGTATTCGGGCAGGGCCAGCAACTGCGGAATCTCGCGTTTGCGCCGCCAGTAGGTCTTGAACAGCCAATGAAAGAGTGAATCGTCGGACCAGAGCTTGAAGTGATTCCACAGGCTCTCGCGGTTTGTCCCCCACAGCAATTCCCGGGTCCGCCAGCGGGTGAAGGTGCGGCGCGTCAGCCGCCCGAAGACCGTCCACAGCGGATAGTCGAGCCAGATGACGGCCTCGGCGCGCGACCAGACCAGGTCACGAACGCGGCTGTAATTTCCAGCCACGGCCCAACGCTCACGGTGCAGGGCCGCCCGCACGCGCTCGAAGAAGGTCTCGTCGTCCACACCCTTCCAGCCCGGCTCCCAGTACAGCGCATCCAACTCGACAAAATCCAGGTCCAGCCGCGCAGCCACCTGCTCTGCCAGCGTGGACTTGCCCGAACTGGTGGTGCCGATCACCACAATGCGGCGGTGGGGAAATGCCTGCATGGGCCTCCTTTTTTGCGGAAACAGGGATAGGCCAGGGATTATAATTCCACCCGCGTCAATCACCAATCGTAAATCGTAAATCACAAATCGTAAATCCAAAGAGGCTTTCATGTTCGATCTTCCCGACGATCAAATTCTCCCCCTTTCCAAAGAGCACGTCTTTTGGACCTGGTCCGCGCAGGCCAAAGTCAACCCCATCGCCGTCAAACGCGCGAAGGGCGTGTACTTCTGGGACGTGAACGACAAGCGCTACCTGGACTTCAACTCGATGACCATGTGTGTCAACATCGGCCACGGTGACGAGCGCGTGATCCGCGCCATGCAGGAGCAGGCCGCCGACCTGCCCTACGCCGCGCCGGGCATGACCACCCGCATTCGCGCGCTGGCCAGCCAGGCCGTGGCCGACATCACCCCGCAGAAGGCGCTGGGCAAGGTGCTCTTCACCCTGGGCGGGGCCGACGCCAACGAGAACGCCATCAAGCTGGCGCGCGGCTACACGGGACGCTTCAAGATCCTCACGCGCTATCGCTCCTATCACGGCGCGACGATGGGCGCGATGGCCGCCACGGGCGACCCGCGCCGCCAGATGTGGGAGCCGGGCACGATGCCGGGCGTGGTGCATTTCCTGGACCCGTACCGCTATCGCTCCACCTTCCACCGCAGCAACCCGAACATCTCCGAGGCGGATTTCACGCTGGATTACCTCAACCACCTGGAGGAGATCATCCGCTACGAAGGCCCCGAGACGATTGCGGCCATCCTGATGGAATCGGTCACGGGCACGAACGGCATCCTCATTCCGCCCGAGGGCTACATGCAGGGCGTGCGCGCGCTGTGCGACCAATACGGCATCGTCATGATCGCGGATGAGGTCATGAGCGGATTTGGCCGCACGGGCCAATGGTTCGCCGTGGAGCACTGGGACGTGGTGCCAGACATCATGACCATGGCCAAGGGCCTGACCTCGGCATACGCACCGCTGGGCGCGGTGGCCATGAAGCCGCAGATTGCAGCCGCCTTCGATGAGCGCGTCTTCGAGAGCGGCCTGACCTACACCTCGCATCCCATTTCGCTGGCGGCGGCGGTGGCCAACATCCAGGTGATGAAGGAGGATAAACTGGTCGAACACGCCGCCGAAATGGGCCCCGTGCTCCAGCGCATGTTGAGCGACCTGGGCGAGGCGCACCCGTCTGTGGGCGAAGTGCGCAACCTGGGCCTGTTCGGCATCGTCGAGCTGGTGCGCGACCGCGGCACAAAGGAGCCGATGGCTCCCTGGAACGGCTCCTCGCCCGAGATGGCCGCCGTCAAGAAATTCTGCACGGAGCACGGCCTGTACCTGTACACGCACTGGCACACGCTGCTGATCATCCCGCCGCTGCCCATCAGCGCGGCGCAATTGCAGGAAGGTTTCGACGTGCTGGACAAGGCCCTGGAGATCACCGACGCCGCCGTGAAATAGCGGGTCAGCGGGAGGATGTTCCTCCCTGCAATGGGCTCCATTGGCTCTCTTGCATTAGTGACGAGAGAAACATGTGAAAGCCTTTTGAACCACGGAGACACGGACGCGCGCCCGAATGGGTGGAAAACACTTGAAAACTCCGCGCCTCTGTGCCTCCGTGGTTGGCGCGCTGGGACTTTTGCATAAGGCCCATTTTGGAATACCCGAGTGCGGTCTATCCTCGCGCGGAGCGATGACAGCGCCCCTTCGAGCGGAGTTGCATCCGCGGCCAGGCGACTCGGGCCTCATTGAAAGGGACCTCGCAGCCGCACAGGCGCGGGGGAGGGCATTCGGTCTAATTATGTTTTTTTTCTTTTAGCTCCATCACCATTTTTCCAAAATCAATGAAACTTTGCTCTGTGGAAAAGGCTCGTTTGGGGATGATTATATTTACGATGGTTTGCGAGAATATAAAGACAAAATCAGGCGTTATGCCAACGTGGTCGAGCGCGTGCCAGCGCCAACGATGTTCTGTGTCTTCACTGTAAATTCCCACCCAGTCGCCATCCATTGTTAGCCGTTTTTGCGATTGCAGGGATTTTAAGTCGTCGGGACTCATGGAACTGATCTGCCGATTCAACGCTCGAATCCCTTCGTAGTACATTGGTTTGAAATTCGACCTTAACAGCATGAGGGCTTCCATTGCAAGAAAGCAAGTCGCCGCCATATTGACCCCTGTTTGTACCTCGGTGGTTGCCGCCCAGGTAAACGCGCCCAACAAAGCCGTAACCATAAGGATTACGAATTGCGTGGAGCGAAAGAGCTGCCTGCTCAATTTTTTGCCTTGTTCGGTTTCGGTTACATAATATTCGCCGAATGCCTGGTAATCTTCGATTGTATTTTGAAAAACGATTTCCATTTCTTGTTCCATGAGAAGGTGCTTTCTGATGCTGCTGCTGCGTTGGCCCGTATCTTTTATCACGTTCCCTGTTTTCTACAAGTGTTTGTAAGAAAGTAACGTCGATGCCCGGGCGGAAAATCTGTCAGCTCGCCAAAGACCTGGTAACCGTGCTGCGTGTAGAAACCTGGCGCTTGAAAACTGAACGTGTCCAAAAATACGTGCTTTGCGCCGCGGTTGCGCGCTTCCTTTTCAGCCATCTCCAGGAGGCGATGCCCATATCCGCAACCGCGAAGCTCCTCCTTGATGAACAATAGATCGTTTTCCACCTGGGCGGCGGGAGGATAAGGATCAAACAAAATGGCAGCATCCCTGCCGTGGACTTTCAATCTTTCCTTTCTCTACCGTACATCTTCTCAACGCGAATGTCGCGAATGAGCGAATGATGCGAATTTTGACAATTTTCCATCGCGAAATTCGCCTATTCGCGGTATTCGCGATGGAAAACGTGTCAGGTTTTCCGCATGTACGGTAGAGAATTTTTTTTAAGGCTTTTTCGGCGTAATTCCGTGAAACCTGTGTGATCCGTGTACAGAATCACGGCAAATCCCAAAGAGCTTTTTTTAAGGCTTCCTTCGTGTCCCTTCGTGACCTTCGTGGTTAAGGGTTTTCTCTTTCGGCTTGTCCGAGTTGGGGGTTATTGTTGCAATCACATTCCCAGCCACTGGGCGGCCATCTTGGGCAGGCTGGCGACGGGGCCTTGCCTGGCGGTGCATTGCGGCAGGGAACTGAGGAACAGGCGGCCATATTGCTTGGTCAGCACGCGGCGGTCGAAGATGGCCACGATGCCGCGGTCCGAGGCGCTGCGGATCAGGCGGCCAAATCCCTGGCGGAATTTGAGGATCGATTCGGGCAGGTAATATTCGTTGAAGGGGTCTTCGTACAGTTCCGAGCGGGCGGCGATGAGCGGGTCGGACGGGACGTCGAAGGGCAGCTTGGTGATGACCACCACCGAGAGCGAGTCGCCGGGCACGTCCACGCCCTCCCAGAAGGCGCGCGTGCCCAACAGCACGGCGCGTTC
>JBMOMS010000084.1:15774-18620 GCA_049324895.1 Chloroflexota bacterium
TCGTCGGCCTCGCCCCACATCATCTCCACGTCGTCCCAGCCGGGCAGGGTGCGCGCCGAGGGGGTGATGCGCAGCTGCCAGGCGTAATTGCTGGCGGGCTGTCCCTCGCGCTGAATGGCGATGTATTCCCCCAGCACGCCGAAGAACTGGCGCATCAACTGTTCCAGGCGGAAGGCCTGGTCGGTGGCGCGCTTCACCTTTTGCTGGAGCAGGCCGAAGTCCGAGGGGCGCAGGGCGTTGTGCGTTTCGGTCAACAGGCGGCCCAGAATCCCAGCCGAGGAGCCGCCCACTTCACGCGTCATGCGCTCCACGTCCGATTGGGTCAGGCGGAAACTGAGCGCGTTGGTGGTGGCCGACTCCATGTGATGGGCCTCATCCACGATCACGTAGGCGTACTCGGGCAGCACCTTGCCGCCGGTGGATACATCTGAGAGCAGCAGGGCGTGGTTGACCACCAGCACGTGCGCCGATTGCGCGGCCTGTTTGGCGCGGTGGAAGGCGCACTCGCCGTGCATGCGTCCCAGGCAGGTGTCGGTGGTGCAGCTGTCGTCCTCGGCAGAGATGCGCCGCCAGACCTCGCGCTCGGTGGGACCGGTCAGGTTGATCTCGTTGCGGTCGCCGCTTTGGTTGTCCATCTGCCAGACCAGCACCTTGCACAGCACGCGCAATTCGTCCGCGTTGGATGGGCCGTGCTGGCGCAGGTATTGCAGGCGGCGCGGGCACAGGTAATTGAAGCGGCCCTTCAGCACTGCGGCGCGTAGATCGATGTTCAGCGCGGCGCGCAGGTCTGGGATGTCCTTTTGGATGAGCTGGTCCTGCAGGTTGATGGTGTTGGTGGAAACGATCACGCGCGTGTTGTTTTGCATGGCAAACAGCGCGGCGGGGATCAGATAAGCGAAGGATTTGCCCACGCCCGTGCCCGCCTCGACCATCAGGTGGATGCCGTTATTGAGGGCTTCGGTCACCGCCTTGAGCATTTCCACCTGTTCGGGACGGTGTTCGTAGGCTTCGAAATATTCCGAGAACGGCCCGCCGTATTCGAGGATCGAGGCGGCCTCCTCGGGGTCGAGCGGGACGACGGTTTCCTCGGGGAGCTGCAGGGGCGGGAAATCCCTCGCAGCAGAGGCAGGCCTGAGGTCGGCGCCGCGCCTGGCTTTCTTGGGCTGGATGCCCTCCTTGACGCGTCCGCGCAGCGCCTGTTGGAAGGCCCAGTTGGCGTCCCAGGCCAGCGGCTCGCCCAGGCGCACGATCTCGGCCAGGGTTTCGAGCGGCAGTTCCGCGGCCATTTCGGTCAGGCGCACGTAGGCGGCCTGGGTGACGCGCGCGTCGTCGAGGGCGCGATGTGTGGCGGGCAGCGGGATGCCCAATTGCTGTCCGAGCGCGCCCAGGTTGTAGCGGCTGGCCGAAGGCATGAGCACGGCGGCCAGTTCGTAGGTGTCGAGCACCTGGTTGAATTGCAGGATGCCCGACTTTTGCAGGAAGCCCAGGTCGAAACGCACGTTGTGCCCGACGACCGGGCAATCGCCGACGAAGGCCTCCAACTCGTGGGCAATGTCGCGCAGGCGCGGGGCCTCGCGCA
This sequence comes from Chloroflexota bacterium, assembly GCA_049324895.1. GTDB lineage: Bacteria > Chloroflexota > Anaerolineae > Anaerolineales > Villigracilaceae > JACPVF01. The sequence continues at coordinate 17,354 of JBMOMS010000084.1, forward strand.
CCATGGCATCGTCGATGCCTGTCAGGCCCGTGATGAACTCGGGGATATGGCGGCCCGGGTTGACCAGCGTGGAGAATTCATGCTCGACGCGGTGGCCCTTGAACTTGACCGCCGCGATCTCGATGATGGCTTCGCGGTTCTCGTCCAGCCCCGTGGTTTCGATGTCGATTGCAACAATGGTTGTGCTCATAATAGAACAAGTGTACCATGTGATTTTGGGATGCGATAGATGTCCCGTTCGGCTACCACAATTCGCCCTCGCGCCATTCGGCGGAAAGGGGTTCGTCGAGATCGAGCGGGGGCGTGGCGGGCAGCCGCAGGATCATGGCGCGCTCTTCGGGCGTGGCGAGCAAGCCGTCTGCGCTGCGAATGAAGAGCGGGCCTTGCCACAACTCCCAGCCGCTCTTCTCGTACAATCCAAGCTCAGCCGGGCACAGGCCGCCCAACTTGTAATCCTGGATGGCGTCTGCCAGGCGGCGCATCACCGCCGAGCCGAGGCCGCGTCCCTGGAGGCTGGGTTCGGTCGCGACCAACTCCACGTAGGCGGTGCGCAGGGGCGGCAGGTTCCCGGGCTGCAGCCAGCGCGTCACCCACAGCGCATGGCTGACGATGCCCTGATCCAGCCGGGCGATAACATGGGTGGCGTCGGAAAAGGTGTTGAATATCGGCCCCAGGTCGGCTTCATAAGCGCGATGACATAGCGACAGGATCTCCGCCCGCTGCGGTGTACTGAGGCGCGCGCCGGGGATGATCTCCAGTTTCAAGGTTTCGTTCATCGGGTTCCCATTCTGTGAGGTGTCAAGGCGGGGCTGCGGTACAATTCGGCGCATGTCGAAACTCGCAGCCTTTCTGAAGGCCTGGGGGCCTGCGCTGGCGATGATGGCGGCCATCTTTGCCTTTTCTTCGCGCACCAGCGCCGAGCTTCCCCATTTTGGCGGTTGGGATTATTTCCTAAAAAAGCTGGCACACGGCCTGGGCTACGGCCTGCTGGCCCTGTCCTATTGGCGCGGACTTGGCTTTCGCCGCGGCCTGCACTGGCTGGCCTGGGGATTGGCGCTGGCCTATTCCGCCACCGACGAATTCCACCAGTCCTTCGTGCCCGGGCGTCACGCCTCGGCGGTCGATGTGCTGGTCTTCGATAACCTGGGCGCGCTGCTGACCGTCCATTGGGCGGCGTGGGTGCGGGGCAGGCGCGGGAAGCAGTCCGCGCCCCCGGCCTGACCTACTCGAATTCGATTTCGATCTCTTCGGCTTCCTTCCACTCGCC
>JBMOMS010000085.1:0-9209 GCA_049324895.1 Chloroflexota bacterium
TTCGCGATGATTTGTCATTTCCATAGTCATCCAGGATCAGTTCCTTAAACTACTTCGAACGGATGCGCGTGCTGTAACGCGCAGGGAGGAGAAACGGCGAGCCTTTGAGGCCGGCTTTGCCCTGCGTGCAGGTTGCGCGGAAAGGCTTGCAAACATCGGGCAGGCCCTGGCGCTTTTCCCCATCTCCATCCGCTTCGACCCGGCCGATTTGGCAAGGTTCATTGGATCGATGGCGTATCTCCGTGTTCTCCAAATGCTCCGTAGCTGAAAATTCACGATTGTTCACCTGGCAAAGGCAGGCCCCGAAAAAGATGAACCTTTGCGGGACTGTTTTGATCCAAATGGACCGCCAGCATACCTGTAAATCTTACGGCTGTCCATCACACAAGAGTATCAATCGCATGAATGCCCCTGACCAGACAATTATACCCAGCCCGGCCCCAAAAAAACAAGCGCGGACCATTCAAATCTGTCAAGCCATCCCGCGCAATTGCTGGAAAACGGATTGTGTTAGAATGACCATTATCCATTTCGACGGAGAAAACCGTGTCCAACTTACCCAAGCCTGCCCCCGCCACCCCGCTTCAACCCCGCCGACGGGCTATCGTGGTTGGCGCTGCCCAGGGGATCGGCGCCGCTCTGACCCGAAAACTGGCGAAAGAAGGCTATACCCTGGCCCTGCTCGACCGCAATGCGGAACTGTTGAACAAAGTTTGTGCCGGGATTGCCGCAGATGGTTCCACCGCCATCCCGTATGTCCATGACGTTACCGATGCAGAATCGGTTCCCACCCTGCTGCGCCGCATCGTGGCCGACCTGGGAGGCCTGGACCTGTTCGTGTACGTGGCGGGCGTGATCCACTTCCCCGCCCTGGACGAATACAACTTCGAGCAGGACCGCCGGATGGTCGAGGTCAACCTGCTGGGCGCCATGGCCTGGATGAGCCAGGTGGCTCCCATGTTCCACAACGCGAAGAGCGGCCAGATCGTGGGCATCTCATCGGTGGCGGGCGACCGCGGGCGCATCGGCAACCCGGGCTACAACACCTCCAAGGCCGGGCTGACCACCTACCTCGAAGCGCTGCGCAACCGCCTGACCCGTCACGGCGTCAACGTTATCACCATCAAGCCGGGCATGGTCAGGACCGAAATGTTGAGCCTGCCGGGCGCGCCGCGTCCCATGTTTGCCATTTCCCCCGAACAGGCCGCAGACGAGATCGCCAAAGCCATTCGCAAGCGCAGCCAGGTGGTGTACGTTTCGGGCCTGTGGCGGTTGATCATGCTGGTCATACGCCACATTCCGTCGGTCATCTTCCGCCGCATGTCATTCTAAAAAAAGGCCCTAAGGATTTCAACAATCCTTGGGGTCTTATTTAAAAAAAGAAAAAGAAGACTTAATATGAACCACACTTTCACCCAGCTCGAAAACTTTGGGCATTCGCTCAAGACTGCCTGCTATCGTCTTCAACCGAAGACCAACGATGAAATCCATGAAGCCTTCCAGCTCGCGAAGAAACAGGGGCTGACCGTCACCGCGCGCGGCGCGGGGCGCAGCTACAACGACGCCTCGCTCAACGGCGGCGGCCTCGTGCTCGACCTGACTGCGATGAACCACATCCTCGAATGGGACCCCGCCACGGGCGTGGTCTGCGGCCAGCCGGGCGTCACGCTCAGCCAGTTGTGGCAGAAGGTGCTGCCCGACGGCTGGTGGCCGCCGGTCGTCTCGGGCACCATGACCACCACCCTGGGCGGCTGCCTGGGGGCCAACATCCACGGCAAGAATAATTTCAAAATGGGCACCATCGGCGAACACGTGATCGAGTTCACCGCCATCCTGCCCACGGGCGCGGAAGTGACCTGCTCGCCGCAAAAGAATGCCGACCTGTTCCATGCCATGATCGGCGGATACGGCATGTTGGGCATCTTCACCTCGGTCACGCTGAAGATGAAAAAGATCGAGTCGGGCCTGCTCGAAGTGCATGCCTGGCCCACACAGACCCTCCAGGGCCAACTCCAATCGCTCGAAGACGGCGCGCCGAATTACGATTACATCGTCGGCTGGCTGGATACGATCACCATCGGCCACGGGCAGATCCATGCCGCCAACTACCTGCACGGCCAGGAAGACCCCGAGCCGCAAAAGACCATGCAACTGGCCTACCAAACCCTGCCGAGCCGCCTGTTCGGCGTGATGCCCAAATCCCTGCTGCATTATTTCATGACGCCCTTTATGAACAACCTGGGCGCATGGGGCATCAACACGGCCAAATACATTGCCAGCCTGCGCAGGCACGTCTTCCGACAACCCCACGCCGCCTTCCACTTTCTGCTGGATTATGTGCCGCTGTGGGAATTATCCTACGGGCGCGGCGGGCTGATCCAATACCAGTCCTTCCTGCCAAAGGAGACCGCCCTGCCTGCCTGGACCGAGATCCTGACCCTGGCCAAACAGCGAGGGCTGCCCTCCTACCTCGGCGTGACCAAGCGTCACCGCCCCGACCCCTTCCTGCTGACCCATGCCGTGGACGGATTCTCGCTGGCGATGGATTTCAAAGTCACGGACGGCAACCGCGCGCGGCTTTCGGCCATGCTGCAAGAGTTCGACACAATCGTGCTGGCCCATGGCGGGCGTTTCTATTTCGCCAAGAACAGCGAGACCTCGGCAGCCACGGCCCGGCAGTTCTACGGCGAGGAGACCGTGGAGAAGTTCCGAAAATTGAAGAAACGCTGCGACCCGAACGGATTGTTGGAATCGGACCTGTATCGCAGAATTTTCGAATAATACAATGTTGGGGCGGGATCATCCTGCCCCAACGGATTTAACGGTATGAACCTGGATATCATCGACCTCGGCATGATCGAATATGAAACGGCCTGGAAATTACAGGAGGAATACGCGGCGGACATTGCCCTGGGCAATCGTCCGCCGACGTTGTTGCTGCTGGAGCATCCGCACGTGTATACCTTCGGGCGCAGGGGCCAGGCGGGGAATCTGCTGTGGAATGATGAGGAATTGCGGCGGCGCGGCATTTCCGTCCATTGGGTGGATCGCGGCGGCGATGTGACCTATCACGGCCCGGGGCAGTTGGTGGGGTATCCCCTGCTGCCTTTGAGTCCGCTTCGACCTGACAGGTCTCCCGCGGAGTCTTCCAATCCTGAAGACGATTCTGAAAGACCTGTCAGGTCTGTGGAATACGTCGGTTACGTGCGCAAACTGGAACAGGCGCTCATCGCGGCGCTGGCGCGCTTGGGTGTGGCAGCCGGCCAACGTCCGGGCAGGACAGGGGTATGGGTCCAGGCGGATGCGTATTCTCGCTGTCCACGCTGCCGGCCAGAAGACCGCGAGAAGCCCGCCAAGCTGGCCGCCATCGGCGTCAAGGTGGACGCGCGCGGCGTCACCCGCCACGGCTTTGCGCTGAACGTAAATCCCGACATGAGCTATTGGGACGGCATCATCGCCTGCGGGCTGGCCGGGGAACCCGTGGTCTCGCTCGCAGACCTGCTCTCGACGCCGCCCACGATGGAGCGAGTCAAGCAGGGGGCGGCGCGCGCCTTGGCGGAAACGTTCAAGGATGAAATTGCGGCGGCGTGAGTCTGCGGGTTCTGCGTTAAAATACCCGGGTGCGGTATAAAATAACCAGCACCCATCATTTACTCATTCGACCAGGGAGGCTCCCATGCCCGACACCCCCACCCCCATCTATCGCATCACCGACCTGCACGAGACCGAGCGTCCGCGTGAACGTCTGGCCGCGCTGGGACCGCAGGCCCTGAGCAACGCCGAGCTGATCGCCATCCTGCTGCGCGTGGGCGTGCCCGGCGAAAACGCGGTGCAGGTTGGGCAGCGCCTGCTGCAAAAATTTGGCGGGCTGGCCGGGCTGCACCGCGCGCCCATCGAGGAGATGAAGAACCAGCACGGCATCGGCGAGGCCAAGGCGGCGCAGATCAAGGCCGCCATCGAACTGGGCCGCCGCCTGACGCTCGAATCGCCCGAGGCCCGTCCCACCATCAACAGCCCCGCCGACGCCGCCGCGCTGGTGCAATATGAGATGTCTGCCCTGGAACAGGAGCATTTGCGCGTGCTCCTGCTCGACACGCGCAATCATGTCCTGGACATCGTCGAGGTGTATCAAGGCTCGGTCAACTCATCCCAGGTCAAGGTGGGGGAGGTCTTCAAGGCCGCCATCCGCCGCAGTGCGCCCGCGCTGATCGTCGTCCACAACCACCCCAGCGGCGACCCAACCCCCAGCCCCGACGACGTGGCCGTGACGCGCGCCTTCGTCCAGGCAGGCAAACTGCTGGATGTGGACGTGCTCGATCACCTGGTCATCGGCCAGGGACGGTTCGTTTCGTTGAAGGAACGGGGCCTGGGGTTTTCGTAAAAAATTCGGGCGGCGGTTGAACTGTCCGCACCTGGGAGCTTCACGTAAAAGGCGGATCTCTATTGGCTGCGGCTCACGCCGAAGGTCGTAAACTCCCCCGTAACCGTCTCCCATTCCAACCGCACCTCATCCACCCGCGAGGCGCGCGGGCCAATCTGGATGCCTTCGATCAGGCGTTCGACCTTTTCGCGCTGCCCTTCGATCACCGCCTCGACCGTGTCGTACCCCACGTTGCGCACCCAGCCGCCCAGCCCGCCGATCTGACGGGCAAAGTATTCGACGTGGGAGCGGAAGCCCACGCCCTGGACATGTCCCTGCACCCAGACATGGGCGCGGACGATTTCATTCGTCTGGTTCATCCTGTCTCCTCTCGCGCAGCATCTTTGCCACGCCCCACAGGGGAATAGCCAGCGCCATGCCAAGCACGAGCAGATAGGGCGCCAGGTCACGCAGGGCCGCGCCGACCGCGTTCTGCCCCAGTTCCGCTTCACGCCAGCGCGCATCGAGTTGGGACAGCGGCATGCCCAACGCGCGGGTGGCGCCCAACTCGCAATCCATGCCGTCGGCATAGGCCTTGACCAGGGCCGATAGGCCGGTGGCGCTGTAGGTCTCCCGCAGGTAACGCACGAAGGATTCCGATTGGGCGTAGGCCAGGTAGGCGCGGCCCGCGTCGGATGGGAACGTATCGCACAGATCCGTGAACGACAGCAGGGCATCCTTCTCGACAGCATGATCCAGGGTGGTCTGGTAATCGGGGTTGGGATACCGCTCAGCCAGAGAGGCCAGGCCTTCGTTCAACCAGGTGGGGATGCGCGAATAGCCTTCGCCCACCGAGCGGTAAAGCATCACGTGCGCCAGCTCATGCGGAATCTCGGCGTCCATTTCGAGGCCCTGGGATAAGCCGGGCGCAACGGCCACCATCGCCACGCCCAACTCTGGGTTGGCGTGCCCGCCCATCCAGTCGCTGCCGCCGAGGTAAAGCGTGCCTTGCAGCGCCGCGGGGTCGGCGTAGATGTAAATGTCGAGCGGCGCATCCAGGTTGACGGGGATCCACTGGCTGATGTTTTCCAGGCCGGCGTTGGCCGCGTCGAGGGCCGTCTGGCCGAAGGCGTCGTCACCCCGATACCAATGCACGCTGACCGACCCCTGCGTGCTTTGCCGCCATTCGAAGCGGTTGTCTGCGTAACGGAAGTTGTATACGGGGCTGGTGGCGGTCTCGCCATTGGCCAGCATGACCTGGAACCAGAAAATCACCCGCGAGAAGGGCGGGAGGAGGTTTTGGGTGGCGTTGTACTGGAAACTTACACTGCCGTCGGGGGCCAGCGTCAGCGGCTCGACGCGGGTGACCGGCTCGGTTTCGGCGCGAAACAGGATCGAGGCCTGGGAGATGACGGCGGGCGACTGGATGCGCGCCTGGAAGGTGATCTGTTCCCCAAAGTTGTACACCACCTGCACATCGCTGACCTCGAATGTGCCCTGCGCCCCGGCCGGTTGCGGCGTCGCCAGCAGGAGGGTCAACAGGACAAAGGCCCACCCCGCGCGCAGGAATGATTTCATGACAGTCACCAGGGACATCCTTTTTGGGGGCGGGCGGGCGGCCGGGCGGCGTTACTCGTCGTCCAGGTCCGGGTCGAAGGCCAGCAGGTCGAAGCGTTCGAGGTCTTCGGTGAAGTCCAGGTTTTCGAGCGCCTCTTCCAGGAATTCGAGTTGGGCTTCGTCTTCGGTGCTGTCGAGCAGGCTTTCGAGGTAGGTGCGCGCGTCCTCGCCGCCGATCTGGGAGAGCGCCCAAATGGCCGCGGCGCTGATGTCGTCGTCTTCCTCATCCTCCAGCAGGCGGATGAGCAGCGGGCGGGCCAGATCCAGGCCCAGTTCACCGGCGGCCTGCACGGCGGACAGGCGTTCGTGCAGGTTTTCGCTCAACAACATGCCGATGACCGGCTCCTGCCAGCGGTCGTCATTGGAGCGGCCCATGGCAACCAGGGCGCTGGCGCGCCACGCATGGCTGCTGCGGCGAAAGGCGGCCTCGATCAGGGTGGGCGTCTCGGGCCGTGAGGAGAAACCCAGCGATTCAACCGCGGCGCGGCAGACGTTCTCGTCTGGCTGGCTGTTGGCGGCCTGGAGCAGGGCGTCTTCGGCCTGGCGATGGAACTTCTGGGGGATTTCCTCCAGTTCGCCGAGCATCACGAAATGTCCCAGCGCGGTGGCGGCCTCGGCGCGGGTGGTCGGGTCCTCATCGTTTGCGAGGATGCGCGCGTAGGCAGGCACCAGCTTGGGGTTTTCACATTCAGCCAGCAGGCGGATGGCGCTGCGGCGGGTGGAAGACTCCGGGTCTTCGAGCAGGGCGTAGGCCAGGTCATCGTACGAGACCAGGGTATCCTTCCCCAGGGTGGCTTCCAACTGCTTGAGCAGGGCGCGTTTGCGGGCGGGCTTAACCTGCGGCCAGGCCTGCATCAGCAGGCGCAGGGAGGCGGGGTCGAGGTCCGAAAAGTGCTGGAGATAGCGGCGCGGAAACTCACTGCCTTCGAGCAGGGTTTCCACAACGGTTTGGAAGGGGACGTGATGTTCGCTCATGTTACTGTATGATTTTTGTGATTTTTACAATGATTTCCCTGCCGTTGATGAAAAGCATCAGGGCGATCAGCAGCAGCATGGCCACGGCATTGACCCAGTTTTCCTTGTCGCTGGGGATGCGGCGGCGGAAGAGCAGCTCGGGCAGGGTGAAGAGGATGCGCCCGCCGTCCAGGGCGGGGATGGGGAACAGGTTGAGCACGCCCAGCGAAACGCTGAGGGTGGCGATGATCAGCAGGGTTTCGTAGCTCGGTTTGGGAGGTGTCGCGCTCCCGGCGGGAATGGCCTCCGTCTGGCGCGACTCCACGTCATTTTCGAAGGCGTCGCTGAGGATGTCGAAGATGCCGACCATGCCGACCAATTGGGTATCCTTGGGCTTGATCACGCCCTGGATCAGCGCAATCGGCAGGTAGACCAGCGAGGCGGCTTGCAGGCCGGTGATGACCACGCCGTTGGTGGCGATCTCAGCCAAGGTGGCGGGACGGGTGGGCGGGGCGGCCATCAGGATGCCCAACGGTCCCTCTCCGCCTTCGATGCGGCTGGAGAGCGGCGTGGCGGTGATGGTCAACTGCTGTCCGCCGCGCTCGATGACCAGGGTCAGCGGCTGGTCGAGGTTGGTGTAGATAACTTCCGAAACGTCGTTGGTTTCGTCGACGGCCTGCCCGTTGACCGAAACGATCACGTCACCCGCCTGGAGACCGGCCTGCAGGGCGGGCGAGGCCGGGGAGATCTCTGCAAGGTGCACCGGTCCCTTGGTGGGCATCCCCTGCAGCGCCGTGACCAGGCTGTAGACCAGCACAGCGGTGATCAGGTTCATCATTGGGCCGCCCATGTACACGACGATGCGCTTCCACGGGCTGGCGGCGCCCAACCCGCCGGGGATGTTCGGGTCGGTCTCGCCTTTGGGGCGCACAAAACCGCCCAGCGGCAGCCAGTTCAGGCTGAGCAGGGTGCCGGGGTGGGCTTCGTTGATCTCGCCCTTCCACTCGATGGCGCCGCGCTCGCTGCCCAGTTTCAGCACCTGCGGCTTCTGCGGCTCAACCTGGGGTGCGCTGACCACCTGTCGGTCGGCGTCCACCAGCAGTTCGGACGGGTTGGATGCCGCCGCCTGGGCGGGCTGGTCCTCGAAGGTGATGCGCATGGAGCGCAAAATATACTTGCCGTCCACCTCGTCCACGGTGGCAACCGCGGGCCGAAAATAGACGTCCAGCCAGTCGTACAGGCGCTCGAAGTTTTGCGGGATCTCCACGCGCCTGCCATTGAAGATGAGATAGCCCCTGCCGCGCCATAATCCCAACGCGCGCGGGGGCAGGCCGAAGCCAAACTCTTCGACATCGATCCCCGCCCAACGCGAGGTGAAATAATGCCCGAGTTCGTGCAGGAAGATCATTCCGCCCAAAGCCAGGAAGAACACCAAAATTTTTGTCGCCAGATCCATCAAACAATAATCCTTTCCCGCGCCTCACGCGCGGTGGACAGATTATATCCCGGATTAAATTGCCCAACTCACGGAGATGGATAAGAAATCCCTGAGAATGGGCTGCTGCCAGGCCTCATGGTTCCGTCGCGCCCGCCCGTGGACGAAAAAAAAGAAAACGCCATACACCCTGCCTGGACAGGGCGCATGGCGTTGGAACGGAGAGGGGAGCTACTCTAGGAAATCGGCAATGCTTTCCAGGAGGTAGCGGCGAAAATCAATGACTTTTTCGACGAACTTTTCAAAGTCCGCATCGGTTTTAACCTCGATGTCAGTGACTTCCTTCCACATGCTCTTCAGCTTCGCATCGCCCAGGGCATTGACTTTTTTGGTAATAGAGTCGTCATTCTCGCCATCCACCATGGAGGCAATCGCCACATCCATCCATTTGGAGGCCTTTTTCATCCTCTCTTGCAATGTGGTCAATTCCTTCCGGGCATCTTCCAACTCTGCGTTGGCGGTTTCCAGCGCTGCCTGGGAGTCCGCCAGTTCGCCCTTCGTGGTTTCAAGCTCGGATTCTAGGGTCGTCCGGGTCTCGTCCAGTTCTGCGCTCAGGGCATCCTTGTCAGTGGTCAACTGGTCGTATTTTTCCTGAAGCGCGGCCAGGTCCTGGCGGGTGGTTGCCAGCGTGGTATTGAGCTGCCAGGCCCAATATCCCAGGCCGGCGACTGCCAGCAAAAGGATCACCGAAAACAGGGCCAGGAAGTTGAACTTGCGGGCTGGTTTCGGGGGAACCGCCACAGGAACCTCTACATGCGGCGGCTCGACATGCGGAGTCTCGAC
>JBMOMS010000085.1:9309-17264 GCA_049324895.1 Chloroflexota bacterium
CCAGGCCGGCGACTGCCAGCAAAAGGATCACCGAAAACAGGGCCAGGAAGTTGAACTTGCGGGCTGGTTTCGGGGGAACCGCCACAGGAACCTCTACATGCGGCGGCTCGACATGCGGAGTCTCGACTGGCTGTTCTTGCGGTACATCTTGCGGTACAGACGGTTCTGGTTGCATTTTTCCTCCAAAGACGGTGGGGTGAGTGTCGACTGCTCATACCCTTAAAGTCCCACGCTTATCGTAAACGATTATACCTGAAAAATGTTATTCGACCAGCCGCGCCGGGCCGCCGGCCCGGGCGACCAGCACATCCCGCACCCCGGGCAGGGCGCGCAGCTTTTTTTCCACCGCCCCGGCCTGCTCCCGTGGACAAATGACGTGGACATTCGCCCCGGCATCCACCGTATAGGCGCAGGGCAAGCCATCCGCGCGCCACTCGCGCACCGCGTGGAAGATGTCCACGGTCGCGGCCTGCCAGTACATCAGCGGCGGATTGGAGGTCATCATGACCGCGTGCATCATGTCCGAGTCGAGTTCGATGATGTCGGCAAAGGTTGCGAAATCCCGTTCGAGGATGGCGCTGCGGCAGATCTCCAGCCGGCGGGACGCATCGGCCACGCGCCCGGCTTGCAGCGGACTGGTCCATGCCAGCGCGTGCCCTTCGGTGGAACCTGTCTTTTTGTGGCTCTCATTGACAATTGCCACGCAGTCGGCCAGGTCCCAGTGTTCGGGCGGCGCAATCGAAACTGCGACACAATCCCCGTCGCCGCTGCCCATGAGCCATTCGACAAAGCCCGTCGGGATGGAGCGCGAGGCCGAACCCGAGCCGCGCCTGGCCAGTCGGGATAATTCCGCTTCGCTCAACTCCAGCCCGGCCGCCTTGGAGGCAGCCAGCGCCAGCGCCGCGAACGCCGCCGCCGAAGACGCAATCCCCGCGCCGGCGGGAAAATTGTTCTCGCTGATTATTTCCGCGCGCAGGTTGAGTCCCGCCATTCCGCGCACCAGGTCGAGAATGTACGACACGCGCTCCAGGCCCTTGCCGGTCATGGCGTGTCCGTTGATGATCAACTCATCGAGCGGCAGCGACGGCTGGAAACTGACCGTCGTGCGCGTGTACAGTCCCTCCAGGTTCATCGAGATCGAACCGTTGGAGGGCAGGCGCAGCGCGTTGTCGCGGTTGCCCCAGTATTTGATGAAAGCTATATTCGGGTGGGCAAGGGCGGTGGTAGAAGAGGGTTTCATAGGAAATTCTTGTTGAAATTAAGCAGTTTTTAGGGTGATTGAACTCGAAATAACTGTTGTCGCTCGCGCTTACATCGCAGGCTTCATGTTTCGGGGAAACAAATCAAGTTTACCATGTCCATTAATGGAGAAGGCGAAAAAGAAAGCTGAATTATTTTGGCGAATAGGCAATCATCAAAGATGCAAAAACTAACGCACATCCTATAATCGCATACATGACCTCGGACCATTTTGGTTGTGAAACAGCTTTGGTCTTCATCATTTGTCCCAGAAATTTGTCCATTGGTTTGTAAACCGCTGCAAGCAGGATGGTAAAAACAAGTCCGATTTGGAATTGCATTAGCCTTATATCGAGAGTATCTAAATTCTTCGGATCAAAAACCCTTATGTAGAGGATTGCCAAAGTAAAGTAGAGTGGTAGACAGCAAAAGAATGCGATCAGTTTTTTCAAGAAAGAATCTTCGGGTGAGACGCCTGAAAGAGGCATGATCAGGATCATCATGATCAGACCGCTTACAACGAAGATTATGCTGAGCGGAATGAGTGGGGTGGGTGAAATACCGATCAGCATCAACTGCCCAATATCATCATATGAGTAAGGCAGTGCGGCAATATTCCCAATCATGCCAATGCCTTCACCGATGAACGCGATTGCGCCCCACAGCAACAAAGGCAGTGTGAAAGCGTTCTTTTTCCGCCAGGCAAAAAGAGCAAGTGTTGCAGCAAGTGTAATATCTGCAATGACGCCCATGACCCCGATAAACACCTGGCTTGATGTAGATGGAACTTTTGCAAAGATGACCTGTGAATTCAAAAAGGGATGGAGAATGACTCTCCCGCCTTCCGCACCTGTAAACCAACCGGCAAAATAATGACCCAATTCATGAACGGTTATTTGAAGACAGTATGCCAAAATAAATGAACTTGCTAAAAACAATATGGATTTCAATAGGTCTTGCCTGGGCAAGACATGATTTGATTGCATTTACTTATCCTTGGATGAAAGTTGTTGGGATTTCTCTTTTTTTACTGCACAGGTCGCCAGGTTGGCGACCAATTTTGCGCCCCATTGTTAGTTACCGATGTTACGCAGCCTTGAGGGCTTGTAATTCGTCAAAAGCCGTGCGGGTCGCCTTGAGATACAAATGTGCCCGCAAGGCAAAATGGTTGAGGTGTCGCTTGATTTTCAAGCACTCCAACTTGAAAGTTGCATACAGCACGGCAAAGACATGATTGTTCTGTGTGGTGACTCGTCGCACAGGCGCTTTACCCAAAGCGGCATTCTGTTTGAGTGATTTATGGAAGACTTCCACCGGCCATCGTTTTTGATAGGTCGCTAGAATCAGTTTCCGCGTGACCGTTGTGTCACTGCAAGCCAGATAGAGAATTCCCGTGCTGCCATCTTTGTTGGTAAAGACTTGGCGCACGAACAGTACAGGGAAAGGCACGTCTTTGAGCCAGCCTGTAAACAGCGTCTCTTCTTGCCAGGGCAGTTCTTCAATCGGTGTAAAGCGGTTGGCTTGATAATCTTCCGCGCTCACAGCCGCCAAACGATTGGATTTCAGCGCACATACAAAGTCTTTTTCGAGTGATTGTTTGATGTGGCACATATTTTCCTTCGAGGCAAACCAAGTGTCGAACAAAACAAAGCGAAACTTCAATTTGTTTTGCACACACACGTCCAGCATGGCTCGCATCAACTCGTTTTTGGTCACCAGGCTGGCTCGTTTGCGCTTGCGCGTTTTGAGGTCGCTGTATTCGACAGGTTTCTTGATCAACTCAAACGCCACTGGAATGGAGATATCATCCACATGATACAAGCAGTTGAGTAGATTGAAACCTTGCACAGCCCGACCTTTGCTATGATCATAATGCCAGCACATCACCTCGTTCTCATCCGTGTATGGTTTTTCCTGAACGGTATCGTCGAAAATCAAGACCGCATCTTCCCGTTCCACCTTCCGTACCGTGGTCTTGACTTCCAGCCATAAGTCTTTCGACGTGAATTCGCTACCTGACAGAAAGCGTGTAATCTGGTCGTGGCTGACTTGTCCATCCACCAGCGTCGATATACCTGTCGCTGTAGCGTGTCCAAATGTGCTGAGCAAATAATCGGTCTAGAGTTCCAAGTATTCTTTGTTCATGCCCAAATCTTACTCGGTTTTTGCCACACTCAGTGCGTAACATCAGTGATTGAGTTAAAACCTTGTAGTTTTAATTTCAAAACAATAGACTTTACCGGAATTAAGAAGTAGTACCATATATAGCGGTATTTTTTACACAATTATCCTAAAAACCGACTTTTTGATCCCCATATATGGCGTCACGATTGTTTCCGGTAAAGTCTAATGGTTCTGCTCACAAGTTATCGTGAAAATCGGTAGTTGGCATAAAATGCCGCCAATAAGATCGGAAAGATAAAGTCCCAATACAGCACAACGCCCGCATTGCCGGGGGAAAAGTTCCCATGCTCAAACATGTGAACAATATGTGTATACCCCGCTCCCAGCATCAGGCTGGATTTAGTGATGATGAACGGCAGCCAAAACTCTCTGTTCCAGAAACCGATAAAGCCGGTGATCCCAATTCCAATCGAGGCGAAGGCCAGTTCCATTTGAAAGCCGCTGTTGAGGGGCCAGCCGATAGAGACGGCGACTTCATCGGCATATAGAATATGACCGAAGATGCCGTTGACGATGGAGAACCATCCTGCCAACCCGATGGTGTAGATGGTCATCAACTCCACCACGGATTCTTTGCGGGGTTTGTTGCGTGTGGCAAGCAAATGGATGGAGATGGAGATCAAGGTCACTGCCAGTTGGATATAAATATTAAGCCCGGGAATTTCAAAAAATTTGTTCATCTCAGTTTACCAATCCAGACCGGCAAATAAATCTGTCAATGCAACCGCCTCAAGGCTGGTGCTGTTTGCCAGGATGGCAATCCCCAAGCCTTCCTGCGGATACAGACGCATGATGGTGGCGAAGCCGGGTCCGCCGCCCATATGCTGGAGGTAGGGACGCTCTCCCAGTTGATACTCCGCCCAGCCCAGCGGACGTTCGCCGGGTAATTCACCCGTTGGCTGCATGGCGGCTTGCGAATCAAGGGATAATAGCGCTTCGCCTGTCAGCAGCGATTTCATCAACAAGCCGACGTCGTGAGTTGAGCCGATCAGCCCGGAAGACGGGGTGACATCCAGATAGGCGCGATTGAGCCAAAGAATTTTCCCTTGTTGTTCCTTGACAAGCGGATTCATATCCAGCAGGAAGGGCAGCAAGGGCGTAAAGATGTGAGCAATAGGATGTGAACCATCAGCCTCATATTTTGCCATGTCCGCTGAGTAGAGAAAGCCTGTATTGTTCATGCCCGCAGGGGTCAAAATATTTTTGGTGATGTATTCTTCGTAACGCTGCCCCGAAACTGCTTCGATTACCGCACCGAGAACCATGTAGCCTAAATTGGTGTAGGTAAAGTCGCTGCCCGGCGTAAAGAGCAGTTGGTTATATTCAGGCAAGTACTTTTCCACTTGTTCGGTTTGGTTATAGACCTCATCTTCATAATGCACCCAGCCAATGATGGCTGGGACCACGTCCCGCACGCCGGAGGTGTGATTCAGCAGTTGCCGAATGGTAATTCCATGAACCGGCTCGCCCTTGTATTCCACCTGAAATAGAGGCAGGTGTTTTTCGACGGGGTCGTCTATGCTCAATTTGCCCTGTTCCTGCAACTGCATGATGGCGATTGCCGTTGTGACTTTGGTCATCGACCACCAGTGATAGGTGGTATCCATGCTGGCGGGAGTCTGTGTTTGTCCATTCGTTACGCCAAAGGAGTTGGCATACGCGATTTTGTCATTTTTCACAACAATCACCGAAAGACCAGGCGGAACGTTGCCCTGCGTCAATTCGGTCAGGTAAGTTTCCAACTCCGCTACACTGGAAACGGATTTTGGTGGTTTGGGAGGTTGGACAGCAAGAATTACAGCCGAGAGTAAAAGAACCAATATCAAAAAAACGATCAGAAATATTTTCATAGGTTTATCCAGAATTTCTTAAAGAGCGTAAACTGCGCGCGCCTTTGGGTTTCTACTCAAGCCCCTTCAAAAACGTCTTAATTGCCATCAGGTCGATTTTGTCAAAATCGGCTTGAAAATCGCGCAAGTGAGTCAGCCTGAGCATGGAAGCGCCGTGAATGAACGCCCATAGACTGTAGGTGATTTCCTCGGCATGGATCCCTTTGGGACGTTTGATGTCTCCTGACTTAATGGCGGCACTGACCGCGTTAAGCACAAGCTGGTACGGTGAATTTGCTGAAACAGGTTCATCCAATGATTTTCGCTTCGAGGGCAGGGAATTCATCAACTGGAATTTGGCGGGGTTTGAAACCGCAAAACGGATGTATACCTGCCCCAGTTGGACGATCCGCTCCAGGGGCGGTAAAGAGGCGGGCACTTCGTTCATCAAAACAAGCATTTGATCGCCGATCTGTTCGCTCAATACGAACAAAATATCCTCTTTGCTTTTGAAATATTCATACAATGCGGCTGGGCTGTAATCTGCCTGGCGCGCGACTTCGCGCAGGGAAAGATTTTCATAGCCATTTTCCACGATCAACTTTGCGGCAACATCCAAAATGGCTTGCTGGCTTTTCTCGTGTCTCTTTTGGCGGGGGGATTGCGCCATCGCTTCCATCTCCTGTTTGAATTCCAAACAATGTTCGGTATTTTACGTGAGAAGTCGGCGAATGTCAAGGGTAGGACTGGTGTTTTGAAAAAGTTCAAGGTTGAATTCACACATGTAAATGGTGACGACTTTTTGGAATAGTCTACGGATAATCAATAACTCCCCAGGGCTGTAAGGAACAATGGTAGGTTTATGGTGGCGGCTCTTTCGCTAAAAAATAAGCAGGGTGCCCCAGCAAAAGTTGGGGCGCCCTGCTTATTTTCACCATTTGCACTTGTACCTCTCTTGTATTTAGTCAACACCAACCTTGCAGACACCAAATATTATGTCCCCTTGGGATTACATCGCCAAGTCGATGTTCGGGTGGGCGAGGGCGGTGGAAGTTTGTGTATGCATGTGTTTTTTTCGCAAGTGGTCAAATTTATTTGCGCTTATTAGGTGTGAAGAAGTCGGTTCAATGGAACCGACTCTGCCATGTAATTGTTGAACAGTGTCAGTTTACCACGGCTATACCAGCCTTTGGATTGCAAAAGGTTGGGGAAGTCCTGCCTTTCAAATTGTTGTAAAAAAAAGATGTTGCTGGTAAAATATTGAGTAAACACTCAGCGAAATTATGACCATCCTCGACAAACCCCTTACCTCCCGTCAGCAACATGCCGAAGCGCGCCGCAGCCAGATCCTTGAAACGGCGCTGCGACTCTTTGCCTTGCATGGGTTCAACGGCGTTTCCACCAAGCAGATCGCGCAGGAGGTTGGGGTCACCGAAGGGTTGATCTTTCACTACTTCGCCAGCAAGGAAGATCTGTTGAACGCGGTCATCGAAACGCGCCATTCCTTCTTTGGCAGTCTGCGCGAACTCCTATCGAGTGCGCGTGGCATGTCCACTCAAGACGTCTTGCCCATGCTGGCAGGTGAATGGTTGAAGACCCTACGACGCGAGTCTGCGATCACGTCCATCATGTTTGCCGAGGCGCAGACGAACGCCAAGGTGGGCGAGGCGCTGCAGGGTTTGATCGCGGGCGGCGTGAGCCTGTTGGCAGATTATCTACAGGAGCGTGTGTCCGCTGGCGAATTACGTGCAGACCTGCCGCTGAAGACCAGCGCGCAAATGTTCTTTTCTTCGCTGATGATTTTCTTCGTCGCCCATCGTCATCTTTCCAAAGCCCAGTGGGAGGCGCGTTCCACTGCCTTCGTACAGGAAATGTTCTCGACCTGGTTCCAGGGCGCGCGCGCCTGACCTTCTTTTTTTATTCAATTCATTGAGTAAACACTCAACAAAGGAGACCTCATGACCCAACCCGCCATTTCCATTCAGAACTTTCGTATGACCTTTAAACGTCCCAAACAGGCGGACTTCACCGCCATTGACAACTTGAGCATGGACATTGCTCCAGGGCAGGTGTTCGGTTTGCTCGGACCGAACGGTTCGGGCAAGACCACCACTGTCAATGCGCTGTGCGGATTGTTGCCAGCCACCAGCGGCAGGCTGGCTGTGCTCGGACTGAATGCCGCCAGTCAGTTGACCGATGTTCGCAACGTGCTGGGAGTCGTTCCACAGGAGACTTCGCTGTATAACGATTTGACCGCCGAAGAGAATCTGCAATTCCATGCCCGCTTCTACAACGTCCCGCCCAATGAGCGCAAGCGCAAGATTGCCGAAGTGCTCGAACTGGTGGGTTTGACCGCCCGTCAGCATGACCGTGTGGGTGCCTACTCAGGCGGAATGCAACGCAGACTGGCATTGGCGCGGGCATTGCTTACCGATCCCAAAGTTGTCATTTTGGATGAACCCACACTGGGCGTGGACGTGCAATCACGCGCCGCCATTTGGGAACGTATCCGACAGATCGCGCGCGAAGGGCGGACAGTATTGCTCACCACCAACTACATGGAAGAAGCGCAGGCGCTGGCAGATGAAATCGCCATTCTGGATCACGGTCATCTGGTGGCGCGCGGCACATCTGCCGCATTGCGGCAGTCGGTGGGAAAGGCTTTCGTGGAGATCGAAGCTGATTTATCGGCAGACCAGGTAT
>JBMOMS010000085.1:17364-18517 GCA_049324895.1 Chloroflexota bacterium
CTGGCAGATGAAATCGCCATTCTGGATCACGGTCATCTGGTGGCGCGCGGCACATCTGCCGCATTGCGGCAGTCGGTGGGAAAGGCTTTCGTGGAGATCGAAGCTGATTTATCGGCAGACCAGGTATCGGCGTTGGAAAGAAGCGCGGGAGTCACGGGCAGGGTGGGCGAACCGCCATCCATCCGCTTGAATCTGGCAGATGGGCAGGACGTCTTCCAAAATATCCTGGCGCAGTTGAATGCCCACAACATCACGCCGCGCGCCATCTCTCTCCGCCAGCCAGACCTGAACGATGTCTTTATCGAATTGACGGGGCGCACCCTGCGGGATTGAACAACCATGCGAAACATACTCGAACCCATTTTTGCATTGGCAGTCAAAGACTGGCTGCGTTTCAGCCGTCAGCCGTTTTTGGTGATGGTCAGCGTGATCATGCCGCTGGTGTTTATTTTCTTTTATTCGATCATTGTGCCGACCAGTTCCACCAATGGGATTGTTGTGGCGATGGAAAGCGATGACGCGGAATCGCGCGCATTCGTGGAAGCGCTAAAAAGCATTCGCTCGCAAGAGGCGGTGTATTACCGCGTCGCCACCACCGACCCGACAACTGCCCGCCGTTTATTTGAGCAGCGCCGCGCCTTTGGCTTGGTCGTCATCCCCGCCGATTTTTCGGCGCGTCTTCTTGATAACGAAGCCGTTGTGGAACTTCACATCAACAACATCAACTCCGATTATTCCAAGAACTTGCGCCTGCGTCTGGATTATGCTGTGCGCGAATTCAGCGCGCAACGCGGCGGCGCAGGATTTACCATTGAAGAGACTTCGTGGCTGAAGCATGACCCCGTCATGCAGGATTACATCAGCACCAGCCTGCTGCTTTTTGCATGTCTGTACAGCGCCATGCTCAATACAGGCTTGCAGGTCGCGTCCGAATGGAATGACCGCACGGTGAAAAACCTGCTGCTTGCGCCGCTTAACCGTTGGGGCATTGTGGCGGGCAAGATGATCGCAGGGCTGGGACAAAGCCTGTTGAGCGTGAGTCTGGTTATCGTCATTTTGTTGACCGTGTTTCACTTCCGCCCTGTTGGCTCCTGGTGGGCGATGACGGGAATCATCATGGTGGTGATGTTGCTGGGCGCGGGCTTGGGCGCGA
>JBMOMS010000086.1:0-2468 GCA_049324895.1 Chloroflexota bacterium
AGGCATACACCTTGCGCGGCGGCCGGCCGGGCGCGGCCAGCGTGCCTTGCAGCATCAGCAGGCCGTTCGAACTCTGGCAGTATTCCAGGAAGGTCTCGACCTTGTCCCGATTCTGCAAAAAGATCTTCAGTTTTCCATCCAGCAAATCTTCGGTGACCAGGGCGGCGGAACCGTCCCCGGATGCATCCTTGTCGCCATTCCCGTGCGCTTCGAAGGCCACCTCCCATAAGGCCTGATACAGCACCGTGGGTGAAATATCCAGGGCGTCGAGAATGTTTTGTCGCTGGATCTTTCCCGCCACCGAACGCTCGCCCTGCCAGCGGATGAGCAGCAATTCCACACAGCGTTCGTACACCTGGGCGCGCGTGTCGGGCAGTTCGCCATAATGGGTATGCACCACCGCCATGATGGTCAGGATGAGCGGGAAGGCGGCAATTTCCAGCAATTGGCGGCGGTCGCCGGGCTGCAGCGTTTCGAGCAATTTATCCCGCTTGCGCTCATACTCCGCCTTGCGCGAGGCGTCGATCTGGCTCAATTCCGCGTACCAGGCCTGGATGAAAAATCGAATCTTTTTATGGGTCAGCAGGGCCAGCTCATGCGTCGGCCAGTCGGTCAATTTCCATTCGGCGTCGTGCTGGTAGGAATAGGTGCGGCAGGTGACCAGAAAATAATTGTGCTCGTTGCGGCTGTATTTCTCGACGAAATCCTCCACCGCCTGCACGACCAGCGGGCGCAGCCCCAAATTGGCGACCTCATCCAGCCCGTCGAACATCACCAGGCCGCCCTCGCGTTCCAGCGCGCGCAGGGCCAGCGGCGCAAATTCGCGGGTGTCATCGCCATTTTTCAAGGTCTGCACCAGGTAGTCCTCGATCAGTTCGGCGCGGCCTTTGCGGCACTCGGACGGGATGGTTTCGGCAAAGCGCCCCAGCGAGAGAATGAAGGGCATCAAGGGACGTCCCTTCCATTCCTGCGGCAATTCCGCCTCGCGGGAAAGCTCCGCGCGGGCCATGCTCAAGGCCAGGTAGCGCACGAAGGTGGATTTGCCCGTGCCCGGCAGTCCCAGCAGGACCATGCGGCGCTTGGGGCTGCCTGTCCAGGCTTCCAGGGCGCTCATTGGCTCGGGTTCCTGCCCAGCCGGTCGAACTCCCGATTTCTTTTGTTCCTCATCTGGTTTTTCTTTGGGTGTCCGCGTATCCAGGGAAATGTACAATTTCTCCAGCGACATCCCGCCGCGGGTGGGGTCGGATGCGTTGGGGTCGATGCCCGCCAACCTGACCGTGCGGCAGTCGGCCACCACCGCGCGCAGGTAACATTCCCGCGCAGAGAACACATCTGGTGGAATAGCAGGCGGCGCTGGTTGGGGCGTCTCGACAGGCGCAGGCTGGGAAACCACTACAGGCGCAGGCGGCTCGATCTTGTCCGCTTTTTCACCGCGGTCATGCCGGGCGCGAATTTGCAGGTATTGCTGGACGGCGTAAATGAGCAGCCCGCCAATCACAACGATGTAGATCAGGGCTTGAAACCCGGCGGGAATGTTTTTCCCCATCGCCGCAATCACAATCACAATCAGGACAACGAACGCAAACAGCGCCGTCAGTTTCTTTGCCAGTTCGACCAGAACATCCTTCCACTCTTTCATGAGCGCCTCCGTTGTTGAAAGTGTAGCATAAAATCGAAAAAATACCGTCCCCGCTTCGCGCATTCATAAACGGTCCTTCCCCAGAATCAGCCGGCAGTAGAACTGTCGGAATCCAAAAAAACCGCCACTTTCATGGCGGTTTCGGTTGGTTACTGGGTCAGGCTGAAGTTGAAACTCCACGGGCCTTTGAGGCTGTAGTACTCGTCGCTGTAGACGAGCTGCTCGACCTGCTCCTTCGTCAACTCGGGCGGGAAGCTGGTAATCTGCATGGTGGGGATGCCGTTCACGTCCACACATTCGAGCGTGACCGCCAGGCCGCGCTCCTGCAGGGATTGCTGGATCTTGGGCATGTACAGGCTGCAATACTCGCCCTCACGCGGCAGGGCCGCAATGGAGTCGATGGTGATGACCCCATTCGTCAACACGGCGTCGGGAGGCACGTAGAAGCTGAGCGTGTCGCAGCGGCGGCCGGGCGCGCCTTCGGCGGGCAGCTGCAGGCTGAGCAGCACCGAACTGTACTCAGTGTTGACCGTGCCGGCATATTGCAGGCTGGCGCTCCAGATCGACCAGTCCGAGTCGCTGGGCAGGCTGAAGCACAGGTCCGCGTTCAACTGCTTGCCGTCCTGCCAGACGCGCTCCACGCTCATCTGCACGCCGCCGCCAGCCGCCTGGTTCGACGACACCGACTGCGCCTGGGCGGTCGGATAGGAATCGGCGATGAAGCCGGTCGGCCCGGCCTGGGCGGGGCCAACGGCCGGGGCAGGCTGCGGCGCGCCGCAGGCCGACAGGAACAACAGCGCCAAAATTACCATACGTTTCATGGAATCTC
>JBMOMS010000087.1:0-18386 GCA_049324895.1 Chloroflexota bacterium
TTGACTGTCTGTGTCGATTTGCGTATGATTTGTTTTGGGAGTCATGGCTTTTTCCTTGTTTTGGTTCGGTTACCTGCAAGGATACCAAGACTCCCTCTTCAATTTACACACTTTTCGTTATACCACCCAACCGACATAAAAAGTGAAAAGGAAGCCATCCTTCAACAAGCCTATGCCGTTGTAGATGAATACAATGCCTTGATAGAAACTGAAAAGCAAACAAGGAATTTTGGCGCCGCTGGCGATGTATATTTTCTATTCAGAGGCGAGTCACTGAAGCGAGTCCAGCAAAAGGAAACAGAAGTTCTGAATAAGATCGCCGAACTCAATGAGGCGTATTACCAGTTGACCCTCCAGGAAATCTCAATGGGGGCGGCATACACAAACCAACAATACGCCGCCACCCGTGAATTCAAATGGGCGCTGAGTGATTTCTCCGAACCCACCGATGAAGAATGGGAAAACGGCACATACGTTTTGATCTATTCAACGCAGAGCGGCGTTTATTCAAAGGTTGCAATTGGCGACCTGTATCTCATCGTGAGAGAGAATAATATCCTGAGCGCCACAGCGCAGGCGAAATATGAGGAACATCTCAACACAATTCCCGTGCCTGAGAATATCGTTCAGGCCATCCAGAGAATCGAAGGAAAAGGCAGCCATGTCAAAGTGGGAGGTTCGTCAGGTTTTTCAGATCCAAGCCTGAAACGCGTGATCCTCACCACCTATCAAACCGAAACCAGAGCCTACGCCTTTTATGATCGAACAGACCAGCTCATTTCGATCAATCCCAAAGAGATGCCAGCAGGCATTCAATCGCTTTCAGTGGAAGAATTGGAAAAGCTGGCGTGGGAATTAGTGTCCCTTGCTTCTCCCGGTATAAACATGGATACTCTAACTCCCGATCACAGGCAAAAAATCGGGACCTATTTCTTCCAATGGATCGACAACAGCAAAACGCTGAGCAATGGCCATCACCCCAAAATACAAGTCGGATTGAACGGGAAAGGGGAACTGCTCAGTTACTACAATACGATCCCGCTGGCAATAAATCCTACAGACACAGTCACACCTGATGAAATAGATGTCCACGCCATTCAAAGAGTGGAAGGCATGCGCAGCCAGGTCAAAGTTGGCGGGGATTCGGGCTTCACACTCACGCCCCTCTTTTCATCGGACAGCTTTTTATCCAGATATGAAACCGACAGCAGGTATTACGCTTTTGACGGTTTAACGCACCGAATTATCGCGATCCATCCTAAAACCATGCCCGCTGGGATCGTGGATCTTCCTGTTCCAGAGTTGGAGAAAATGGTGCGTGACTTGATTGCGCTGGCCGCGCCCGACCTCAACCTGGATGCGCTCACCCCCGATCACAGCTCGAAAACAGGAACCTACCTCTTTCACTGGGATGACCCAACCAAGCAGTTTGAGGATGGCACTTGCTACTACATCCAAGTTGAAGTGAATGGAAAAGGCGAACTGCTCAGCTACGTCAATCTCATTCCGTTGGCAAGATAGAAGTTATCAAAAGGCGTCCTCTTGTGAGGACGCCTTTTTGGTTTTATCTTAATCTTCCGTATCCTCGCGCGGCTGTTTGCGCGGGCGGGGCGGTTCGAGGGTGGGTACGGCGGCCAGGGCAATGCCCAGCACGTCGTCCATGTGTTTGACGGGGATGATCTTCAACTCGGCTTTGGCCTGCTTGGGCAGGTCGACCAGGTCCTTCATGTTCTTCTCGGGCAGGATGACGGTCTTGAGACCCGCGCGATGGGCGGCCATGACCTTCTCGCGCACGCCGCCGATGGGCAGCACACGTCCGCGCAGGGTGATCTCACCCGTCATGCCCACGTGGCGGAAGACGGGCCGCCCCGTCAGCGCGGAGATGATGGCCGAGGCCATGGTAATGCCCGCCGAGGGTCCGTCCTTGGGGATGCCGCCCTCGGGCATGTGGATGTGGATGTCCATACGCTCGAAGACCTCCAGGTCGATGTTGAGGGAGGTGGCCCGCGAACGAATATAGGTCAGCGCGGCCTGGGCCGATTCCTGCATCACCTCGCCCATCTGGCCGGTCATCTGCATGGTGCCCTTGCCCTCCAGCACGGCCACCTCGACCGGCATGATCACGCCGCCATCCTCGGTCCAGGCCAGGCTGGTCGCCACGCCCACCTCGTCCTGCGCCTCCGCCTCGGGCGGAAAGACCTGCTGCGGGCCGAGGAATTTCTCAACCTGGTCGGGAACGATCACGGTCGGGAACTTCTTCCCTTCCGCCTTGAGGCGCGCCACCTTGCGGCAGACCCGCCCAATCTCGCGCTCCAGGTTGCGCACGCCCGCCTCGTAGGTGTACTCGCGGATGACGCGGCGGATGGCGTCCGACTCGAAGGTCACGCCCAGTTCGTCGATGCCGTTCTCCTCCAACTGGCGCGGGATCAGGTAACGGTTGGCAATTTCCAGCTTGTCCTCCTCGATGTAGCCGGGAAACTCGATCAGCTCCATGCGGTCGAGCAGGGCGGGCGGGATGGTCATCAGCGAGTTGGCCGTAGTCACGAACATGACCTTGGAGAGGTCGAAGGGCATTTCGAGGTAATGGTCGCTGAAGGCGTTGTTCTGTTCGGGGTCGAGCACTTCCAGCATGGCCGACGACGGGTCGCCGCGGAAGTCCGAGCCGAGTTTGTCGATCTCATCCAGCATGAAGAGCGGATTGGCGCTGCCGGCCCGCTTCATGGTCTGGAGGATGCGCCCGGGCAGGGCGCCGATATAGGTGCGGCGATGCCCGCGGATCTCGGCCTCGTCGCGCACGCCGCCCAGCGACACGCGTACGAACTTGCGCCCCAGCGCCTCGGCGATGGAACGTCCCAGCGAGGTCTTGCCCACACCGGGCGGGCCGATGAAGCACAGGATCGGCTGGCGCTCCTTCTTGGGCTTGAGCGAACGCACCGCAATGTATTCCAGGATGCGTTCCTTGGCCTTCTTCAAACCGTAATGATCGCGCTCGAGAATCTTGGCGGCGTTCTTCACATCCAGGTTGTCGGAGGTGAGATTCGTCCACGGCAGGTCCAGGATCCAATCGATATAGGTGCGGATGATGCTGACCTCGGGCGCCATGGGCGGCATCTGATTGAGGCGGTCAAGCTCCTTCATCGCCACGGATTTCGGCTCCTCGGGCAGGTTGGCCGCCTCGATCCTGGTTTTCAACTCATTGGCGTCGCGCGTGAAAATGTCGCCTTCGCCCAACTCGTTCTGGATCTGCTTCATCTGCTCGCGCAGGTAAAACTCGCGCTGGCTGCGGTCGACCTCGTTCTGCACCCTGGCATGGATCTCGTCTTCGAGTTCGAGCACGTCCACTTCCTGGGCCAGGATCGAGTTCAGGTGCTGGAGGCGCGTCTTCGGGTCGAGCATCAGCAGCAGGGTCTGCTTGGTTTCATAGGTCAGCGAAAGCGAGGTGGCGATCATATCCGAGAGCCAGCTTGGCTCCGAGATGTTCAGGGCAAACAGGTGCGCTTCCTCGGGGATCGAGCGGTCGAGCTGCACGCAGCGGTCGAACAGGTCGAGCGCGGTGCGCATGTGCGCCTGCGTCTGCCGGTCGGCAGTCGTCGGCTCGAAGATGACCCGCGCGCGCGCCTTGAGATACGGCTGGGTCTTGACGAACTCGACGATCTCCACACGGCGGCGGCCCTGCACAAGCGCCGAGTACGAACCGTCGGGCATTTGCAGCAGCCGCCCCACCGCCATCTCCACGCCCACCGGCAGGAAGTCATCCACGCCCGGGTGTTCGAGTTCGGGGTCCTTCTGCGTCAGGCCGATGACGGTCTGGTCGCGGCGCTGGGCATCCTGCACAGCCAACAGCGACCCCTCGCGCCCCACGAAAATGGGCGTGACCATGCGCGGAAAGACGACCAGGTCGCGCAGCGGCAGCACCACCGCCTCGATCAAGCCATCCGATCCCACCTCACGGTTGGGGATGCGGTACAGTTCCTCGGTGCGCTGCGAAAGCGCCAGGTTGAAATTATCTTCCTCTTCTTCGTCGTTCCAGTCGTTTTGGTTCATGTGAGTCCTCTGTCATTGCGCCCGAAGCAATCTCTGCGATTGGGAGGTTGCTTCGTCGCTCACTCCGTTCGCTTCTCGCAACGACATATCAGTTATTTTTCTTCCACGCCGCCATCACCTCGGCGGTCACGAACATCGAGCCTGCGGACAGGACAATGCTACCATCTTTTTGGGATAGTTCCAACGCCCGCGCCAGCGCCGCCTCGACAGGCTCCACCGCCTCACCCTGGACCCCGGCCTGGTCAGCCAACCCCAGAATCTTCCCAGGCTCCAGCGCCCGCGGATGATTCGCGCGCGTCACGATCAAGCGGCGGATTCTGGGCCGCATCTCGCGGAACATGCCGGGGATGTTCTTGTCCTCCGACGCCCCGAAGATGAGGTAAACCATTTTCCCAGGGAAATAAGTTTCGAGCGTCTCGCGCAGGCGGGCGAACGAATCGTCGTTGTGGGCCGAGTCGAAGATGACGGGCGGCTCGCGGCGGGCAACCTCGAAGCGGGCAGGCCATTGTACCTGAGCAAAGCCGCGTTGAATAGCCTCATCAGGGATTTCCAACCCGCTGACTTTGAGCGCCGCATAAGCCGTGGCCGCGTTGACCAGTTGGTGCGCGCCGAGCAGGGGAAGATCCACGTTTAACGTTAAACGTTCAACGTTCTCGTGCAGTCGGAAGGTTTGTCCCGCCAGCGAGTGATGGACTGGCTCGCAGGTCACATCCTTACCCACCAGGGTAACTTCTGCATTCCTTGAATTGGCTACGCGCAAGACAACTTCGAGCGCTTCCGTTTTTTGCGGCGCGGAGACGACCGGCACGCCCTCCTTGATGATGCCCGCCTTCTCACCCGCGATCTTGGCCAGGGTGTCACCCAGCACGGCCATGTGGTCCATCGACAGCGAGGTGATAACTGAAACGCGCGGCGTGACCACGTTGGTGGCATCCAGCCGCCCGCCCAGGCCGACCTCGAAGACCGCCGCCGTGCAGCCCTGTTTGGCAAAGGCCAGGAAAGCCAGCGCAGTGGTGATCTCGAAGGTGGTCAACTTCTCGACCTGCGCCACGAAGGGCTTGACCTCCTCGACCAGCTCTACCAGCATCTGGTGCGAGATCGGCTGCCCGTCGATTTGAATCCGCTCGACGTAATCCAGCAGATGCGGCGAGGTGTACAGTCCCGTCTTGTAGCCCGCGGCCATCAGCGCCGACGCGCACAACGCGGACGTCGACCCCTTCCCCTTCGTCCCAGCCACGTGAATGATCGGATACGCCTGGTGCGGATCGCCCAGCAAATTCAGCAGCGCGAACATGCGCTCCAGGTTGAATTCGGCCTTGGCCAATTCGGAGGAATGTTTCAGGCTATAATCGATGTAGGAATACAGATAATCCAGGGCGAGGTTATAATTTTTTTCAGTGTCCATGGAAGAGATTGTAATAGGTGATTGGTAATTGGTAAATTGGGAATTTGATGATTCATCTACTTGAGCCGTAAGGAAGAACAATGTTCCACGGCCTTTTCGAACCCGAACGGCTCTTTCTTGACATCTGTCTGCACAAATTGTACAATTTGTACAGTTCGTACAAAGGAGTAGAAAATGTCCAATATTACTGTCAAAAGCAGCGAGGCGCGCGCCAAATTCCGCGATTTGCTTGACCAGGTGCTGGCCGGCAAGGGCGACGTGATCATCGAGCGCAACGGCAAGAGCGTGGCGGTGCTGATTCCCGCCATCGATTACGCAGAATTCCAGCAACAGATGGAGGAATTTCGTGCGGTACGCGAAGCCTCCGCCGCCTATGAAGAGTGGAAGCGCGATCCGTCTGTGGCCCGCGACTGGGATGAAGTCGATGACGAGTTGGAAGGCAGCGGAGAAGTAAAATGACCGAGCCTGGGGGCTGGAAACTCATCATCCATCGCAAGGCGGAAAAGGCGCTCAAGCGTCTGAATGGCAGCATCCTGGAACGTCTTCGTTTTGCCATCCGCGCGCTAAAAAACGATCCGCGTCCGCAGGGATATAAGAAAATCCTGGGCTACGAAAATCTGTACCGAATCCGTGTCGGCGAATGGCGCATCATCTACGCCATCGAAGACGAACAACTAATCATTCTCGTCCTTGAAATTGGCCCGCGCGGGGGCGTGTACCGCGAATTAAAATGATTGCCACCCTCACCTTTCACCTGCACCTGCCTGCCTGTTTCTCCCTCAAGGACAAGCGTGGGCGCATCAAGCCGCTCATGGCCCGCCTGCGCCGCGAGTTCAACGTCTCGGTGGCCGAGATGGCCTTGCAGGACAAATGGGGCGAGGCGGTCATCGCCTGCGCCGCGATCAATTCGGACAAAATTGTGCTGGAACAAACCCTGCAAAGTGTGGCAAAATGGGTGGAAGCCAACTGGACAGATGGGGATGTCTGGGATGCCAGGATCGAAATCGTCTAACCCGTTGAACATTAAACGTTTGACGTTCAACAAATAAAAGGAGACACTATGGATTTAGGACTCAAAGACAAATGCGCCCTGGTGACAGGTTCCTCCCGCGGATTGGGCTACGCCACCGCGCAGGCACTCGCCAAAGAGGGCTGCCAGGTCGCCATCAATGGGCGGGACGCGGCCAAGATTCAAGCCGTGGCCGAGAAGCTGCAAAA
Organism: Chloroflexota bacterium; assembly: GCA_049324895.1. Classification (GTDB taxonomy): domain Bacteria; phylum Chloroflexota; class Anaerolineae; order Anaerolineales; family Villigracilaceae; genus JACPVF01. The sequence continues at coordinate 6,668 of JBMOMS010000087.1, forward strand.
GGAAACAGGCGCGCAGGTCATCGGGCTGGCAGGGGATGTGAGCCTGCCTGACATGCCCGCGAAACTGGTCGCGCAGACCGTGGAAGCCTTCGGCGGACTGGACATTCTCATCACCAACGCGGGCGGGCCTCCGCCCGGGGGCATCGATACCCTCGACGAGGCCGCCTGGCAAAAGGGCGTCGACCTGTGCCTGATGCTGCACGTTCGCCTGATCCAGGCCGCGCTACCCCACCTGCGCCAATCGTCCGCGGCCAGCATCCTGACGGTCACATCGATGTCGGTCAAGCAGCCCATCGCCAACCTGCTGCTCTCGAACAGCATCCGCGCGGGGACAATTGGCCTGACCAAGTCGCTGGCGCTCGACCTGGGGCGCGAGGGCATCCGCGTCAACTCGATCCTGCCGGGCTGGACGGAAACGGAACGGGTCACAGAGTTGATGACCGCCCGCGCAACGGCCAACCAGTCCACGGTCGAGGAGGAGCTTCGCAAGCAGTCAGAGCAGAGTCCGCTCGGGCGGCTGGGCCAACCCGCAGAGTTCGCCAACGCCGCCGCCTTCCTCGTTTCCCCGGCCGCGTCCTACATCACCGGCGTCATGTTGAACGTGGACGGCGGGATGTACAAGGGCACGCTCTAGAAACGGAGTGCGGACTTCAGTCCGCGCCCGGCAAAAAAAGTGGACTGAAGTCCGCATTCCTGCAAGCACCTGGAGACATCATGCACATTTGTTTGAACTGTGACCGCACCGAGGAGCAAGTCCCGTTGTTGACCCTGGCCATTCAGGGAGAGACGAAGCACATCTGCCCGCAATGCCTGCCGCTGTTGATCCACAAGCCGCAGGTGCTGGCCGAAAAACTGCCCGGCATGGAAGTCAAGCCGCCCGCCGAACATTAGGCCATGAATAAACTTTCCAAGCTGAGCCGCAACGCGCTCATCGTCGGGTTCTTCTTCTTCATCGACAAGGCCCTGGCCTTTGTGCGCGCGGGCATCATCTCGCGGCAGTATGCCGATTCGGTCGAGATGCTCGATACGTTCAACGCGGCCAACAACCTGCCCGACGTGCTCTTCGCCCTGATCTCGGGCGGCGCGCTGGCGATGGCCTTCATCCCACTGCTAACCGAGTACCTAACCCGCAAGGATCGCGCCGCGGCCTGGGATTTGTTCTCGCGCGTGGCCAACGTGGCCTTCCTGGTGACGGGTTCCTTCGCGCTGGTCATCGCCATCTTCGCCCAGCCCATCGTGGATGCGGAGCTTGGCATCGCGCCCGGCTTCGGCCCCGAACAGCGCGCGCTGCTGGCCGACCTGATGCGCCTCAACCTGGTCGGCACGATCCTCTTCTCGGTCAGCGGCCTGGTGATGGCCTCGCTGCAAGCCAACCAACATTTCATCCTGCCCGCCCTGGCGCCGACCGTCTACAACGTCGGACAGATCTTCGGGGCTATTTTCCTGGTGCCGAAATACGGAATTTACGGACTGGTGTACGGGGTGATCCTGGGCGCGGCCCTGCACCTGCTGATTCAGGTGCCCGGCCTGTTCAAGTTTGGATTCCGCTGGACGCCCTCCCTGGACTTGCGCAACTCGGGCCTGATCGAAGCCCTCAAATTGATGGCCCCGCGCCTGCTGACCATGGGCGGCATCCAGCTCATCGTGCTGGCGCGCGACAACCTGGCCTCGCGCCTCGACCAGGTCGGCGCGGTCACGTCGCTGACCTACGGCTGGATGGTGATGCAGGTGCCCGAGACGATCATCGGGACGGCGCTGGCCACCGCCCTGCTGCCGACCATCTCCGAATACGCCGCGCGCGGAGATTGGGCCAAGTTCCGCGAGACCATCGAGAAGGCGCTCCAATTCCTGATCGCCGTCACCCTGCCAATTGCCGCCGTCATGGCGGCGGGCATTCACCCGCTGGTGCGGGCGGTCTTCGGCTTCGACGAGGCTGGCACCGCCCTGCTGACGGCCTCCACCCGCGCCTACCTGCTCACGCTGACCGGCTTCGTCATCCACGAAGTGGCGGCGCGTTCGTTCTACGCCCGCAAGGAGCCGATGTACCCGCTGTATGCCGTGCTGCTGCGGCTGGGAATCTTCCTCGGCATCGGCGTCACCGCTGTGACCGTCTTCAAGGATATCGGCGCCCCCCTCATCGCCTTTGCCGAGATCGCCGTGCTGATCGAAGCCGTTGTCCTGTTCACCTGGCTGTCCGGGCGCACCCACCAGCCGATTCGCGTGGGCGGGGCCGTGTTCAAAGGCCTGATTGCCGCCCTGGCCGGGGGCCTGACCGCCTACGCGTTGGCGCTTTGGCTGCCGGGCGGAGCCATCCTCACCGCCGTGCTGGGCATGGCCGTCGGCGGAACGGTCGCGCTGGCCCTGGTTTGGCCCGAAGCGCGCCTGCTCTTCAAGCTCTAGACCTGGAGTATAATCGCGCACATGTCTGAAAGTACCGGAAACACCCAACCCATTAAAGTCAGAAAGAAGTCCCGCTGGCTGGGAAACCTCCTCTCCGTGCTGGCTGTGCTGACCCTGCTGGGCGGCAGCGTGTACGGCGGCTACCTGCTTGCCATCGGTGACCGCAAGGCCGCCTCGACCAACGTCATCACCCAACAGTTGACGGAACAGTTTCAATACGCGCTGGTGGATATCCAGTTCGGGCGCTATGAAGCCGCCAAACAGCGCCTGGAATTCATCATCAGCAACGACCCGAATTACCCGGGCGCTTCCCAAAAACTGACCGAGGTGCTGGTCATGTTGACCGTGCCCACGCCCACCTCCACGCCGCTGCCCAGCCCCACCCCCAACCCGACCGGCGCCGAGGGCATCTTCACCCAGGCCCAGCAACTGGTCGCCGCCAAGGATTGGACCAACGCCCTGGTGGCCCTGGACGAGGTGCGCAAGGCCGACCCCGGCTACAAGACCGGCCAGGTGGACGGCATGTACTATTTCGTCCTGCGCAACTATGGCTACGACCTGATCGTCAAGCAGGGCAACCTGGAAGGCGGCATCTACGAACTGACCCTGGCCGAGCGCTTCGCCCCGCTGGACAAGAACGCCAACGGCCTGCGGGAGGGCGCGCGCGCCTACCTGGTGGCCGCCAGCTTCTGGGACGTGAACTGGCAGGAGGCGGTCAATTACCTCAGCCAGGTATATGCGGGCTGGCCCGCCATGTGGGACGGCACCATGACCGCCAGCCAGAGGTATTTCTACGCCTCCATGCGCTACGGCGACTGGCTGTTCGAACGCGACGAAATGTGCAAGGCCGTGGTTCAGTATCAAAATGCCTCCCTCGTTGGCAACCTGGACGAAGTGGCCGCCAAACATTTCAACCAGGCCTACCAGATTTGCTATCCGCCCACCGAGGTTCCGACGGAGGCCCCCACCGAGGTACCCACGGCGGCCCCCAGCGAGCAGTAGCAGTGCCCTCCATCCCCTTTTGGGCACTGGGACTGGTCTACTGGCTGCACATGCTCGCCACTGTGGCCTGGATCGGCAGCCTGGTTGCCATTTCGCTGCTGTTCCTGCCCGCCATTCGGAAGACGCTCAAACCGTTCGATCAACTGGCCGTTTTGGCGGCGATGCAAAAGCGGCTGGAACCGATTGCCTGGTTCAGCATGGTTTTGCTGGCCGCCACGGGCCTGTTCCAGTTGAGCGCCAACCCGCACTACGACGGTTTCCTTTCCACCAGCGGACAGTGGTCCATCGCCATCCTGGTCAAGCACTCGCTGTCGGTGGTAATGGTGGTGGTCAGCGCCATCCAGACCTGGGAGGTGCTTCCTGCCATCCATCGCGGATTGCTGCGCGCCGAGAAGGCCGACCCTGAGGAACTGGCGCGTTTGCAGCGCCAGGAAACCCTGCTGCTGCGCATCAACCTGTTCCTCTCCGCCCTGATCCTGGCAGCCACCGCCCTGGCCAGAGCCTCATAGGAAATACAAAACGCCCGATCCTCACAGATCGGGCGTTTTTTGTTGTCAATCCTTCGCCCTTCGACTGCGCCGCGCACAGAACGCGCGGCTCCGCTCAGGGCGGACCGTTCTGCAGCACCCCTGTCAAATCATACGCCATCGCGCCCGTAATGCGCACCGGGACGATCTGCCCGATTTTGGCCTTGCCCTCGATCAGCACCAGGCCGTCGATCTCGGGCGCGTCGCGGTAGGAACGTCCAATCGAGATGCCGTTGTCGAAGCCTTCGACCAGCACATCCAGCGTTTTGCCGACGTAGGACTGGTTGACCTGCAGGGAAATATTCTGCTGCAATTCCATCAGGTGTTCGTAGCGTGCCTGCTTGACCTCGGCGGGGATCGGGTCGCCCAACGGCTCGGAGGTGGTGCCAGGCTCGAACGAGAACTGGAAGGTGCCCACGCGGTCGAAGCGTGTCGCCTCGACAAAATCCACCAGTGCCTGGTACTCCTCCTCTGTTTCGCCCGGGTAACCGACGATGAAGGTGGTGCGGATGGACAAATCCGAAATCTTCGCGCGCATCTTGGCCAGCGTGTTATGCACCCATTCGATGTTCGCGGGACGCTTCATGCGCGCCAGGGTCCTGGGGTGCGCGTGCTGGAGCGGCATGTCGAGATAGGGCAGCACCTGTTTTTGCGAGGCCATCACGTCGATCAGGCGGTCGGTGACGTAGCCCGGGTAGGCGTACATCACGCGGATCCAGTCCAGGTCGGGCACCTGGGTCGTCAGGGCTTCGAGCAGCGCCGCCAGCCCATCCTTCATCCCCAGGTCGTGGCCGTAATCGGTGGTGTCCTGCGCGATCAGGATCAACTCGCGGATGCCGTCGTCGCGCAGGCTTTTGGCCTCCGCGATGATCGTCTCCAGCGGGCGGCTGACGGCCGTGCCCTTGATGAGCGGAATGGCGCAGAATGCGCACGGACGGCGGCAGCCATCCGCCACCTTGAGGTAGGCGCTGGCTCCCGCAATCGAGGCGCGCAGCGCGCCGCCCTCGTCCGCGCCGACGGTGGCTGCCTCGGGCAGGTGATAGAGCGGCTCGGGGTGCGGCCCCGCGCGCAGTTCGCGCACGACCTGCACGATGTCCATCCAGCGGCGGGTGCCCAGCACCCCATCCACGCCGGGGACTTTTTCGGCCACCTCCGCGCCGTAGCGCTGGGTGAGGCAGCCCGCCGCAATCAGCACCTGGCCCTCGCGTTTGCCCTCGGCCAGCTCACGCAACACGTCAAAGGATTCCTGCTTGGCGGGACCGATAAAGCCGCAGGTGTTGACGATCAGCACGCTGGCGCGGACGGGATCGTCCACCATGCGATAGCCGTCGTTCAAAAGCAACTGCGCCATCGAGTCCGAGTCGACGGTATTTTTGGCGCAGCCCAGGGAGACAAGGTGAAAGGTATGTTTCGACAAACAGAATTCCTGTAAAGGGGGGATACCTCGCGTCAGTCCTGCGGCGTGGCCGTGGACGTGGGGGTCGGCGAGGGAGTGGGAGACGGAGTGGGCGTCACGTTGGGGGTGCTGGTGGCCGTCGGCGGGGCGGGCGGCGTGGGCGTGATGATGGAATCGACCGTGTAGATGTTATTCACCACCTCGCCGAAGGTGCCGAGCAGGCCCATGTCGCGCCCGTTGTAAGTCACGCGCAGGGCCGCGCCGTTGCCCGTCAACACCTGGACGCTTTCCGCCGCCTCGAAGGGATAGGCGTTGCCCGGCAGGACACGCCCGTTGAAGACCTCCTGCCCGTCCACCAGCACACGCATGAAGGTGCGTTCGGCGGCGATGATGTTCAACGCCACCTTGATGTTCAGGTTGGGGGTCGGAATTTCGAGCGTGGCCTCGGGCGTGGCCGTCTCGGCCAGGGCAAAGGGCGTGTCGGCGGCGGGGATCAGGGTCACTTCCTGCACGACGGTCGGCAGGGGCGTGCCCACCAGCACGTCGGCAATGGAGGGCGCGGTCGGCAGGGCCACCTGTTCGGCCTGGCGGGCAAAGATGTGCCCCAGGCCCCAGCCCACCAGGATCATCACCATCAACACGACGACCAGGCCATAGAGCATATCGCCCGCCATGAAAGTGCTCAGGGACGGCAGGGTCGAACGCACCACGTCCGGCTTGCGCTCACCGTTGGCCTTCACAGGGTAGCGGGCGCGGTGCCCGGCCTGCAGCGCATCGGCAAAGCGCAGCAACAGGACGTCCACATCCAGGTCGAGGAAGGCGGCGTAGGTGGTCAACATGCCGCGCGCCTGCACGGGCGAGGGCAATTGGTCGAAGTTCCCCTCTTCGAGCGCCCTGGCAAAGACCACCCGCACGTGTGTGTGGCGTTCGATCTCCTCCAGGGTCAGGCTGAGCAGTTCACGGCGGACACGCAGCGCCCTGCCGATTTCGGCAAAGATTTGCGCGGGGGTCTCGCCCGGCCCGTCCGGCTCGGCAGCGGGTTCAGGTTCGGGCACAGCGGCAGGAAGTTCCACCTCTTCCGCTTCGGGCGCGACGGGAGATTCGACTGACGGGGCCGGCTTTTGGCGAAAGCGCGCCAACCAGGACGCGAACGAGGCCCCTGCCCGCGCCCACAGGCTGGGACGACGCCCCTCCCCTTCCGCCTGGACCTGGGCCGGCTCCACCCCTTCGGCCAGGGTCTCCACCTCGGCGGCGGCCTGCTCCCGCTCCGCCTCAGCGGGCGGCTGGACGGGGGTCTCAGGCGCTTCGGGCGCAAGGGTCTGCGGCTCGGGGTCAGGCTCCACCTTCTTGCGGCGCGCGCGGGTGGTTGGCTCCTGAACCGTCGGCGTTTCCTCCGCTTTTTTCGCGCGGCGGGTGCGGGTGGGCGGTTCCTGAACGGCGGGCGCACCCGTCTTCGCTTTGACGGCGCGCGGCTTGCGGGCGGGCGGCTCGACGGGCGCAGGCTCGACCTTCTTCTTGCGGGCGCGAGGTGGGGGGGCAGGCGCTGGTTCCTCCACCACGCTGACAGGTTCAGGCTGGGGCAACTCGATGGGCGGGAGCGCCTCTTCCGCCGGGGGCAGGTCGGGGACAGGCTGCGGCTCGGGCGGGGAGGCTTCCTGCGCGGGAGCAGGCTCCCCGTCCAGGAGCGGCTGCAAAACGGGATCAGGCTCGGGCGTCGGCGCGGGTTTGCGCAGGCGTCCCAGCCAGGCGCGCCAGGCAGGCGTTCGGGCGGGTTCCTCCTCCACGGCGGGACGGGCGGGCGCCTCGGGGGCAGGCGGCGCCAGGTCCACCTGCGGCAGGGGGCCGCTGACCGGCTCGACCGGGCGCGCGGCCTGAAGCTCCTCCAGGATGGACTGCAAATCCAGGCCCAGGAAATCGGCGTAATTGCGCAAAAATCCGCGCGCCTGCACCGGCGACGGCATGGCCGAATAATCATCCGCCTCCAGCGCCTGGAGGTAATGCGGACGAATGCGTGTGCCCTCAGCGGCCTGCTCGATGGAGAGGCGCCGTTCCTGGCGGGCAAATTTGAGGCGTTGGCCGAGTGTATCGGGCATGGGGATATTGTACGCTTAATACGACATCACCGGTTCCCCCAATTGGGCTGAACCGGTGATGTGGACATTCTGGGAAACCTTATGCCTGGGGTTCGGGGGTTTCGTCGGCAGGGGCAGCTTCGGCGGCGGGAGCGGGAGCGGCTTCGGCGGCCTTTTTGCCTTTGTGCTTGGATTTTTCATCCTCGGCAGCCATCTCGCCTTCGCGATGAACGATGATCTTGATCTCGGGCATCAGGTCGATGGTCAGGCGGACGTGGGCGGTGAACTCACCCAGTTCGCGGATGGGCTGCATGTCCACCTGCTGGCGCTTGACTTCGAAGCGCACCTTTTCCTGCAAGGCGGTCGCCACGTCGGCAGTGGTGATGGAGCCGTACAGTTTGCCGGTCTCGCCAGCCTTGGCGGAGAAGGAAAGTTCCACGCCGCTGATCTGGTCGGCCAGGCCCTGGAGTTCGCTGTTGAGTTGGGTGCGGCGGATCTCGGCCTGGGATTTGATCTTCTCGACCTGCTTGAGCGCGCCCGGGGTGGCCAGCACGGCCAGGCCCTGCGGCAGCAGGAAGTTGCGGCCATAGCCGTCGGCAACCTTCTTCACGTCGCCGGCGCGGCCCAGTTTGTAAACGTCCTTGATAAGCAGTACTTTCATTAGTCTAAGCCCTTTCGGATTTGAATTTTGCGGGCGAAGGGTACTACGCCCGGGCGCGTATTGTACCACACGAGCGGCGGCCGGCTGAAAAAATATTCCGCTCAAGCCAGGGCAATTCAGGGCGCGCAAGGCAATTGGCAGCCGCCCATATTTTCATTCCAACAAGAGAGAATTTGATAGAAAACTGGACTAGAATTATCTGATATAATCGTGTGTTTGTCATTCCCAGGCGGAACGCCAGCCAGAAACTGGTGTTATTTTGTCTGAATTTTGCTGCGGAGAAAATAAATGAAGAAAGAGCAACAACTCGATTTGTATTACCAGATGGTGTTGATTCGCCGCGTGGAGGAACGCGGCGCGGAACTGTACCAGGCGGGCAAGATTGGTGGATTCATGCACCTGTACATCGGTCAGGAAGCGGTTTCGACGGGGTTGATTGCGGCGCGCGAGACGCGCGACCGCGTGATCACGGCCTACCGCGACCACGGCGTGGCGTTGAACTGCGGCATCTCGGCCAACGAAGTCATGGCCGAACTGCTCGGCAAGGCCACGGGCATGTCGAAGGGCAAGGGCGGGTCGATGCACATGGCCGATACCACGAAGAATATGTGGGGCGGACATGCCATCGTGGGCGGGCACCTGCCGATTGCCTCGGGCTTTGCGCTGGGCGACCAGTATGCGGGCAACGACAACGTCACCATCTGCATGTTTGGCGATGGCGCGACCAATATCGGTTATTTCCATGAAGCCTTGAACCTAGCCAAGACCTGGGGCCTGCGCGTGTTGTGGGTGTGCGAGAACAATCAGTATGGCATGGGCACGGCGGTCGAACGCGCCTCGGCTGTGACCGAGATCCACCAGAAGGCCGAAGGCTACGGCATGAAGAACGGCCAGGTGGACGGCATGGATGTGATGAAGGTTTACGAAGCCGCACAAGCCGCCATCGACTACGTCCGCAAGGAAGGCCAGCCGTACCTGCTCGAGATCGACACCTACCGCTTCCGCGGTCACTCGATGGGCGACCCCGAGCGTTACCGCAAGGCGGAAGAAGTCAAGAAATGGCAGGAGAACGACCCAATCGGCATCTTCAACAAGCATCTTTTGGAGAAGAAGGTCGCCACCCGCAAGGTGTTGGATGAGATCGAAGTTCGCGTGGAAGAGGAAGTGGCCAAGTCCATCGAGTTTGCCGAAGCCAGCCCCGAGCCGGCGCTGAGCGAGTTGTTTACGGATATTTACGCGGATGCATAACGTGTAGGGGCGACTCTTGTGGTCGCCCAGTGGGCAGGGACAAACCCTGCCCCGACGAGTATATGATTTGAGGAATTAAATATGGCAAAAATCACAATGCGCGAGGCCATCTCGCAAGCGCTCATGGAAGAAATGGATCGTGACCCCGCCGTCTTCATTCTCGGCGAGGAGGTGGGTGTCTGGGGCGGTACCTACGCTGTCACCAAAGGCTTTTATGACAAGTACGGCGCGGCGCGCGTCAAGGATACGCCCATCGCCGAAAACGCCATCATCGGCGCGGCCATCGGCGCGGCCATGGTGGGACAGCGTCCCATCGCGGAACTGATGACGATCAACTTCGCCTTCTCGGCCATGGATTACATCGTCAACCAGGCCGCCAAGCTGCGCTACATGTTCGGTGGACAGTTCATGCTGCCGATGGTCATCCGCGCGGTGGGCGGCGGCGGGAGGCAGCTCGGCGCGACGCACTCGCAAACGCCCGACGCGGTCTTCGCCCATTTCCCCGGCCTGAAGGTCGTCAGCCCGGGCACGCCCGAGGATGCCAAGGGCCTGCTCAAGTCCGCGATCCGCTCGAACGACCCGATCCTGTTCATCGAACACGCGACCATGTATCAAGTCCGCGGCGAAGTGCCCGAGGGCGAGTATCTCATCCCGATTGGCAAATCCAAGATCCAGCGTCCTGGCAAAGACCTGACCATTGTCACCTACTGCAAGGGTCTCGAACTTTCGATGAAAGCCGCGGACGAACTGGCGAAGGAAGGCATCGAAGCCGAGATCGTCGACCTGCGCACCCTGCGCCCGCTCGACATGGAACCCGTGCTCGAGTCGTTCAAGAAAACCAATCGCGCCATCGTGGTCGAGGAAGGCTGGAAGTCCTACGGGGTCGGCAGCGAGATCGTCAGCCGCATCTACGAGGAAGCCTTCGACTACGTCGACGCGCCCATCCTGCGCGTGGCGCAAAAGGAAGTCCCGCTTCCCTACAACCGCACCCTCGAACAGGCCGCGCTCCCGCAGGTGGCCGACATCGTCGCGGCGGCAAAGGAGGTCTTGAAATAATGGCTGAAACCATCAACATGCCCAAACTCGGCTTCGACATGGCCGAGGGCCTGCTGGTCCGCTGGGTCAGGCAGGTGGGCGAAACCATCAACAAAGGCGACGTGCTGGCCGAGATCGAAACCGACAAGGCCACCGTCGAAGTCGAATCCTCGGCGAGCGGTGTGGTGCTGCAACTGATCGTCGACCAGGGCACGATGGTCCCGGTCAACGCGCCGATTGCGGTGATCGGGGAGGCGGGGGAGAAAGTGGAGGAGGCCGCACCGTCAAAGGTCGAAGGTCAAAGGTCGGATGTTGAACGTTTAACGTTGAACGTTCCGACTCCGCCCGTAGCGGCTCCTATTGCCCAGGCCGTCGCGGCGCCCGCGGCGGGTTCCGTTAAAGCCAGCCCGCTCGCGAAGAAGATTGCCCGCGACCAAAAAGTGGATCTGTCCAAGGTTCAAGGCACGGGTCCCGGCGGACGCATTGTCCGCAAAGATATTGAGTTGGCGCTTGCTTCTGGTCAAAAGTCAAAGGTTGAAAGTCAACCCGCAAAGCAAGTTGCGCCCAATTACCAATTACCAATTACCAATCACGAAGACCAGGTTGTTCAAACTACCAAGTTACGCCAGGCCATTGGCCGCCGTTTGGTTGAATCGAAGACCACCATCCCGCATTTCTACGTCACGCACGAATTCAAAATGGAAGCGCTGCTGGAGATGCGCAAGCAGATCAACGCCTACCTGCCCGAGAATGAAAAAATCTCGGTCAATGACTTCATCCTCAAGGGCGTGGCGCTCTCGTTGCGACAATTCCCCAACCTGAACGCGACCCTGAGCGGCAGCGAGATCGTGCAGTTCGGCCACGTCAACGTCGGCGTGGCGGTGACCGTCCCTGGCGGCTTGATGACCGTGGTCGTCAAGGACACCGACCAGAAGACGCTGCGCCAGATTTCGGGCGAGGTCAAAGCCATGGCTGCGCGCGCCCGCGATGGCAAGGTCAAGCCCGAGGACGTGGACGGCTCGACCTTCTCCACTTCCAACCTGGGCATGTACGATGTCGAGGATTTCATCGCCATCATCAACCCGCCCGAGGCGGCCATTTTGGCGATCGGTTCCGCGCGGGAAGTCCCCGTCGTGGACGGTGGGCAAGTCAAGGCGGGTTGGCGCATGAAGGCTACCATCTCCGTCGACCACCGCATCAGCGACGGCGCGGAGGCGGCCCAGTTCATGCAGGCGCTGGCGGGCTTCCTGGAAAACCCTGTCCGAATGTTGGTATAAGAATGCGGACCTCCGAGTTTTTGCACAGCGACCTGTGGGTGAAGAACTCGGAGGTCTTTTGCTTATGCTATACTTAACCCATGGACGAAAATAATTTCCCT
>JBMOMS010000088.1:0-18379 GCA_049324895.1 Chloroflexota bacterium
ACAGCCATATTGGAAATTGTTCTAATTCATTATTCCTAAGGCGTAACGTTTTCAAACTTTGCAATTTACTCAAAGAGTGAGGAATCGTCTTTAGTTGATTTTTGCTTAGGTTAAGGTGAGTCAAAAGGATAGATTTCCTATTGAATCTGGTAATACTGATAGTTGATTATGTGACAGATCAAGTGAATTTAATTGAGTTAGATACCCAATTAACTCTGTTAATTCTTCCAATTGATTGCGTGAAAGATCTAGGGACTGTAAGTGCGCAAGTTGAGCAATAGCCTCTGGTACTCTATGTAGCCCCATTGAACAGAGTTCAAGGGTTGCTAGTTTTGGGCGTAGCGCTTCTTCAATTTTGCTTTCCGCCTTGCGATATGCTTCATCGTATGCCATAGTTGCCGCCTTTGTTTTCAACGGATTGCTTGACAAAATGGATAAACGGATGTGGTAAAAGACCGTTGCGTTTTTGACAAGAGTTTGGATGAATCATTTTTAATTTCCCTTTGAGGTTGGGGTTTCCACGTACATTTGTCTTAACCATGATTTTCTTGATTGAAGGATTACCATGATGGAATTGCCCTGATTTGCAGGACTCCCAATCAAGGTAATCCTCTAATCCTTTCAATCATGGTTAAGATTTTTCATCATGGTTAAGGAGTTTGTTATTGTGAACTCTCTTGAATTGTAAACTCTTTGCGCCAAAATTGATCAGCAGACCGATCTCCATTTTATACGCTTCCAGGTAATTCATGGCTTGGGCAAGGTGGACATCCTCCAATTGAATGACGGCTTTGATCTCGACCATGATCAGTTTTTCGACGAAGAAGTCCACGCGGCGGGTGCCGATCTCCTGTCCGCGATAGAAGATGGACATCTCCTTTTCGGGTTCGAAGGCGAGATTTTGATAAGGCATTTCGATTGCCATCGCGCGCTGGTAAATCTTTTCCTGAAAGCCGTTACCCAGCGTGGAGTGGACTTTCATGGCTGCGGCGATAATGCGGCGGGTCAAATCTTCATGCTGCATATTGATTCCTTGCCTTGATTTTCATGGTTTGCTTGACTGCCAAGATTTGCAAAACTCCCAATCAAAACAATCCTGCAATTCTTCCAAGCATGGTTAAGACCTTTGGTCCATGCGTTTTCCACGTGTCCCAACAGGATACGGGGGTTGCGCTGTTCGAGAGTCTCCGCGTCGCTTTTGAAGATGTTGAAGAATTGTTGGATGATGGTTTGCCGGGCGGTATTATGATCCCCAACAATGACAATGCCATTCACGTCTCCGCTGATGGAGATGTTCTTATTCGCAGGAGGAACGGGCTTGTGATTCGATGTCATGGTTATGGTCACTTTAGCGGCACTTACCCCGCTTCCTTACAATTATACGCCAGTCTTTTTCGATTTTGCATGCATTCGAACGAGAAAAAGGAACAGTCGAGCATCGGCATAAGGATTGGGGAGGCGGCGTTTCCCGGTCGCCGTGTCGAAGCCACCGATTTTGGATCTCGAAGTGCGGGTGTGGACGGCAAAAACCGCTGCTACCCGGCCATCATTGCAGGTTTCAACTGAAATTGAAGGCGCACATTTGATATACTTTTCATAGGCAGCCCATCATGGAACAAAAATCGAACCTGCAAATGCGGCCCTACCAAAGCTGGAGTCTGCCGCGCCTGGATTACTGGCGCCGGCATTACATCAAAACCGTCGGAACCATGGAACAGGTCACGTTTCCGTGGGAGTACAAGGAACTGGAAGGACACATGGAACATAGACTATTTTCAGACCTCGAGCGGATCCACGCGCGCCCGGCTCCGTTCGAGTTTTACACCGCGCAGGAACTCTGGACGGATGAACACACCTCCGCGCAGATGCTTGCCTTTCATTTGAACGAAAACGTGGATCTGTCCTCGCGCAGGATGGCCTTCATCGACCAGTCCGCGGACTGGCTGGCAGGCCACCTGGGGATTGCCCATGGAACCCGCGTCATCGACTTTGGCTGTGGCCCGGGCCTGTATACCTCGCGGCTGGCCAAACGCGGAGCGGACGTGACGGGGATCGACTTCTCCGCGAGGTCGCTCGAGTACGCCCGGGATCGAGCCAGGGCAATGGGCCTCGACATCCGCTACGTGAACCAGAACTATCTCGACTTCACCACGCAGGAATGCTTCGACGTCATCCTGCTGATCTTTTGCGATTTGTGCGCCCTGGGGCCGGCCCAAAGGGCGGTTCTGCTGGCGAAATTCAAGTCCATTTTGAAACCGGGCGGGCGGGTCGTGCTGGATGTCCACTCCCTGGCGGCCTTCGACCAGCGAATCGAGTCCTCCCGCTGCGAGCCAAACCTGCTAAACGGCTTCTGGTCGCCCCATCCGTATTATGGCTTTCTCAATACCTTCAAATATGCGCAGGAGCGGGTGACATTGGATCGATACACCATCGTGGAGGCGGCCGGGACAAAGACCATCTACAACTGGCTGCAATACTTTTCGGTCGAGAGCCTGGAGGAGGAATTCCGCGAGGCAGGCCTGACGATTGCCGAAGTCTACGCGGATGTGGCGGGCGCCCCCTTCGACGCCGAAGCCGGCGAGTTCGCGGTCGTCGCCAGGCAGGCGTGACAAGAATCAAAGGAATGTATGCAGATGAAACCCATCGAGATCCAGGTCCTCGGCCTGGTTGCCAAGTCTCCGCAGGATATTTGCGCGGAATTCCTGAAACTCGAACGCTGGTCGGACTTCACAGGCTATTCGATCCTGCCGGGCATCCAGAGCGCCCGCTTCGAAACACAGGTCCCGGGCTGGGTTGGGGCGCGCATCCGCGTGCAAAACACGGACGGCACGTCCCACGTCGAAGAGATCATCGAATGGGATCTGGAGCGGCGCATCGCGCTGAAATTCCAGGACTTCACGCCCCCGCTGCGGAACCTGGCGAGTCACTTCATCGAATCCTGGGAGTTCCGCACCTCGCCCGCGGGCACGGAAATCACCCGGAAGATGGCCCTGTACCCGAAAAACCGGCTGGGCTGGCTGATGCTGCTGCCCATCTCCAGGTTGATGAAGAAGGCCTTTGAACAGAATGCCAATCAGGTGGGTGGCAAGTGATTGCCGCCGGAAGAAAAAAGGCCTCCCGTTATTAACGGGAAACCTTTTCAAGCACAAAGGACACGACGGTCACAAGAGAAAACGCGAGCAATCAAGGCTTTTTGCCCCTTTGTGTCGCTTCGATACTCCCTGCGGTCGCAGCGCAAGACTTTGTGCCCTTTGTGGTGAGGCTCTCTTCCGGTAAACACGGTAGAGCCAAAAAAACAAGGAGACTCTCATGCCAACCATGCAAGCCCTGCAAATCGTCAAACCGCGCGAAGCCACGGTGATCACGCTCGAACGTCCACAGCCCGGCCCCGGGCAGGTATTGATCCAGGTCATGGCCAGCGGCATCTGCGGCACGGATGTCCACATTTTGGAGGGGGAATACCTGGGAGCCTATCCTGTCATTCCAGGCCACGAGTTCGCCGGCCTGGTGGAGCAGGTCGGGCCTGGCGTGTCCCGCATTCGGGTCGGGGATCGGGTCGCGGTGGAGCCGAACATTGCCTGCGACAATTGCAGCTACTGCCTCAACAACCAGCAAAACTTTTGCGAGAACTGGCAGGCGGTCGGGGTGACCCTGCCGGGCGGCATGGCGGAATACGTCGTCGCGCCCGAGAAGGCGGTCTTCGACATCGGCAGCCTCGACTTCGAGGCAGGCGCCTTTGTCGAGCCGCTGTCCTGTGTGCTGCACGGCGTCCAGAAGACGGGCATTCGGCTGGCAGATCGGGTGGCCCTGCTGGGCGCCGGCCCGATCGGCATTCTGCTGCTCCAGGCGGTCAAGGCCCAGGGCGCGCAAAGCGTGAGCGTGGTCGAACTGGACCCAGCGCGCGCCGAGACGGCCCAGGCCTTCGGCGCGGATCGTGTCCATCGTTCGCTGGATGAGCTTCCCAGGAGCGCCTTCGAGGTGGTCGTCGACGCCACCGGCGTGATTCCCGTCATGCAGCGCGCGCCTGACTTTGCCCGCAAAGGCGGAAAGATCCTCATGTTCGGCGTGCCGCCCAGGACCCAGGTCGCCTTCGACGCCTTCGCCCTCTTCGTCAACGGCCTGACCCTCCTGACCTCCTACACCTCCGTGCGCAACAGCCTGCAGGCCGTCGACCTGCTGAAAAGCGGGCGCATCGACGTCAAGCCGCTGATCTCGCATCGCCTGCCCCTGGCCGAATTCGAACGCGGCGTGAACCTCATCCGAAACAAGCAGGAACGGGTCGGGAAGGTGCTCATCCTGCCCAACGGGTAAAATTCTCAACCCGTAGCGCAAGCCGGTTGGCTTGCGCTTTTTTTGACCCTTGACTCTATATGTCACCAATACTATAATACAAGTACTATAAACCATGTCACTCAAACATGCTATTCTCGGATTTCTGTCCTTTGCCCCCTTCTCGGGCTACGACCTCAAAAAAGCCTTCGACCGCTCGGTGCAGCATTTCTGGCCCGCCAACCAAAGCCAGATCTACCGCACCCTGGCCGAGTTGACCGAAGAAGGCCTGGTCGAAAAAGAAGTCATCGAGCGCGAGGAGCGCCTCGACATGAAGGTCTACACCATCAGCGAGGCGGGCCGCGCCGAACTGCATCGCTGGCTGTCCACGCCCCTGCCCGAGCACGACACCCGCGAGCCGTTCCTCATCCAGGTCTATTTCGGCGGCAGGCTCAGCGATGCGGAAATCCTCCACCTGCTGCGTCTCAAACTCCAGGAGATCGAGGAACGCCTGGCCGTATATGCCGCCGTTTATCAAATGAGTCAAAGCGCCCCCAACCAAATCGTCGACCCGCGCACCGTCTTCTTCGGGATGCTCACGCTGGAACTGGGATACCTCAACAGTCAATCCGACGCGGCCTGGCTGCGCTCCGCCATCGAGCGCGTCGAAACAAAAAACTACTCCATCCAAATAGGAAACCAGACATCATGAACAGGACCATTCGCAACATTCTCATCGTCGCGCTCTTCACCGTGGGCGGAGGTTGGCTGGGCCTCTGGCTCAACACCGTCACAGGCAACACGCAGCCGCCCATGCAAAGCCTGGGGGCGCTGGTCTGGCTGGTCACTCCGGCGTTGTCGGGTTTCCTCCTGCGCGCCTTCGGCGGGGATGGCTGGAAGGATGCGGGCTTCGGGCTGAACCTGGTCTCAGGCTGGAAGTGGTACCTGGTGGGGATCCTGGTCTATCCGCTGGCGGGCCTGCTGACCTTTGGGCTGGCCGCCGTTTTCGGGGTCGTCCACGCCGAGGGGTTTGCCACCCAGGGCTTCGGCGCGTACCTGTCTGTGGCGGGCGTGATGTTCGTCGGCTCGCTGATGAAGAACTTCTTCGAGGAATTTGCCTGGCGCGGTTACCTGACCCCGCGCCTGGAGGCGGCCAACGTCCACCCGCTCTTGAATCACCTGATCGTCGGCCTGTTATGGATGACCTGGCACCTGCCCTACTATTACTACTTCCTTGACCGTGACATCCTGAACAGCGCCCTGACAACGAGCATCCCTGTTTTCATCCTCACGGGATACTTCGTCATGCTTCCCACCGCACTCCTATTCGGCGAACTGCGCTTGTTGAGCAAATCGGTCTGGCCCGTGTTCATTTTGCACAACGTCATCAATGCCCTGAGCATGCCGCTGCTGATCAATGGCTTCATCCAGGTGGATGACACGCTGGGCGTGATCTTCACCCCCACCAACGAAGGGATCATCACGTCCATTTTGTTTGGCGTGGCGGGTTGGATGTTGTACCAATATCGCATGAAGCAGGCAGGAAAAATCAGGCAGGTCACGCTTGTGGCGTGACGTTTACAAGAAATGTCGCGATATATATACCCACGGGTGAAAATTGCGCACTCCACCCTCTAAAAAAGCGCAATTTTCACCCGAGTGCGGTATAACAAACCCATGCACACCCCCGCCTGGAAAAAACTCCTCCGCGCCTTGCGGAACCTTGCGCTGTTCGTCCTGGCCCTGCTCGCAGCGGGAGCGCTGTATCAGGGCCTGGCCGGCCTGTACGACCAATTCGCCTATCCCCCGCCCGGCCAAATGGTGGATGTGAATGGGACCCGCCTGCATTTATACTGTCTGGGAGAGGGCAGCCCCACCGTGATTCTGGAAGCGGGATTGGGCGACAACGTCCTGGGCTGGGAACTGGTCCACGCCAGGCTGGCCGAGTCCACCCGCGTGTGCGCCTACGACCGTCCAGGCCTGGGTTGGAGCGAGGGCCTGGATCGCGTCATCCCCAGCGAGGAGGTGGCGCAAATCCTGCACACCCTGCTGCAAGAGGCGGACATCCCCGGCCCTTACATCCTGGTGGGGCATTCCATGGGCGGGCTGCACGTCCGCAGCTTTGCGCGCCTGTACCCCGCGGAAGTGACCGGCCTGGTGCTGGTCGATTCCTCGCATGAGAACCAGTTGAATGCGGCTCACGCCGACGAAACCATCGAGGGCATCCTGCTGCCGCTGAAGGCCTGCCAGGCGCTGGCGCCCATCGGCGTGATACGGTTGGTTCGCGCCATCGCCTCCCAGCCCGAGAATACGCTCTTCCCTCCCGGGCAGGCCCGCGCCCGCCTGGCCCTGCAAAACCGCAGCGACCTGTGCCGCGTGGTCGCGAACGAGTATCGGGCCGTCCGCACCGACACGGCCCAACCCGCGCCGCCCGCCTCGCTCGGCGACCTGCCCCTGGTGGTCATCACGGCAGGCATTGGCATCCAGGACAGGTGGCAAAGCCTGCAGGATGAGTTGGCCGCCCTCTCGACCAACAGCACGCATATCATCGCGGAAAACAGTCCGCATTACATCCAGTTCTACCAGCCCGAATTGGTCATCGATGCAGTGATGGGAATGCTGGCCCCGTAAGGCGTGGATATCGGATACCTAGCGCCTCTTCGCCAACAACATCATCACCAGCAAAAGCAGGGCGGGCGCGCTGCCGCAGGGGTTGCACGCGAATTTCATCATTTCGGCAAACGGATCTTTTCTTTCAGCCGGTGGGAGCGGCTTCTCTCCAACAGGAGAACGCGGCGTTTCGCTGGGAATGGGACTGGATTGCGGCGCGGGCGGCTGGGTGGGCGTCTCTGTGGGGGTTGGAGAGGGCGCGGGTTCGCCCAGTTCGATCACGATTGGGTTGCCGACAATCTCCCCGCCCATGTCCCCGCCAAAGAGCAGGATGCGTGTGTAGGACTCTGTGCTGCCCGGCAGGAGGACAGCAGAGGCGTTGGTGCGCCCGTAATCCAAAATATTGGACGCCACTTTTTCGACCGTGCAGCGGGACAAGGTCTCATCAATTTTCACTTGCAGGATATCGCCCCTGAGTCCTTCGCCAAGCCCGCCGATAACCCAGATCGTATTCCCCTGGCTGACCACCGTGGCATATTCCAGCGCCAGGCTTTCGCCGGTGCAGGGGATGGACTTCCAGCTTGATGTGGCGGTATCGAAGATGAAGGTTTCTTCGCCTTTTTTCTGGAGGCCATAGTCCCAGCCGCCAAAGAAGAATATGTTCCCGCCAATGATGGGGGCAATCGAAGCCCCCGAACGTTCCGCGGGCGGCTTTTCCACTTGCGCCCAGAAGTTGTCGGAAATTTCGTAAATAAATATACCATTCTTCGCCAGAACATAAATCGCCCCGCCGTCCGCTATCGCCGCCGCGCCGGTGGCAATTTCTAATTTCTTGCCCCGCGGCTGGAGCTCCTTCCACGTATGGGTGTCGGGATCAAAGACCCAGGCGTCGTTGAGGCGGTCCTCCGCGCCTTTCCCGCCGAAGATGTACATTTTGCCATCTGCCGCCGCGGCGGCATGCCCGTAGCGCGGCGCGGGACTCTCACCGGAAATATCGATCTGGGTGAAGTTTCCGTTTTCGTTATTGAATTCCCACAAATCACCCATCTCCGCATATAGCGGACGAAGGGCTGGCGCGGCCAGTTTCGCGCCAGGGGCAAACCCCATGATGGATGTACTGCTCCCGCCGAAAAGAAAAATCCGCCCATCCACGTTGACCAGCGACGCGCCAACGCGCGCCGAGGGTCCTCCCGCCTGCGCCTGTGCGGGCGCGGCCCATGCCGAAAGAAACAGCGCCAGGGCAAAAAAGATTGCCAGGCCCGGAACGACAAACTTGTTTCGCATGAGATCCTCCATATCGAGAATAGAAAACCCTGAAGGATTTCATCCTTCAGGGGGTCAACCCATCCCAAAACAAATTGAAACTCTGTCGAAAGTCTTCGGGAAATGCCGCATCCCGCCGCGCGGACAGGTTCATCATAAAGCCATCGAACAGGATTTGCAGGGCATATGCGGCGACCTGCGCATCCAGGTCGGCGCGCAGTTCGCCGCGCTCGATTCCCTGTGCGATGATCTGCGCGGTCAGGGCGCGGTATTGGATTTGATAATCGAGCAATTTCCTTCGTATCTTCGGTTCGCGCGCGGCGTGGAGATTCATTTCCAGCCACAGGGATTGCACCTGCGGGTTGATTTCATCGACGCTGCGGATGAAGAGCGCCCATAGTCGCGCGCGGCAGGTTCCAGGGGCGGCCAATGCAGCTTGCAGCGCGGCGACATCCGAGGCAAGCAGGATGTCCATCAATGCCAGTGTAATTTCCACCTTGCCTTTGAAATACCAGTACAGGATCCCCACGCTCAAGCCCGCCTCACGGGCGACATCGTTCATGCGCGTGGAATTGTATCCCTTGCGGGCCGCCACCTGCATGGCCGCCTGTAAAATCTGGTCTTTGCGTTCTTCGCTGACATCCGGTCGGGGCATATTGACTCTGGGTGGGATTTGCGCTATTATCGAATTGCCGTTCAGTTATTTCGATTATAAACGTTTTTTACGCTTGGCAAGGCATTGCAGCATCCATCCCAGAACAACCTGGAAGAAAAGCGTCCGGGCGCGCCATCCGACCATCGAATCGGAAAGGATAGGATGATGAAAAAAACTTCCCTTGTGTTCCTGCTGGTTGCGTTTCTCTCCCTGCTGGCGGGGGGATGCGACCTCGTTCAGGCCTTTGCGCCCCCTCCCACCAGCGTCCCCACCCCGACAACGGCTGCCCACACGGAAACGCCCCTGCCCACCCTGGGCGCAGCGGAATACCTGGATGCCGCCTACTGCACAAAATCCCACATCGATGACAATGAATTCAGCCTGATCCGCTTCTACCCCAGCGGGGTCGTTCTCGACCTGATGGTGCAGGGTTATGCCAGCTGCGAGGAAGCCTGGGAGAAAACCGCTCCCTACCTCGGGGAGGATGCGATCAATCGCTTCAGCCACGGAGAGTACCAATTCTCCGGCTCTCAAATTCGTTTCACCCTGTCGCCTGCAAACTCGAACCAGGTGGTTGGAACTGTCACGGGACGATACCACGGGGAAAAAATGTTCCTGGCGCGCCAGGGTGCGGATGAATGGGAATACACGCTTGTATTCGGAGGAAAGCTGCCATGACAACCACAACATCCCCGGCGCAGTCCCCGGGAAAACCAAAGGAAGCCCATGCGGCAGCCCGTGCCGCGGCGGCCATCCTGGCCATATTTTTCGTCATCACGGCCCTGGCTGGGTTAATTGGGTTCGACATCTGGCGCGTGGTCTTCAACCCCACCCTGGTTAAGCAGGCCCTAACCGCCGAAATTGTCTCGTCCGACGTCGCACCTGCCGTGCTGCAACTATTTTCGGAACAGCGCGCCAGGCAGCGCGTCGAAAGCGGGGAAGCGCTCAGCGGCGTCAGTGAACCCGACATTGTGCTGCTCATCTCGTATGTGGATGCGGATGGCTGGCGAAAGATCAAGCAGTTGATGCTGAGCGATGAGTTCGTCACCCACCTGGTCTCCGTCAGCGTGGACAGCCTTTACCAGTGGATCGATTCGGACGCTCCCTGGCCCTCCCTCACCTGGGACATGACGCCGCTCAAGGAGCGCGTGGCGGGTGAGCAGGGCCAGCAGGCCATCCAGGTGGCCTATCTCTCCATGCCGGTTTGCACGGATGCGGAAATCGCGGATCTGAAAAAACGCCTCGCCGAAATGCCCCCCGGCGTGGAGGTTTTATACAATCTGTGCCAATTCCCCGACCCCTGGCATGAGGACCAGGTCAGCGACTATCGCAATTCCCTGATCGACATCAACCAGAACGTCCCAACTCAATATAATTTTGGCGAGATGCTCACCCAGAACCCATCGGCCAACCCCACAGCAATCAAGGCCCAACTGCGGCTGGTACGGTCCATCGGTCAATGGGGCTGGGCCGCGGCTCTGGCGCTGCTGTTGGCAATCGCGGGTCTGGCGGTCCGCTCCCCGCGCTCGTTGGGGAAATTTATCGGCATCCCGCTGTTCATCACCGGCATCACGGCGGCCCTGGTGGCCTGGAGAGGGCAGGCTTCGATCATCAACTTCTTCACATCCACCATGCTGGCGCAAACCTCGCCCTTCGTGCGCGAGGAGGTGGAACGCAGCCTGGCGCGCCTGACCGGGCTGTTCTTCCAGCCATTGCTCATTGAAGGAATCGTGCTGACCGTGATCGGGATGGGGCTGGTCGCGCTCATTTTCGTGCATAGACAAAAAGAAAGGCCCGAAACCCAGGCGGGATAAGCGCCCGCCGGACAAGCCTCTCCGTACCTTGTTGCCTAAGGATGCTTCACGCCTGAAAAGCGGCGCTCAGCATGACAGGCGCAGGATTTTCAACCTGAATAACCTCGGCTGAAATATGCGAATGATTGCGAGATTTCACTCAGAGCCATTTCGCCAGTTCAAAGGTTTCAGCAAAGGGATTGACGAACCGAACCCCTTCCAGGATACATCCATCGGGGAAATCCTCGTTTAAGATCACAGGGATTTGATTTGGGTGCGTTTCATTTCAGTTGAAACCCACAAGGGTGGTCGAGTAGCAGCGGTTTTTGCTGCGTATCGAGACCCCAAAGCGGTGGTTTCGACACTTGCACCTGGCGCACACCTGCCTGATTTGCCAAGCAAATCACGGGCGGTGCCAGGGAGTGCAGGTGTACGGCGACGATGGTTGAGTAGCGTTCTTGGCGTATCGAAACCCGTCGCCTACTCAACCACCTGTTCTAACTCAAATGAAATGCACCCATTTGATTTAGATGCGCGCAGGCCCATGCGCTTCGCTCGCTCTTCACATAAATCTTCCCGCGTCCAATCCCGCTTTCGGGGCGCAATCGCGGGCGGCGTGTCCAACTCCTCCATAAACGCAAGAAACCTGGCAAATGCCTCACTATTGTATGCAGGACAATAACCGGTCCATTTCAACTAAACATCCAGCGCGCGGCGGATGATCTCAGCCTCGCTTACTCCGCGCGCCTCAGCCACCTTTTTCAGCGATCTTCCTGCTTTTCTGAATATAAATCTGTTTGCGGATCATTTGCGCCATACGATGCTCCTGTGACTATACATCACATGATACATCATGGACCAGGTCGAAAGCCAAAGGCTTTGTGACCTCCGACTTTCGACCTGTAATTTGCAGTTCTATCCAAAAAGCGACTGAACCGCCTCGCGGAAAACTTTCGTATGGTAGTCCACGTCCTCCCGGGTGGTTTCAGGCGAGATCAGCGCCATGTTGTGGAAGGGGGTCATCAGGATGCCGCGGTTGAGGGCGAAGAGGTGCATATAGCGGTCGAGTTCGTGGTCGATGGCTGCGGCGGCCTCGCCTCCGTTTTTGGGCGGGGTTGGGCGGAACCAGTACTCGGAGCGGTTGCCCAGGCGCTTGACGATCCACGGCAGGCCGAATTCCTGGATCACGCCTTCCACGCCGGCTGTGAAATATTCCTGAAGAGCGATGGCGCGGGTATAGAACTCGTCTGTCAGGACGTTTTGCAGGGTGGCCTTCATCGCCGCAATGGACAGGGCGTTGCCCGCCAGCGTGCCGCCGATTCCGCCCACGTCGGAATCCTCCAGCACCAGGCGCTCCGAAAAGGCCCGGGCGACCTCCTCGGTAAAGCCATAGACCGCCGCGGGGACGCCGCCCGCCAGGGGCTTGCCGATGGTCAGGAAGTCGGGCTGGAGTCCATGAGCGGCGGTGTAGCCGCCGGGACCGGTGCAGATGGTGTGGGTCTCATCGATAATGAGATAGGTGCCGTACTTGCGGGTCAGTTCGCGCAGGGCCTCGTGGTAGCCGGGGGCGGGATGAATGATGCCGATATTGGTCATGACCGGCTCGGCCAGCACGGCGGCCACGTCGCCGGCGGAGAGCGCGGTTTCGAGCGCGGCGATGTCGTTGAACTCGATCACCTTGGTGGTGTCGCGCGGGTCGATCTGCGGCCCCATATTGTTCGGGCGCGAGATGGGGGTGCCTTCCTCATCCAGCACGATAAAGGTCTCATCCACGGTGCCGTGATAGCAGTAGTTATAGACCAGCACCTTCGGGCGTTCGGTAATCATGCGCGCCATGCGCAGCACGAAGCGGTTGGCATCCGTGGCGGTCAGGGTGAACTGCCAGTACGGCAGGCCGAAGCGGCGCTGGAATTCCTCACCCACCCAGAGGACATCCTCGTAGGGCAGCATCAGGGTGATGCCCTTTTGGATCTGCTCCGTGATGGCCGCGACCGTCGCCTCGGGACTGTGGCCCGTCATCGCGCCGGTGTCGCCCAGGCACAGATCCAGATAGGAGTTGCCGTCCACGTCAGTGAAATGCGCACCCCTGGCTTCCTTCACGAAGACGGGGAAGGAGCCTGCCCAGCGCACCATCCACAACATGGGCACACCGCCATGCAGGGACTTGCGCGCCCGCTGGTACAGTTCATGGGATTTGGGGTGATTCTTATGGAAGAGTTCTTCTTCCAATTTGAGGAGTTGCTCAAGTTTGGAGCGGTCGAGTGTTTTCATGGTTGGAATTCCATTGGTCAAAAGGTGAGGGGCGGAAGTCGAAGGTGGAAGGTCTAAAGTCAAAAGTCGAAGGTCGGCGGAGATGCGACTTTTGACTTGCGACTATTTCACACTGGCCTTCAAGGCTTTTTCGAAGGTGTGCAGCCCGTCGTGGATCTGTTCCGCCGTGACGTTCAGCGGCGGGATCCAGCGCACGATGTTGTCGTAGGTGCCGCAGGACAGCAGCAGCAGGCTGCGCTCCTCGGCGGCGTGGACAATCTCCTTGACCAGCGGCTTGGCCTTCTCGGGGCGCCCGTCGACGATAAACTCGGTGCCGATCATCAGGCCCTTGCCGCGCACGTCGCCGATCTGCGGATATTCCTCCTGCAATTTGCGCAGGCCCGCCACCAGTTGTTCGCCGCGTTCGACGGCATTCTCCAGCATATTCTCATCGCGCATGGCGCGGATGGTGGCCACGGCCGAGGCGCAGGCCACGGCGTTGCCGCCGTAGGTGCCGCCAATCGAGCCGACGTCCACCTTCTTCATGATCTCGGTGCGGCTGAACACGCCCGAGAGCGGCATGCCCGAGGCCAGCCCCTTGGCAGCGGTGATGATGTCGGGCGTCACGCCGAAATGCTCCAGCGCAAACCATTTGCCCGTGCGCCCGAAGCCCGACTGCACCTCGTCGAAGATGAGCAGGATGCCGTGCTTGTCGCACAAGTCACGCAGGCCCCGCATGAAGGACGCAGGCGGGACGATGTAGCCGCCCTCGCCCATCACCGATTCGATCAGGATGGCGGCGGTATCCTTCGGGGCGGTCTGCGAAGCCAGGAGATAATCAAGTTGTTCGAGCGCGTACGCGGAAGCCTGCTCCTCGCTCATGCCCAGGCGGAAGGCGTACGGGAAGGGCGAGACGAAGACGCCCGCGGGCAGCGGGCCGAAGCCCGTGCGATAGCCCGTCTTGGACGTGGTCAGCGACATGGTCATGGCCGTGCGCCCGTGGAAGGAACCGTTGAAGACGATCACGTTCTGCCGCCCCGTGGCCGCGCGCGCGATCTTGACGGCGTTCTCCAGCGCCTCGGCGCCCGAGTTGGCAAAGTAGAAGCTGTCGATGGAGGGCGGGACGATCCGGCGCAGCTCCTCGATCAGTTGCAGCATCGGCTTGTGGATGACAATGTTGGCCTGGGCGTGCAGGAAAAGTCCCGCCTGCTCGCGCACAGCCTCCACCACTTTGGGGTGGCAATGGCCCGTGTTGGTCACGCCGATGCCGCAGGTGAAGTCGAGCAGTTTGCGTCCATCGTCGGTGTAGATGTAAGCGCCCTCGGCGCGCTCGGCCACAAAATGGAAGATGCGGCTCCAGGCGGGGGTCATGTGCGGAAAATTGTCTTGATAGAGCTGGCTGGTCATAATCATCCTTTCGAAAGATTTTCGGTATCTACTCAAAATTTTAGGGCGTGTTCTGGAGTCCCGAAGTTCACTTCGGGAAAATGCGCAAGTAGAATTTGC
Source organism: Chloroflexota bacterium (assembly GCA_049324895.1). GTDB lineage: Bacteria > Chloroflexota > Anaerolineae > Anaerolineales > Villigracilaceae > JACPVF01. Next base: position 14,347 of record JBMOMS010000088.1, read on the forward strand.
GCACTCCAAATCACCCCAGAAAACTGAGAAGGTACGATTTTCGTGTGAGCGTCATTGTTCTTGCAGGAACGGCTTATAATATCCTGCAAGTCACTGTTCAGCCAACCTGGCAAAGGTTGGGATTTGCAAAAAAACGGCTGCGTCCGCGATCGTGCTTGCGGTGTCAAAACTGGAAGCAGCCGCAACCCGCGCAAGGCTGGACGGTTACTTCTGCAACAAAAACATCCATCCCAAAATGCCGAGGGAAACCATGGAACGTGAATTGCTCGCATTCTTCAATCCCGCCACCAGCACCCAGTTCGGCTCGGTGAACATGAACACGCCCGGGGAGGTGCAGCAGGCCGTCCGCGACATGCGCAAGGCCTTCCCCGAGTGGAGCGGGAAATCTATCAGGGAACGCTCGGACATTCTGCACAAACTCCAGCACGTGCTGATCGAGCGGCGGGACGAGATCAGCCAGGTGCTCAACCAGGACTGCGGCAAGAGCCGCCAGGATGGGCTGCTGGAATTGTTCGTGGCCGTGGACATGCTCTCACAATACCGCGGACATGCGCAGGCATGGTTGAAGCGGCAGCGCGTTTCCTCGGGCTTGTACCTGTTCAAACGCTGCTACATCGAGCACCGCCCGCACGGAGTGACGGCCATCATATCGCCCTGGAACTATCCCTTCACGCTGTCCATGCCGCCCATGATCGCGGCCCTGCTGGCGGGGAATACCGTGGTGCTCAAGCCGTCCGAAATCACCGCGGCCACGGGCGTGCTGATCGAATCCTTGGTGCGCGACGTTCCAGAACTGTCGCCATTCGTGCGCGTCGTGCATGGAGATGGGAAGGTCGGCGCGGCCCTGGTGGCCGCCAAACCCGACTACATCTTCATGACCGGCTCGACCGCCACGGGCAGGAAGATCATGCAGGCCGCCGCCGAGAGTCTCACGCCGGTTGCGCTCGAACTGGGCGGCAAGGATGCCATGATCGTGCTGGAGGACGCCGACCTGGGGGCTGCCGCGCGTTGGGGCGCGTGGGGCGCCTTCTTCAACACCGGCCAGACCTGCATGTCCGTGGAGCGCGTGTACGTGCTGGCCTCGAAGTACGACGAGTTCGTGAAGCTGGCCGTCCGCCAGGCGGAAGAGCTCAAGAGCGGCTACTCCACGGAATTGAACAGCCCCTTCTTCATGGGGCCGGTCACCGACCCGCGCCAGGCCGGGATCATCGACGACCACTTGCAGGATGCGGTCGACAAGGGCGCGCGGATACTGTGCGGCGGCAGGCGCGAGGGCCTATTCTACGATCCCGTCGTGCTGGTGGACGTGAATCACAATATGAAGATCATGCGCGACGAGACCTTTGGCCCGGTCATGCCGATTGTAAAGGTGCGGGATGAAGAGGAAGCCATCCAACTGGCCAACGACAACGCCTACGGCCTGGGAGCTTCCATCTGGAGCGCGGACATCGAACACGCCCATCGGGTGGCGGGCCGCGTCGAGGCCGGCTCGATCATCATCAACGACAGCATCGCCCAATTCGGCATTCCCATGCTTCCGTTCGGCGGCACCAAGGACTCAGGCTTTGGCCGCACGCACGGGAAGGAAGGCCTGCTGCAATTCACCCGTCCCTACAGTTTCGCCGTCGGCGGGGCGCCCGTCAAAATGGACGTGGCCACCATCCTGCGCGAACTGGGCCACTATGAACTGGCGACCGCCATCATGGGCGTGCTGTACGGAACGACCCTCCGGCAAAAATGGGAGACGCTCTCGCTGTTTTTCAATAGAAAGAAGCAGGGCAAGGGCGGAGGTTGAGTCAGCGGCGCGCTGAACGCTCTTTGCATTATACGGAACTTCGGCCATCCAGGCAATTCAGTGTTGCCGAAAGTGACAGGTTTTCAACGTGCTGCATTACTTCCCGCCCTGGACGATTTCCGAATGGAATTGAGCGAACGTCCCGCAAGGCAGGTATGCGACGAACCACCGGCCTTGCGGGACGTAAACAGAGCCACGAAAGCGGGTCAGCGCCGTTAGTCGGCGTCCAGGCTTGCCTCGAACGGATCGACGTCAGGCACCCCGGGCTTGATCATTTTGCGGATCGGGAAATACAGGATCCCGCCGATGATCATCAAGACCAGCGCCACGCCAATCGAGCCCCAGCCTTCTTCGATGATCTGGCTCACAAAGGCGATCAAGATGATCCCTGCCAGACTGAACGAGGCCAAACTCAAGCCCCAAATCCCGCCAGGGACACGGTCACGCGGTCGGTCAGGCTCCGTGCGTCGCAGCACCCATAAGGCTGCAATTTCCGCCAGCACCACCAGCAATTGCAGGAAAACATCCGCCACCACCAGGAAGGCAAAGGCATTGGTGGCGAAAATGGTGTAGACCACGCTCACAACCAGAATGGCAATGTAGGGCGTGCCGTACATGGGATGCACCTTGACCATCCAGCGCGGGAACATGCCGTCCTCCGCCAGGGCAAAGGGCACGCGGCTCCCGCCCAGGCTGTTGCCAATGAACAAACCCGTCATCGAGAGCACGGCGGAAATGGTCAGGATAATCACCATGAATAGCGCCAGCGGCGAATTGGGATCCCCGGTGATTTTGGCGGCGACGATCTGCCCGATCTGCGGGAATTCCCAACCCGTAGCATCACCCGACGAAGAAACACCCCAACCGTCAATCTGCTCAGCCGTGACACCATAGTCCGCGACTTCGGGAGCAATTCCTGCGCCTTCCTCGCTTTCCTCGATGCCCCACACGGCATAGCGTCCACCCTCGCCTGCGCCGCCCATCAGGGCGCCGGTGACCGGCAAAGCGTAGGTCAGGATCGCCAGCACCAGCACAATGGCCATCGCGCGCGGGTAATTCTTGCGCGGTTCGACCACCTCGTCACCCGCGGCGGAGGGCAGTTCCCAACCCATGTAGTTCCACATCACCACGAACAGACCCGTGCTGAACGCGGCCGTCAGGGTATCGAAATTGATTTGCTCGCCCCCGGGCAGGAAGGGCAGGGTCGGCGTGGTGCCAGACTTGATCCAGGCATAAAAACCCAACACAGCCAGGATACCCAACGGGATGATCATGAGCACACCCAGCGAGTTGGTGAACAAGCCGGTCGCGCGCGAACCACGAATCTGCAGCCAGCCGACGAACCAGATCATGATGACAGCCACCACCCATTGCAGGAAACTGGCCGAAACCGCAATGCCGAAGATCGTGGCGCCCTCGTCGAGCGCGGGGATGAAGGCGCTCAGGTACAGGGCGGCAAAGACCGGGTAGATGGACACGTCCAACCACGAGACCACCCAGTTGTTCCAGCCTGCCAGGAAACCGGCAAAGGGGCCAAAGGCGCGCTTGATCCAGTGGTAGTAACCGCCCTGGGCGGGCATCATGGTCTGAAGCTCGCGCACGATCAACAGGTTGGGCAGGCTGAAGATGATGGGGGTCAGGGCGATCAGCAGCAGCGCCAGGCCCGGGCCGGCGTAGCCCACCAGCGGCTCGATGCCAAAAGACCCACCGCACACCGTAAAATAGATTAAACCGGAGAGCGGGAGCAGCGTCAGGGCGCGCTTTAGCTTCTTCGCCTCTCCCTGAACGAACGCACCTCCATTTGACGTTTGTTTTGCCATAACTCACTCCTTTGGAATTGGATGATTGCCAGAGACTGCCATTGCTGGCAATCTCGTCTGCACATATCAAAACAAGGCGAATGGGCTTTCGATGCGCCCATTCGCCTTGTTTGTCCAAGCTAGGAAGCCGACGGCGTCATTTCCTTGATGCCGTACGGGAAGCCATAATCGGTCATTTTTTCCATGAACGGATCGGGCGGGAAGGCCTCGGGGCCGAGCACGCCCACGCCCTGCCAGCCGCCGTGCTTGAGCAGGTCCATGGCAATCACGGCGCTGAAGGCGGTCTGCGCCACCACAGCCTGGCAGCCCCAGGCGTCCATGCACTCCTGGTTGTCGGCCACCTGGTACAGGTAGACTTCGCGCTTCTTCCCATCCTTGACGCCCTTGACCCAGGTGCCGGCGCAGGTCTTGCCATGCA
>JBMOMS010000089.1:0-18318 GCA_049324895.1 Chloroflexota bacterium
CGCCCGCCCGAACTTGATGGTCAAGATCCCTGCCACCAAGGAAGGCATTCCCGCCATCCGCAAGGCCATTGCCGCTGGCATCCGAGTTCATGGCCGTATTTACTCCCGTCTGGCAGGGCGATGCGCTGGTCGTGGAGCAGTACACCAAGGGTAACTCGAATTTTCCGCACAGCCTTTCGGAAGCGCCCATCATGTCCCCGGATGGCTTGATTTGGGCCTTCGATGACACAATCGTCAAAATGGACACAAGCCTGGCAGACCTGCCTGCGCCCCTGCCCTTTAGTTTGACAAGCGTGGAATGGGGTGTAATCAGGCTTGTCATTATAGGCGTTCAATTGCTTTATCTTTTTTATTATGCGTACCGCTCCAAACCACGCAAACCCGCAAACAGGACGGCAGGATAATGTCCCCAATCACCGATCACTTCACCCCCCTCCACTTCTACGACCAGATCATCGAGCCCATCTTCGATGTGCCGCCTGCGCTCGAAAAATCGCCCACCTGCCCGAACGGATTCATCTGGGAGGGGCGCGCCTACCGCGTGACCGAAATGCTGGCCGAGTGGAGCGACTTCACCCGCCGCGGACGGGCGGCGCGCAACATGCGTCCCAGCCACGCATCCGCGGCGGCAACGCGCGGGTCGCTGGGCGTGGGCCGCTTCCACTTCCGCGTACGCGTCGACTCGGGCCAATTCTTCGACATCTATTACGACCGCGCCCCGCAGGATGCCGACCGCAGGAAAGGCCAATGGTTCCTGTATCGTGAAATGGGAGAAAACGGATGAACCCTGAATTCGCCCCCGAACCCGCCCCGACGCCCGCGCCGGCATTTCCACCCGTCCCCTGGTCAGGCCGCGACACCTGGCTGGGCGTCCTGCTCCTGGCGTTGACCCTGGCGGGGTTCCTGGCCGCCGTTCAATTTGTGCCGAAAGGACAGTTGGCGGGAAATATCCTGATGCTCGCCACCGAAGTGGTGTTGATCCTGCCAGTCGCCGTCATCTTCCTGTGGAGGCGCATTTCCTGGCAGACGCTTGGCTTCAGCGGTTTCAAGCCGGCATTTCTTGCGTTGGGGTGCGGCGTCCTGGCGGTCACGTATCCCCTGATCATCCTCCATAACGCGATCCTGATCCTGTTGGGCGTGGAAACCCAGGGAAACGCCATCACGCAGCTTATCCATCGGATGGATTCGCCCTGGGTCTTTGCCTTGTCGGCGGTCGTCCTGGCCCCCCTGGCGGAGGAAATCTTCTTTCGCGGATTTTTATTTGCGGGCTTTCGCCAGCGCTATGGCTGGGTCCCCGCCCTGGTGATCAGTTCGGCCATTTTCGGGATATCCCACTTGCAGTTGGTGGCCTTCATTCCCACCTTTTTGTTGGGAGCGGTGCTGGCCTACGCCTATCACCGCTCCAATTCCATCTGGCCGGGGATGATCCTGCACTTTCTGGTCAATGGCACGGCAATGCTCATCACCCTGCTGGCAGTCCGTCTCGGGGCCATCTGAGGGCTAAGGCCCCCACTTCAGGTTGGATGCAAAGCTGACCAACCCATACCACGGGCCGCCGTCCACAAAATACAGTCTAAGCTCCCCGCCCTGGTAAATCTCCTCGGCGGTGGCGACGGCCAGCACAACCGAGCGGGCGTCGGGCGACCACAAAGCCTCGTTGAAGCTATCCATCGTCTCCGCGCTGAGTTCGACGCGGCCCGTCGCCCCGTCGGGAGCCGAGCGCACCATCTTCAGGCGGGTGTGGCCCGTGGGCAGATCGGGGTAGGTGGCGTAGAAGAAGTACAACTGCCCGTCGGGGGCCAGGTAGGGCGCATCGGCGAAGACGTAGGGACCCGCACCCGAGGACGGGTTGCCGATCAAGGTCGCGCCGCTGCCCGTGGCCGCATCGAAGCGCCACAGGCCCGAGTCGATCATGCCCAGCGCGGGGCTGGCCACGTACACAAACTGGCTGTCGGACGACCACGAAGCGACGCAGCACACAATTCCGCCCGAGGGATGGTTGAATTTGTAAAAGGATCGCGAGGACGGCACGTAGATTCCGAGCGAACCGCCTTCGTAATAACCGACCCGCACCAGCAGCTTCGACCCATCGGGGGAGTAGGCCTGGGGCGCGTAGCCCTCGTTCAGGATGATGAAGCCCGGGTTGGACACCTGGTCGACCAGCGGGGTGTCGATGCCGCCCGAGGCCAGGTCATAGAAATTCAGGCCGCCGCGCGCAAAAGCGATCTTCGTCCCGTCGGGTGACCAGCGCGGTGTGCCGAGATTGGTCTGGGCGTAGGAATCCGTCACGGCCGGCCCGCCATCCACCAGGACGCGGCGCCCCGAGCCATCCCCGTTAATCAGCAGCAGTTTATTGCCCGAAACGTAGACCACCTGCCCCGTCAGGGCAGACACGTCATAGTCGTTCACCAGGATCGGTTCGCGCGTGATCTGGGTGAGCGTCTTGCCGTCCGCCCCCAGCCGATAGACCTGCGTCACCAGGGCCTCATCGTCCGCGAGGTAATACAGGGCGCGCGGGAGCAGGTCCCCGTCAGAGGCGGTCGGCGGCGCGGCGACGGTGGCGGGCGGCAGGTCGGTGGCGGGCGCGGGAACACCCGTCAGCGCCTGGAAGGTCAGGGCCACGGAGGTGCCCATATCCACGGGAGCCGCCGTGGGGGCGGCGGGGGTGGGCAGCGCGCAGGCCAGGACGGCCAGCGTCAGGGCCAGCAGGGCGGCGGAGATGCCCCTCATTCTAGACCTGCTCGAAGCGCTCGACCGGCACGACGAATAACGTGGCGCGCGGTTGGGCGGCGCTCGATCCCAGCCGGGCGCGCATCAAGCCCACGGCCTGCTCCACCTGGTTGTCATCCACACCCACCAGCAGGGTGGCCACCCCGCTGCGCAGGAACCCGCCCGTCGAGGCAATGCGCGTCACGCGGAAGGCCCCGCCGGTCAGCGCCTGGGTCAGGGCATCGGCATCCTGGTCTTTGACAATTATGATGATCATCTTCATGGCTGGATCTCCTCGAAGTATTCGACAGGCAGGACGAAAACAGTCGCCCCACCCACGGTCACAGGCACGGGCGCAGGCATCGGCATGGGCGAGCCTTCCAGCGGCAGGGTCATGTATTCCACCCGCTGGCGGCAGGTCTCGTGCAGGGTATCCAGCACCGCCTGTTCGCGTCCCTCGGGCAGCCCCACCAGCAGGGTGGCGTTGCGCCGTCCCAGGAAGCCGCCCGAACTGGAAAGGTATACGACCACTGCGCCCAGTGTCTCCACGGCGCGCACGGCAGCATCCTGGTCCTGCTCCTGAACCACAGCCAGGATCAGCGAACGAATGGAGTTATCCTTGCTCATACGGGCCTCCCTTTCTGTAAACCATACGCCTCCAACACAGGCATGACCAACAGCAGGCCCGTATCGGGGTCGTTCAAATTTCCCACCACCCGTCGGGTGGCGGCCACCAACGCATCCACAAGCGCATGATCCTGCACGGTCGTAAACAGGGTGCGGCTGAGGTCCTCGGGCGCTTCGTAAAAATCCTCCAACGAGGGCATCAGGGGGATGTCGTCGCGCATGGCGCTCTTTTGGCGGATGCGCCCCAGCCCGGTGCTGAACAGGACCGTCACACCCCGCACCCCCTCTGCCTCCCAGGCGGCCAGCAGTTCATCCAGGAAATCGGGATCGTGCAAAACGAACAGGACGAGATACATCAGGAAGTTTCCTCCTTTGACGGGATGGCCTGGACCCTGGCCTGGTCCCGTTTCACGGCTTTTTCCGCCGCTTCCGGGTGAGTGTGCGCAAACAACGCCCGCAGGATGGGCGGCGTGACCAGCGTGCTGACCAGCACCATCGCCACGATGGACGAAAACTCCGCGCCCGATACCAGCCCTTCGCGCACGCCCACACTGGCCACGATCAGGCCAACCTCGCCGCGCGAGACCATGCCCGCGCCCAGTTGCGCCGATTCGCGCGTGGACAGGCCGCCCAGTTTTGCGCCCAACCCGGCCCCCAGCCACTTGCCAAGTATGGCGGCCACAATGACCACCAGCGTCATCCAGTACGCGTTGCTTTGCAGGGTGCGCACGTTCACGCCCAGGCCGATGTTGACGAAGAAGACCGGCACGAACAGCCCGTAGGCCAGCGCATGAAAGCCGTTCTCGATGCGTTCCTTCTCGGGCACGCGCGCCATCATCAGCCCGGCCAGGAAGGCGCCCGTGATGGCCGCCATGCCGCCCACCAGTTCCGCGGCCAAGCCGTAGGCCAGCATGACCACCAGCGCCAGGGTCAGCACGCCCTGACTGATGGGCAGGTGCGCAACGCGGCGCATCAACCGCGGCAGGACCCACAACCCGAAGAGAACCGACAGCGTCAGGAAGGCGATCATGCGCAGGGTGATAAAGCCCACACCGATCAGGTCCCCCGCCCCGCTTTGCGCGGCCAGGAAGAGCGAGAGCAGCAGGATGACCAGGATGTCGTCGAAGACCGCCGCGCCCAGCAGGCTGAGGCCCACGCGGCTGCGCAGAACCTTCAACTCGATCAGGGTCTGGGCCGAGATGCTCACACTGGTGGCGCCCAGCGTCAGCCCGAGGAAAATGGCCGCGGTCGCATCCATCCCAAAAAACGAGCCAACGCCCCAGCCCAGCAGCACTGGCACCGCCACGCCCAGAGTCCCCGCCAAAGCAGAGACGCGCAGGTTTCGGGTCAATTCGTGCAGGTGCAGTTCCATGCCCGCCAGGAACATGAGCAGCAGCACGCCCATCTCGCCCAGCTTGGCAATGAACTCCGCCATTTCCTCATCCAGGAATGGCAGGTGCATCACATGCAGCAGCGACGGTCCCAGCAGCACACCCACCAACAGTTCCCCCAGCACCGAAGGCTGGCCGAAGCGAGTGCTCACGTAGCCGGCCAGTTTGGCAGACAGCAGCAGGAGCGAAAGCAGGAAGGCGAATTGCAGAAAGGCGGTCATCTGATTCCGAAGTATACACGCATTTTTTCGGAAGCGTGCCAGATTCGGGAACTGCTCCCTGCGTCTTCTCGCGGCGAACGGCGGTGCGGGCAGCGAAAAATTCGCCTCCGTTTTCACACAAACCATCCGTGTCCTCCGTGCAAAAAAAAGAGCCTCTCGACTTTAAGAAAGCCCTGTGGGGTTTCGAGTTTTTGCAGCGGACTTTTGTTTGCGCGTGATATACTCAAAAGGTCTCATCTACCACCCACAGGGAATGACGATATGCGCATTCAAAAAGCCCTTCGCCCCGACCAGGAAAACATCACCCGCTTTCTTAACGTGTTGGGGAGCGCGGCGACCATGCTCAGTTCCAACAAGTACGTCCGCCCCGCCTTCTTCATCCAGGCCCATGATTTTATTCAAGGCTATATTGTCCAGGGATTCTACACAAAGGAGGAGGTGCTGATCCGTACCCTGGCGGAGGGCGGCTTCCCCGATGACGACGGTCCCATTCTCGGCATTCGCGGCGACCAGGAGAAAAGCCGTGAATCCGCCCGCATCATGCTCAGCGCGGCCCGCCACTGGCAGGAGGGCGACGAGGAAGCACGCGTGGATGTGGGCTGGGCGTCCAGCACCTTCACGTCCTCCGTCCGCCAGCACCAGGAGCGCCTGAAGAATCTGATCTTCCCCCTGCTGGAGCAAACCATCACCATCGATGAAGAGCACAAGGTGTCCGACGATATCAACAACCTGGACCTGGGGCCTGATCTTCAGAACGGCGCCGAAAAATACCTGCGCCTGATCGAAAGCCTGGAGGAAACCCTGAGCGATTGGCGCTGACGGATAACGTCAAAGCCGGGCAATGCAAGCCCGGCCTTTTAACGGCATACCCCGCGGTTTCGCCGCGGGGTAGCCTTTGACCAACTCAGAGGGAGGAGAGAGAGTTTCGAGGGGCAAATCGGAGGAGACGTGCCCTCATTTATACGGGTTCGTAATTTGGATTGGTGCCGCACCAGGCGCAGACAGGCTTGTCCAGCATGTTGCATTCAGCCGCATTCGAGCAGCGATGCGCCAGCACGCGGGGAGCCTGTTCCGGTAATTGTTCGGCGGGAAAGACCACTTCGGTTTCGAGCGCAATCTCGCGCCCGGCGTGTTCACAGTATTTTATTTTTTCAATCTGCCAGGTTCTAAGGGTCATGGGTGCCTCCAAATTACGTTTGTAGTGTACGATATGTCAGACAGGCCTGCCAGTGACAGGCGTCACAAATTGGCGTGACAAAGCGCCCATTTTGGATGGAGTAAACCCAATTTGTCCTGATAATTTTGCAAGGTCGACAGACGCATAAAAAAAAAGCGGAGGCTGGCCGCCTCCGCAGGGTTTTGCATTATTTCCGTTCCAGGCGCAGGATGGAGCCTTGCAAATCGGCGATGTGCAACTCCCCGTTCTCGTCCACCCCAAAGGAACTGATATTCAGCCCGCTCTGGAACAGGGGCCGGGTCTGCCAGCCGTCTGCCGAGCGCAGCAGGCCCCAGATCGTTCCCGAGCAATAATCGCCGAAGAGGTAGATGCCCTGCCACTCGGGCAGGTCCGCGCCGCGATAGACGATTCCGCCCGTGACGGAACAATGGCCTTCGGCATGGTCGTATTCGGTGGCCGGCAGGAGCAGCCCGGGCTGGGCCTGTCCCTTGTAGGGATGATTGCCTTCCATAATGTTCCAACCAAAATTTGCGCCGCCGGGTGAGCCGGCTGGCAGGATGTCGATCTCCTCCCATTGACCCTGCCCCACGTCGCCGATCCACAGGTCGCCGGTGGCGCGGTCGAAGGATATGCGCCACGGGTTGCGCAGGCCGTAGGCCCAGACCTCGCTGCCGAAGGGGTTATCGGCTGGGATGGCGTATGGCTCGCCCGAGTCCACGTCGAGACGCAGGATCTTGCCCAGCAAGCTGTCGATCTTCTGGCCGTTGCCATGCGGGTCGCCGCCCGCGCCGCCATCGCCCAGGCCGGCATACAGGTAGCCGTCGGGGCCAAAGGCCAGCGCGCCGCCGTTGTGGTTTTCATAAGGTTGTTCCACGTACAGCAGGCGCGTCTCACTGGCCGGGTCGGCCAGGTCGGGATCGGAAGAAACCTGGAAGCGGGCAATGACCGTATTGCCGCGGCGGTCGGTATAGTTGACGAAGAATAATCCGTTTTCGGTGTAGCGCGGATGGAAGGCCAGGCCAAGCAGGCCCTGCTCGTTGCCCGAACTGCCGACTTCATCGAGGATGTTCAGGAAGGGCGTGGGCAGGACGCGCCCATTCTTGACGAGCAGGATGCGGCCGGACTGCTCGACCACGAACAGCCTGCCCGAGCCATCGCCCGCGTGCTGGATGTCGACCGGGCGCAAAAAGCCCGCCGCGACCGGCACCCACTGAAAGTCGTCCGCGTTGGGAAAGGCGGTCGCGTCTGTGACGGGGGTTGGGGAGGGAGCAGGCGTTTCGGCGGGCGCTTGGGTGGGATCTGCCGGGGGCGGGGTAAAGGTAAGGGTGGCGGGGGCAGGCGCGGGCGTCAGGGTGGGAGGTGGGGTGCAGGCCGGGGCGCAGGCTGTAATCCACAGCATGGCTGCCGCCAGGGTCCAGAGGAGTCGCCTGGGCATGTCGTCAGGAATTGTCGTCGCTGACGTCGGTCACGTCGGCATCCACAATTTCGGTGGAACGCGCGGCAGGCTTCGACTCGGCGGCGAGCTGGTTCATGTGTTCCTGCACCACGGCGGGCGGACAGAGTTCCACGAACAGGTAGGCGCCCAGGCCCAGGATGGCGGCGTCATCCAGCGCGCCCACCACGGGGAAGACAATGCCCGGGGCCAGGTCGGCCGGAAAGAACAGGTAGGCCAGCGAGGCCAGCGGGAGCGCCTTGAGGAAGATATTGACCCGCCCGTCGCCCATCAGGCGCAGGATGAGTTTGAGGCGCGTGACCAGTTCGTGGATCATGCCGCTCTTGGGGGAGACCATCAGGTCATTTTTTTTGTCGGTCATAGCCATCTCCTTTGGATCGAGAATGAGCAGATTGTACCTGATAACCCGCAGGCCGCACCTAGAAATCGGAGCGGGTTCCTCCTTGCGGAATCTCGCGCGGGTCGTAAGGTGTCACCTGATATACGCAATAGTTGAGCCAATTGGTGTACAACAGGTTGGCGTGTCCGCGCCAGCGCACGTTGGGAACCTGGGTGGGGTCGTCGTTGGGATAGTAGTTTTTCGGGATGTGGATGGGCAGGCCCTTGTTCACGTCGCGGTCGTATTCGGCTTTGAGGGTGAACGGGTCATACTCGGAGTGACCGGTGACGAAGATGTGCCGCCCGTCGCGTGAGCCGGCGATGTAGACGCCCGCCTCGTCCGACTCGGCCAGGATTTGAACCTCGGGAATTTGTTCGATGTCGGCGCGGCGCACCTCGGTGTGGCGCGAGTGCGGGGCCAGGAACAGGTCGTCGAAGCCGCGCAGCAGGCGCTCGGTCGGCGCGAGGACGCGGTGCTCGAAGACGCCGAACATCTTGCGCGGCAGGCCGTATTTCGGGATGCCGTAGCGGTGATGGAGCGCGGCCTGCGCGCCCCAACAAATGTAGAAATTGGACAGGACGTTGGTCTCGGCCCAGTCGAGGATGCGGGTCAGCTCGGGCCAGTAATCGACCTCCTCGAAGTCCATCTGTTCGACGGGCGCGCCGGTGATGATCAGGCCGTCGTACTTCTCGTCCCTCACATCCTCGAAGGTGGAGTAGTGATTGAGCAGGTGTTCGGCGTCCACGTTCTTCGAGTCGTGGGTGGCGGTGTGCAGCAGGGTCACGTCCACTTGCAAGGCCGAGTTGCCCAGCAGGCGCAGGAGTTGGGTCTCGGTGGCGATCTTGGTCGGCATCAGGTTGAGGATGGCCACGCGCAGCGGGCGGATATCCTGATGGTTGGCGCGTTCCTCGCCCATGATGAAGACGTTCTCACCTTCGAGCGTGGCGCGGGCGGGCAGGGTGGTTGGGATTTTTACGGGCATGAGGTATCTCGCTTCCCCTCTCCCCGACAGGGGAGAGGGGACAGGGGTGAGGGCTACGCGTTCAGGGCCTGGTCGAGATCCCACAGGATGTCGTCGATGTCTTCGAGGCCGATGCTCAGGCGGATGAAGTCGGGGCTGACGCCCGCGGAGACCTGTTCCTCGGCGCTGAGCTGGCTGTGCGTGGTCGTGGCAGGATGGATGGCCAGCGATTTGGCGTCGCCCACGTTGGCCAGGTGGCTGAAGAGTTGCAGGCTCTCGATGAATTTTTTGCCCGCCTCCACGCCGCCCTGGATGCCGAAGCCCAGGATGGCGCCTGCTCCCTTGGGCAGGTATTTCTTCGCGCGCGCATAATCGGGATGACTCTTCAGGCCGGGATATTTGACCCACTTGACCCTGGGGTGCTTCTCCAAAAATTCAGCCACGGCCTGGGCGTTCTGCACGTGACGTTCCACGCGCAGGCTGAGCGTCTCGATGCCCTGGAGGGTCTGCCAGCTGTTGAAAGGCGACTGGCAGGCGCCGATGTCGCGCAGCACATGCACGCGCGCCTTGATGGCGAAGGGCGGCAGTCCCGCGCCCAGCAGGTCGGCGTAGACCAGGCCGTGATAGGAAGGGTCGGGCGTGGTGAAGTTGGGGAAGCGGCCGCTGGTCCAGTCGAAGTTGCCGCCGTCAACGAGGATGCCGCCGATGCTGGTGCCGTGTCCGCCGATGAACTTGGTGGTGCTGTGCGTGACCACGTTCGCGCCCCACTCGAACGGGCGGAAGAGGTAGGGCGTGGCGAAGGTGTTGTCGATCATCAGCACGATGTTGTGCCGCTTCGCGATCTCCGCCACCTCCTCGAACGGGAAGACCGAGATGTCCGGGTTGCCCAGCGTCTCGCCGTACAGGATCTTGGTGTTCGGGCGGATGGCCGCCTCGAAGTTCTGCGGGTCGCGCGGGTCGACGAAGGTGACTTCGATGCCCAGGTTGCGCAGGGTGTAGTTGAACTGGTTGTAGGTCCCGCCGTACAGGCGGCTGCTGGAGACGATGTGGTCGCCCGCACTGCACAGGGTGAAGATGGCCTGCGCCTGCGCGGCGTGCCCCGAACTGGCGGCCACGGCGCCCACGCCTCCCTCCAGCGCGGCGATGCGTTGTTCGAGCACATCGGTGGTGGGGTTCATCAGGCGCGTGTAGATGTTGCCCAATTCCTTGAGCGCGAACAGGTTGGCGGCGTGCTCCGTGCTTTTGAATTGATAACTGGTGGTTTGGTAGAGGGGCACGGCGCGGCTGCCTGTGGTCGGGTCGGGCGAATAGCCGGCGTGCAATTGCTGGGTGGCGAAACCGAACTTGCGTGTGGACATGGAACATCTCCTCTTAAGGTTGGATTCCACCCTTATCCAGAAGAGGATAAAAAAAAACCTCTTCTGGTAAGCTAAGAAGAGGCTGCGCGCATAGACCTTCCTCTCATCTTCCAGAAACGAATAGCCGATGGCTATCCTAACTTGCCGGAATTGGCACCTTGACTCTGGGTCAGGTTGCCGAGGCTTCGCAGGGCCGGTCCCTCCGCCTCTCTGGATAAGAGCGTGTATTAAGTTGTTAGCGGCGGTTTATATCACGCTGAAAGTGGAGTGTCAAGGGCGGATTTCAGCGCGGACCGATGGGATCGATGCGGCCTTCGACCAGGTCGAGCAGCACCTGCTCCACCAGGCGCTGTTTGCCGGGTGTGAGCAGGGCCGAATCCACTCCCGTCAACCCAAGCGGCGACTGGACGCTGGTCCCGCCCGCGCCCGCGGCCAGGTTCGGCCAGGCGGTTTGAATGGCCTTGATCGTGTCGGGCTGCATGGCCATGACGAAGCCGGACGGGCGCTGCAAGGGCAGGGCATCGGCCATGCTCCACACACCGGTGGTGCCGATGTAGGTCAGCAGTTCGTTGGTGGCCACGCTGGGATAGACGTAGATCATGCCGACCTTGCGCTGGAGAATGAGCACGTCGGCGTAGGCGTTGTAGGTGGCCGGGTCCGCGTCAGTGGGGATTTCGATGTACTGTGGATAGGTCCATTCCGAAAAATAGAACGGGCGGCACAATCCGCAATAGTAGATCATGCCATTGTAGAAGGCAACCAGCGCGCGCTGGGCCGTCACGTCATCCTTGGGAAGGATCATGCCGATCTTGTATTCCTCGGTCAGCATGGCCGAGACGTAGCCCGCCAGAAAGGCGGACATGTCCGGGCTGGGGGCGCTGGCCAGCACGCTGATATTGCCCCCGGCGGCCACCTCGGGGATGTTGATGACCATGAACTGGACGTGCGGGGCGGCAGCGGCCAGGGCGGCCACGCCAGGGTCGGGCGGCAGGACAATGACCACCTTGAGAGTCTGGTCGGCCACGTCGACTGCGCTCAACGTGTTGCGCACCTGGAAGCGGAATCCCGAAGCCTGCGCCAGGTCGTAGACGGTCTTCTGGTACAAGTCGGAGGTCTCCTTGTCCATATCGGGAGGGATGACCAGGATGGCCAGCGACGTGCTCGGTGTGGGGCTGGCGGTGGGAAGGGGGGCGGGAGTCTCGCTGGGAACGACGGTCGGGACTTGCGGGGTTTCTTGTCCGCAAGCGCCCAACAGCAGGGCGGCGGCGAGAAGGATCAACAGGGAAAGTTTGGCACGCACGGGCATGGCTCCATTTTTGGAATTCCCGAATTATACCCAGCGCAGGCGTTAACTTGTGGAATCAAAAATCGGGAGCCTGCCAACCTGGGGCAGGCTCCCGATCTTCAGTTGGGCGCCGTGAACTAATTCACGTTGACTTTGATCTTGCGCGGGCGGGCCGATTCGGCCTTGGGCAGGCGCAGGGTCAGCACGCCGTTGGTGATGTCCGCCTCGACCTGGTCGGCGTCGATGGCGGCGGGCAGGCGCAGGGTGCGGGTGAAGGTTCCGTGGGGCAGTTCGCGCATCAGGTAGGCGCTTTCATCCGCCTTGTATTCACCCTCGATGCGGACAACGTCGTCCAGCACCTGGATGTTGAGATCGTCGGCGCTCAGTCCGGGCACCAGGGCCGAGAGCAGGTAGGCTTCGTCCTCTTCGCGGATGTTGACGTTGAGGCTGCGGGGCTGGGCGGCCCAGCGGCGGGCCATCTGACGGACGGGGTAGGTTTGAAGGTAGAGGGTCATATCGGTTGCTCCTTTTACGTGTAAGTCAATGCGCCAATCTTAGCTGGCGGGTATAAGAAACCTGCAAACACTGCATCAAAATTCCGTTAGAGAATGCGGCGCGCCGGCGGACAGACTCTGTTCCATCCTTTTTATTCGCGCTCATCTGTGGTTAAATAGACTTATGATAGCAACCCTGCGTGGTGAAATTACCCAGATCGAAGACACCGCCCTGATCCTCGAAGTCGGCGGGGTGGGCTTGCGTGTCCATGTCCCCGCGCCCCTGCGGACGAAGTTCAAGGTGGGCGAGATGGTGTTCATCTACACCCATCTCATCGTGCGGCAGGATGCGCTAACCCTGTACGGATTCGAATCCCAGGCGGACCGCGACCTGTTCAACATCCTGCTCGGCGTGGACGGGGTCGGCCCCAAGGTGGCGCTCTCCGTGCTCTCCACCCTGACGCTGGATACCGTCCAACGCGCCATCTTCGCCGACGAAGGCGACATCCTCAACCGCGTGCCGGGTGTGGGCAAGAAGACCGCCCAGAAGATCGCCCTGCACCTCAAGGACAAGCTCAAGCCGTCCGATGCGCTGGCCCGGGTCGCGGCGATGACCGACTTCGACAGCGAGGTGCTGGCCGCTTTGACGGCGCTGGGCTACTCGGTGGTCGAGGCGCAGGCCGCCATCCAGGCCCTGCCCAAGGATGCGCCCACCGACGTGGAGGAACGTCTGCGCGCCGCGCTGGGTTATTTCCAATAAGGTATGCTGAAACAACTGAACCGTTCCCGCTGGATCGGGATTGCCCTGCTGATCCTGGTCAACCTGCTGGTCTACCTGCCGAGCGTCCTGCGCCTGGGCTATTACCGTGACGAGTGGTATTTCCTCTACGACGGCATGATCGGCGGGCGCGGCATCTTTTGGGACATGTTCCTCAGCGACCGCCCCGCGCGCGGATGGTTCTTCGAAGCGCTCTTTTCCCTGACCCATTTCAATCCACTGACCAATCACCTGCTCACCCTGCTCTGGCGTGTGCTGGGCAGTTTGAGCGTCTTCTGGCTGGTACAGCTCTTGTGGCCCGCGCAGCGCCGCGCCGCATGGATCGCCGCCGCCCTGTTTGGCACATTCCCTGGCTTCCTGTGGTGGGTGGCGGGCATCGAGTACCAGCCCATCGTGTTGAGCGCCACGTTGATGGTGTTTTCGTTCGCGCTGACCGTTAAAGCCTTTCAAAGTCAAACCTTCCCAACCCGTATCTCATTCACAGCGGGCGCGATCCTGACAGGCTGGGCCTACGTCGCCTTGGTTGAATATGCCACGGGCATGGAACTCTTCCGCCTGGCGCTGGTGTTCGTGCTCGTCATGCAGCAAAATCCCAAATCCGCGTTTTGGGCAAACATCCTGGCAACTCTCAAGGCCTGGTGGATCAACGTCATCGTCCCAGCGGGATTCCTGTTCTGGCGCATCTTCCTCTTCGACAACGAGCGCAAGGCCACCGACCTGGGCGCACAGGTCGGCAACCTGTTCGGCGATCCACTGCACGTGGGCGCGGACTGGCTGCTCAACTTCGCGCGCAGCGCGCTTAACGTCACGGTGGCGGCCTGGGTCGAGCCGTTCCAACAAAATTTCTACGGCAACCCGCTGAAGGAAATGGTCATCGCCGTCGCGGCGGCGGCCGGGGTGCTGATCCTGTTTTGGGCGGCGAACCAGGCCTCGGCGTCGGATGAATCGCCGGCGCCCGAATCCAACTGGCGCGGGGAGATGCTCCTGCTCGGGCTGGTCGGTCTGGGAGCGGGCATCCTGCCCGTCGTGATCGTCAATCGCACCATCGTCTTCGACGCGTATTCGCATTATTCCCTGCCGGCTTCATTGGGCGGCGTGTTGCTCGTCACGGTCTTCGCGGCTGGGCTCCACTCGGAGCGGGCACGGACGGTCTTCCTCTCGCTGCTACTGGCGCTGACGGCACTCTCACAGGTCGGGCTGGGCAGTCAGGCGCTGGCTGAGGAGCAAAAGATCAACGAATTCTGGTGGCAGGTCAGTTGGCGCGCGCCCGCGTTGAAGGCGGGGACGATGCTGGCCGTGAGCTATCCGCAGATCGAATACAGCGAGGATTACGAGACCGTCTCAGGCCCCGCCAACCTGATCTATTTCCCCGCGCCGACGAATGCCTCGCCCGTGGTCTACTCCCTGACCTCCATCTCGCTGACCGCCAATGACCTGCTGGATACCTACGTGGGCAGGCTTTCAGTCGAGCGCACCATCCGCAGTCATACGTTTGTGATCGATTATGGCAACGCGCTGGTCATCAGCCAGCCCGACCCGAACGCCTGCGTCCACGTGCTGGATGCGCGCTGGCCCGACCTTTCCGCCGCGGACAAGGAGGCGTTCGTTCTGATCGCGCAAAAGTCGAAGATCGAGAATGTGGTGATCGCTGCGACTCCCGCCCGGGTGCCCGAGTCCATCTTCGGCGCGGAGCCTGCCCACGACTGGTGCTACTATTATCAAAAAGCCGACCTGGCCCGTCAGGCCGGGGACTGGCAGGCCATCGCCGACCTCAACAAGGAAGCTGCCCGCCTCGAATTGCATCCCAATGACCCCATCGAGTGGATGCCATTCCTGCAAGCCGCGGCTGTGCTGGGCGATGCGAAACAAGTGAAACAGATTTCCACGCGCATCAACTCGGTAACATTCTACAAGCAACAGGCCTGTCAAAACCTGCGCGCGATGGACGGCTACGGCCACCCGCTCGCGCCCGGGATGGATGATCTCGTCAGCGAATTGTTCTGCGGCGGGAAATCGTATTCTGAAGACCGTCCTTGACGGTTTTTCTTTTTTGTCTGATAATAATGAATATATGAGCAAGTATTCATATATTATGAAATTCACGGAACGCGGACTTCAGTCCGCCATTCCAGCGCAGACTAAAGTCTGCACTCCAATTTTCAGATAGCCTCTATCACATGCCCAAACGATCCGAATTCACCCGCCTGTCTGAACTCTTCGGCGCGCTCAGCGACCCCACCCGCCTGCGCATCATCTCCACGTTGATGGAGGGCGAGCACAACGTCGGCGAGATCGCTGTGCTGGTCGAGCTGTCTGAGTCGGCGGTCTCGCACCAGTTGCGCGGACTGCGGCAGATGCACCTCGTGCGCACGCGCAAGGCGGGACGGCAGGTGTTCTACAGCCTCGATGATGACCACGTCGCGCGCTTGTATCAGCTTGGGCTGGATCACGTTTTACATGGATAACTCGATGACTCACTCCCATCCCCACCCCCACATCGGCGACGCCGCCAAACAAACGACGGGACGCCTGGCCCTGTCCCTGGGGCTGACCCTGGCCTTTGTCGTTTTCGAGGCTGCGGCGGGACTCTTCTCGAACAGCCTGGCCCTGCTGACCGACGCCGCCCACAACCTGACCGACGTGATCGCCCTCGGCCTGAGCTGGTTCGCCATCCGCCTGACGACGCAGCCCGCCAACGCGCGCCAGACCTATGGCTATCACCGCGCGGGGATTCTGGTGGCGCTGGTCAACTCGACCACGCTGGTCGTGATCGCCATCGGCATCTTCGTCGAGGCCTATCGACGCCTCACGTCCCCGTCCGAGGTGCAGGCGGGCATCCTGGTCGGAGTGGGCGCGGTGGCTTTCGTCATCAACCTGGTCACGGCCCTGCTGGTCAAAAAAGGCAGCGAGCACGATCTCAACCTGCGCTCGGCCTTCCTGCATTTGATGGGCGACGTGCTCTCCACGCTGGGAGCGGTCGTCGCGGGCGTCATCATCTACTTCACGGATTGGAACTGGCTCGACCCGCTGGTCAGCGTCCTGATCGGCGTGATGATCCTGTGGAGCGCCTGGGGCATCCTGCGCGAGACGGTGGACATCCTGCTCGAATCCACGCCGCGCGATGTGGACATGGACGCCTTGCTGCGCGACCTCCTGAAGATCGAAGGCGTGCTGGGCGTCCATGACCTGCACGTGTGGAGTATCACCCGCGGCCTGCGCAGCATGTCGGCGCACCTACGGACCGACGACCTGCGTATCAGCATGGGCGCGGCCATCCAGGCCCAGGTCAATGAACTGCTGGCGCAGCGCTACAACATCGCCCACGCCACCTTGCAGTTGGAATGTGTCAACTGCCAGCCCGAAAGCCTGTACTGCTGCATCGCGGATGGGCACGCCCATGAGCCTGTTTGAGCGCATCCGCCCTTCGGTTGTGCTGCACAAAAAACGCGCGGCTCCGCTCAGGGCGGAAACAAAAAATGGGGATGATGTCATGACAATTGTCACTGAAAGTGTGTGAAGGGCGGGTGATATAATTTTTTCCGATAAATTCGCTAAGGAGAGAACAATATGGCTTATGTAAACGTAAAGGTGCCCGAGGGTGGGGCCAGGATCAGCATCCAGGACGGCAAGCTGCAGGTCCCCGACAATCCGATCATCCCATTCGTCGAGGGCGACGGCACGGGCCGCGACATCTGGCGCGCTTCGGTGCGTGTGTTCGACGCCGCGGTGGAGAAGGCCTATGGCGGCAAACGCAAGATCCACTGGATGGAAGTCTACGCCGGCGAAAAACCATTCAAACTCTGGCAGACCTGGCTTCCCGACGAGACCACCGAAGCCTTCAAGGAATTCCTGGTGGGCATCAAAGGCCCGCTGACCACCCCCATCGGCGGCGGCATCCGTTCGCTGAACGTGGCCCTGCGCAAACTGCTGGACCTGTATGTCTGCCAGCGCCCGGTGCGCTGGTATCAGGGCGTGCCTTCGCCCGTGAAGCACCCCGAATACGTGGACATGGTCATCTTCCGCGAAAACACCGAGGATATCTACACCGGCATCGAGTTTCAGTACGGCACCGAAGACAACCAGAAGTTCAAGGAGCTGTTCAAGGATGCCTTCCCCAAGGAATACGCCAAGATGCGCTTCCCCGACACGGCGGGCATCGGCTTCAAGCCGGTCTCCGAGGAAGGCACCGAACGCCTGGTGCGCGCCGCCATTCAGTGGTCGCTCGACAACAAGCGCAAGAGCGTGAACTTCGTCCACAAGGGCAACATCATGAAGTTCACCGAGGGCGCCTTCAAGGATTGGGGCTACACGCTTGCCAAGCGCGAATTCCGCGGCCAGATCGTCACCGAGCGTGAGACCTGGATCCTGGGCAACAAGGAAAAAGACCCGAATTTGAGCGTGGAAGACAACGCCAAGCAGATCGACCCGGGCTTCGACATGATGTCGCCCGCCCAACAGGCCGAGATCAAGGCCGAGGTCGAGGAAGCGCTCAAGTTGTGGGACACCCACGGCGACGGCAAGTGGAAGAAGATGCTGCTGATCAAGGACTCCATCGCCGACGTGAGCCTGCAATTCACCCTGATCCGCCCGCGCGACTATGACGTGATCGCCACCATGAACCTGAACGGCGATTACCTGTCCGACGCGCTGGCCGCACAGGTGGGCGGCATTGGCATCGCCCCGGGCGCCAACATCAACTATGTCACCGGTCACGCCATCTTCGAAGCCACGCACGGCACCGCGCCCAAGTACGCCGACCTGGACAAGGTCAACCCGGGTTCGGTCATCCTCTCCGGCGAGATGATGTTCCGCTACATGGGCTGGACCGAAGCCGCCGACCTGATCGTCAAGGGCATGGAAGGCGCCATCGCCGCCAAGACCGTCACCTACGACTTCGCCCGCCTGATGGACAACCCCACCGAGGTCAAGTGCTCGGAGTTCGGGGATGCGGTCATCAAGCACATGTAAGTTGTAAGCAGGTATACAGGAAACAAAAAGGGTCGGGACTGATCAGTCCCGACCCTTTTTGTTATGTGAATCGCTCTTCGCGCCGGCTTACTTTACATCCACCAGTTCCACATCAAAAACCAGGGTGGCATTGGGCGGAATGACGCCGCCCGCGCCGCGTTCGCCGTAGCCGAGGCTCGGCGGGATGATGAGCTGGGCCTTGCCGCCGACCTTCATCAGGGCGATGCCTTCGTCCCAACCCTTGATGACCTGTCCCACGCCCAGCTTAAAGGAAATCGGCTGTCCGCGCGAGATGGAACTGTCGAACACGCGGCCGTCCTGGAATTTGCCGGTGTAATGCACGCTGACCATTTTGCCTGCCGCGGCCTGCGCGCCCGCGCCGGCTTCCACTTCGATATATTCAAGTCCGCTCGTTGTTTTCATGGTTTCTCCATTTGTGATTTTGGGATATTGTACCTGTAAAAAAACAGCCGGGATGCGCATCCCGGCTGTTTTCATCTCACAAAGCAATTACGGC
>JBMOMS010000090.1:0-2417 GCA_049324895.1 Chloroflexota bacterium
GAATCCGGGCGGCGGGGGCGGCGGAGGGGGCGGGGTGCGGCGTTGCTCATTCATGGCTACTTCCATTTCCCAGTTGGGACTCGTAGATTTCACGATAGATCGGGCTGTTTGCCAACAGCTCGCGGTGTGTGCCTTCGGCGGCAATCTGGCCGTCGTCGAGCACCAGGATCTTGTCGGCATTCAACACGGTGCTGATGCGCTGGGCGATCACAAAGCTGGTGCGATCCTTCATGATGGTTTCGAGCGCCGTCTGGATTTTGGTCTCGGTCTCCACGTCCACGGCGCTGGTGCTGTCGTCCAGGATCAAAATGGACGGCTTGAGCAGCAGCGCGCGCGCGATGGCGATGCGCTGTTTCTGTCCGCCCGAGAGGTTGACTCCGCGCTGGCCGAGGGTGGTGTCATAGCCGTCGGGCATCGACAGGATGAACTCGTGCGCCTGCGCAGCCTGGGCGGCGGCGGTCACCTCCTCGTCGGGCGCGTCGGGCCGACCGTAGCGGATGTTGTCGCGGATGCTGCCGCTGAACAGGATCGTCTCCTGCAAGGCGATGCCAATCTCGCGCCGCAGCGTCGAGAGGTCGAAGTCGCGCACATCCCGCCCGTCGACGGTGATGCGGCCCGAGGTCACATCGTAGAAACGCGGGATGAGATGCACCAGGCTGGACTTGCCTGCGCCCGTCGTGCCGAGCAGGGCCACGGTCTGTCCAGGCTCGGCCACGAAGCTGACGCCTTTGAGCACGGGATCGCCGTCCGCGCCGTTGTAGTTGAAGGTGACGTTCTCGAAGGCGATGCGCCCCTGGGATTTGAAATCCGCCGACGCCCCAGACCGATTCTGCACCTTGGGCTGACTCTCCAGCACCTCCTGGATGCGCTTCGCGGAGGCCTCGGCCCGCGCCAGTTGAATCACCAACTGGCTGACCATCATCAGCGAAAACAGGATCGTCATCAAATAGTTGATGAAGGCGATGATCTGCCCCATCTGCATCTCCCCTGCCATGACACGCATACCGCCAAACCACAGCACCGCAATGATGCCCAGGTTCATGGTCAACATCATGAAGGCGGGCATGATCGCCACCGTGCGCATGGCGCGGACGGATTGATCCGTCAGGTGGGTGTTGGCCTCCCCAAAACGCGCGTTCTCGTGCTGGGCGCGCACAAAAGCCTTGACCACACGCACGCCCGCCAGGTTTTCCTGCATGACCTGGTTGAGCGCATCCAATTTTTCCTGGACGATGGTGAAGAGCGGCGTGGCCTTGTTGACGATCCACACGACCGCCACCAACTCGATGGGCATCAGCACCAGCGGCAGAAAGGCCAGTTGTGGACTGGTGAGGATGGCCATGATCAAGCTGCCAATCAGCAGCAGCGGCGCGCGCACCAGGATGCGCAGGATCAGCAGCAGTGCCTCCTGCACCTGGGTCACATCGTTGGTCAGGCGCGTGATGAGCTGACCCGTCTCCAGCTCGTCGAGGTTGCCGAAGGAAAAGGTCTGCACCTTGCGGAAGAGCGTTTCGCGCAGATCCGCGCCGAAGGCCTGGACGGTCAGTTCGGCGAAGATGCCGTTGCTCATGCCGCCCAGCGCGCCGATCACGGCCAGGCCGAACATCAACAGGCCTGTTTGCAGCACCAGATTCAAGTCGAGACGGGCAATACCCTCGTCCACAATGCGCTCGACCATGCGCGGCTGCATCAAGTCCATGGCCACTTCGAGGGTCATGAGCACAGGCGCGATCATGACCCAGCGCCAGTAGGGTTTTATAAATTTTCCGAGTTTGAGTCCTGCATTCATTTCAGTGGAACTTCCTTATAGTTTTTTTGTTTTACGGGACTGCGGTCTGTTACAACTTAACAAAATAATCGAGCAATAAATTTCAGCCGATTCTTCGCCCTGAGCGGAGCCGCACGTACTTTGTGCGGCGTAGTCGAAGGGTGGATAAGCAGAAAACATCAGTACCTTGCTCACCTGCCCTTCGACTACGCTCGGCTATCGCCTCGCTCCGCTCAGGGCGAATATTTCCAGCCTATTCAACCGGCAGTCCGTCTCCAATCGCGCGGAATATGTTCTCTCGGATGCGGAACAGGAAGCTGCGCAAGACAACCTGTTCCTCCTCGTTGAAGCCTTCGAAATTCTCCGTGTTCAACTGCTGCCAGATCTCCTCCAGGCGGGCGTGGACATCATGTCCCTGTTGGGTGAGATACACGCGCGAGACGCGCTGGTCATGGGCGTCGGGCTGACGCTGGATGAAGCCCGCCTTTTCCATGCGCTGGAGCATCTTCGTCATGGTGGCGGGCGTGATCTCCAGACGCTCGGCCAGTTCGCGCTGGGTCAGGCCGTCCTGCTCCAGCAAAATGAACAGCACGGGCGGCTGTCCGCGATACAGGCCAACTTCATCCAATAACGTGTGCGCGCGATGATG
>JBMOMS010000091.1:0-18086 GCA_049324895.1 Chloroflexota bacterium
AACAAAAAGCCGATGGAGGTGGGCACGGTCAGGAAGATGCGAAAGCCGAGATCAACACTCGGCGGTTGGACTTCGAGCAGGGTGTCATATCCAAACGCGGGCATGACCAGGCCAAAGACTGACGACACGATCAAGCCGCTCAAGGTGATGAGAAAGCCGCTCATGCCGTAATACATGCCTGCGCGTTGGTGGCCCGTTTTCACTTCGTCTTCATCCACCACTTCCGCCATAATGACATCGCCAATGAGGATGAGGCCACCCAAGCCAACGCCGAGGATGACCGCCGCCGCATAAGTGAAATTGATATTCGGTGAAAAGCCCATCGGCACAATGCCCAGGATCATGACCGCATTGGCAAGCATGAGCGTGCGGCGCGAGTCCAGTTTGTTGGCCACCCAATTGCGCCACGGGTAAAGCGAAATCATGGCAACCAGAAAGGCGATCCCCAAAATAACGGTACCGAGACTTTCATCCACTTTGAGGCTGTACTTTAGATAAAAGAGAATGCCCGTTTGCAGTGTGCCCGTTGCGACGAAACGCATCGTCTGCGCGCCCGCGGCGGTGAGATAACTGCGATTGGCAAAGGTGTATTTCAACGCCTGCATGAACGGGAAACTGGTATCCGTCTTCAAGTCGACGCGCTCGAACAGGGCGGGGTAGCCCGCGTAAATGGCAATCACCGAAATAACCGCCAACACCGTCGCCATGCCCGGCCAGCCCCATATCTCTGCAAGCAGCGGCGGCATGGCAGCGCCCAGCACCAACGCCACCGTCTGGAAGATATTCATCTTGGCGGCGACATCCGTCCGCTCACGATAATCGCCGAACATTTCGGGCAGCAAGCCGTAATAGCCGGTGGCAAAGGCCGTGTAGCAGGTCTCCCACACCACGATGGCTGCGCCAAAGTAGATCAACAAGCCAAGCGGATTATCCCTGCCATCGAAGGGAGCGGTGAACAGCAGCGCAAATGCCACCGCATACGGCAGGCCGCCAAACAGCACATAGGGAATACGCCTGCCCCAACGCGAACGCGTGCGGTCGGACATGAATCCCAGCATGGGGTTGTTGATGGCGTTGTAGATCGTGTAAAAGAACCAAAACGTCGCAAACCATTCAGCAGGCAGGTTCTTCACATCCACGATGTAAAAGGCAATGATGCCCGCCACCGCCTCGGCGGGAGTTGCCACGCCCAGGCTCATCAGGGAATACATCACGCGCGTTTTGGTACTGGTCTTGAATTCGGGGGTGGTCATAAAAGCGCTCCTTCTCGTCAATTCACCGTACACTGTCGATGTTTACTCGAATTGCGGCAGCCACTGCTTGTTCGTTTCCAGCATATCGTCCATCACCGCCTGCACCTTATCCGCGCTGGGGCCGAGCGGATGGGTGAGCAATGCCTGGTACATCGCGTTCCTGTCGCCATGCACCGCGGCTTCGACGGTCAGGATTTCGTACATCTTGACCTGGGAGATCAGCCCAAAACACGAAGCGGGCAGCGGGTCGGCAGGCAGCGGGTGGATTCCTTTGGCGTCCACTTTGGCGGGCAGTTCCAGGACCCAGTCCGCGGGGTACTCCTTTACGGCTCCGTTGTTCCGCGTGTTGACCACATGCACTTCACCCAGGTCGTTGTAATGCGAGTTGATGAGTTGGGTCGCCAGCGTGGAGTAATACGCGCCGCCGCGCTTCATCAAGTCCGCGGGCGGTTCGATCAGGTTCGGGTCGGCGTATTCGCGCAGCAGGTCTTTCTCGATCTCCATGACTTCCTCGGCGCGCGAGGGCGGCCACTTCTTTTGCGATTCGAACTTCCTGCCGGTGTAGTAGAAATATTGCAGGTAATAATTGGGGATCATGCCGAGCGTCTCAAGCGTGCGGAGGTCCCATTCGGGTTCCGCTTCCTTTTTCACTTCTTCGAGATAGGCGGGGAAAATATATTGCCACATCTCTTCGCCGTCCACGGTAAATCCGCGATGCCAGGTGAGATGATTCAGCCCGAGCGTGTTCAACACCGCGCGATGGTCTTCGATCTTGTTGCCCGTCACCTTCTCCAATCCTTCGAGAATTTCCATCTTGGTGGTGATGCCCACATTGCACACACCCACCGCGGGCACATCGGGCGCATGGCGATTCAACGCCTCTGTGACCAGACCCGCAGGATTGGTGAAGTTCGCCAGCAGCGCGCCAGGCGCCGTCTCGCGGATGTCGTTCGCAATGCCGAGGATCACGGGGATGGTGCGCAGCGCCTTTGCCATGCCGCCCACGCCCGTGGTCTCCTGCCCGATCAAGCCATGGCGCAGGCCGAGATATTCGTCCCCGCGGCGGGCCGGCATCATGCCGACTCGCAACTGCGTGGTGACATAGGATGCGCCCTCAATCGCCTCCTTCTGGACCGTGGACAGGATCACCTTAAACGGCTCTCCCTTCGCCTTGACCATTCTCTGCGCAAACCCGCCGACGATGTCGAGCCGCTCCCAGTCAATATCCATCAACCAGAGTTCCTTGATGGGAAGCGAATCCGCCCTGGCAAGAAATCCGTTTACTAGCTCGGGCGTGTAGGTCGAGCCTCCGCCAACGACTGTGATCTTCATAAGTTAACTACCTTTCTGTTTTTCGCGCTTTTATACCGCACTCTGTCACACACTCGCCCTGACGGGCGGCGCAGGGGATTGCGCTTTTTAGAGAGGGGAAAGCGCAATTTGTGACCGTGGGTATTATATACTCGGCATCCACAACTTTCATATTCACCCAGCCTTCCAATCCGCCAGGGACGGGCGTCATGCCTGTGCGAACGCAATTCAAGAAACATGCCATCTGCGCCGTACATGCTTTGCGGACGATGTTCCCTGCGCGAAAATTTAAATCCCGACCTGACAAGCTCCACCTTCTGTTTCTTCACGTTAGGCAGTTCCATCTAAAGGATGACACCCGCAGGATTCACGGATGACCAGTTCAGTCCGCTTCAACACCAGACTTTCCGCCTGCCCGCCGTTCAACAGGCGCAGCAACTGGCGGACCGATTCGCGTCCCACCTCTTCGATCGGCGCGCGGATCGTCGTCAGCGAGGGGGAAATGTAACCGGCAAAGTCAACATCGTCGAAACCGACCACGGCCACATCGTCGGGGATGATGCGCCCGGCCCGTTTGAGGGCGCGATATACGCCAATCGAGGCGTCATCGTCCCCGGCAAAGACCGCATCGAAATCGACGCCATCTTCCATCAACCTTTGCATGGCGTGGAAAGCCGCCTCCTGGTCGAATTCGCCGGTGGAGATCAGGGCCTCATCGCAGGGAAGGCCGTGCGCGGCCAGCGCCTCGCGATACCCGCGCTCGCGCCAGACCGAGTCTTCGTGGCCTGCCGGCCCGCGCAGGAAAACGATTCGGCGCCGCCCATGCCCGATCAAATGACCGACCAGCATGGCGGCCCCGTCCTTGTTTTCAACCGTGATGACGGGAATATCCATGCCCGCCGGCGGGGTTTCGTGCATCAACACCAGCGGAAAATTCATTTTGTGCAAACGGGCAATTTCCTCTTTTTCAAGGCTGGTCGTGAACACCAGCAAGCCGTCGGTATTGTGCTCGCCGATCGGCTTGCGTTGAATGGGACGGTCGCTGTGGGTGGAATAAACCAGCAGCTCATAGCCCGCCTCATGCAATTGCGACTCGATGCCCTTGAGCAAATGCGGGAAGAATGCGCCGCGAATTTCCGAGAAGACCAGCCCGATCGTATTGGTCTTTCGGCTGGCCAGCACGCGCGCGGCGGAACGGGGGACAAAATTCAACGCGGCAATCGCCTGGCGCACCCGTTCGGCCTTGTCTGCCTGAACAGGCGTGCTGCCATTCAGAACCCGGCTGACGGTGGCAATGGAGACCCCGGCGTGCTCGGCAACATCGGAAATGGTGGTGTAGGTGGGCTTGGAATTCATCTGAAAGCGTTTTCTGAAAGCGTTTTCAACAGTATACAAGCGGATTTTCTGTTTGTCAAGCCGTCGGTCGAAGAAGCCTTCGGGAAGCATTTGGCTCCCGGTTGTTTGCTTGTCCCAGGCCTGAGGCAATTATCGCCTTACAGATGAAATTCTTGTTTTTGTGCCTGCACTGCCGTCCACCGCGCAAAAAACTATCGATTCAAACGTCGAAGAAAGCGCCAGGGAATGATCCTTGCAGTGGGGTTATCCCCCGCAACTGGAGTTTGCCCCTTTGGGCGTCGAGCCGTCGAGGTTAACAATCACTTCGTAGTGGTCGCCCTGTTGGCTGTGCGTTTCGCCAAAGCCGCGATAGGCGGCGATTTTTTGCAGGTTGAGCGCTTCCTGCTCGCGCTCCACGATTAGCGTTAATTGCTTGTCAGCGTAAGTATTCAGCGTGGATTTAAGTTGGTGCATGGCGTCTGGCACGGGCAGGGCACGGCGGCTATCAAGCGGTTGTCCGCGTGTGTCCAACACACCGTCTTTGATGGTGAGCGGGATGCGGTACTCTTTGGTCAGGCGCTGGTTCGAGGCTTTCCAGCCTTCCTTCGTCAGTGTAGGGCTGCCGAACAGCGTGCAGTGACAGGTTCCATACTCGGCGATTTCGTCGTCCAAAAATTTGCAGGGGCAGAGCATTTTGTTATCGAGTTGGGCGTCGCCCGAAGGCTCGAAGCACGGGCAATAGCGCTTGCCGAAGGTCTCTTCCATTTCGCTCAGCCACACTTCGAGGTTGGTGTGCATCATCCAACTGGGGTTGAGGGCGTAATTTTTCTTCGCGGCAAACTTGCGAATCCACGCATCCTGTTTTTTGACCTGGGCGCGGTACTTCCACAAGTCTTTGAAAAAGGCAATCATCATTTTGAGCATGTCGGTTTCTCCTTGAATTATCGGAGGCCAGAAGTTCTACTTCTGGACTTAGCCGCAAGTAGAACTTGCGGACTCCCTCCTAAACTTTGAGCGAATGAATTTCGTGTTCGACGCCAGCCGAGGCGAGACCCGCCGCCACCCGCTCGCGGCCATCCCATTCGAAGCGCAGGGCAATGCCGCAATCGCTGGAGAGTTCGCGCGGGGTCGGAATCAGCTTGACGGTCAGTCCCTCTTTTTGCAGGATTTTTTCGGCGCGCAGGGCGGAGGTGGTGGTGTGGAAGAGGACGATGCCCTGGCTCATGATGCGGCAATCCTTTCCACCGCCCTGATAGTTGATTCAACGTCCCCGATGCTGGTCGTCGCTCCGGGCGCGAGTCGCACCGTGCCTTCGGGGAAACTTCCGATGCTGCGGTGCGCGGCGGGAGCGCAATGCAATCCGACGCGGCAGAAGATTTCAAATTCTTCGTCGAGCCGATAGCCAACCTCTGAAACGCGCCTGCCGTCAAGAGTGAACGAGACAACGGCGGTGGAGAGTTCGGGGTCGTCCACGCCGTACAGCCGAACGCCCTTGATATTCCGCAAGCCTTCGCGCAGACGTCGCGTCAACTCGACTTCGTGGGCGCGGAGTTCGTCCAGCCCGCGCTCTTTGAGCCAGTCGAGTCCCGCTCCCAAGCCCGCAATGCCGACCCCGTTGGGCGTGCCGCTTTCGTAGCGGTCGGGCAAATCGTCGGGTTGGATTTCAAACTCCGAGCGGCTGCCCGTGCCGCCGCGCACCAGCGGATTGAGTTGGGACGGGTCGAAGGAATCCGCCAGAATCAATCCGCCAGTTCCGGGCGGACCTTGCAAGCCTTTGTGTCCGGTGAACGCAAGTAAGTCAATGCCCATCTCGGTCATGTGAATCGGCAGGACTCCGCCCGTCTGCGCCGCGTCCACCAAAATCAACGCGCCTGCTTTGTGGGCGAGTTTTGCAATCTCTTCAATCGGCGCAATGGTTCCGCAGACGTTGCTGGCATGGTTGATGACCACCAGCCGCGCGCCCGCTTTCAGAGTGGCAGACCAAACTGGGGCGGAGTGAGTTCCGTCTGCGTTTGCCGCGACCACGTCCACTTGAATCCCGCGCTTCTCCAAATCCCGCAGCGGACGCATGACCGCGTTGTGTTCCATGCCGCCGGTGACGACGCGGTCGCCGGGCTTGAGTAAGCCTTGCAGGGCGAGGTTCAAACCATGCGTGGCGTTGAGCGCGAAAATCACCCGCAGCGGATCGCGGATGCCGAAAAATTCAGCAAGTGATTCGCGGGTGTCGTACACGATGCGCCCCGCTTCGATGGACAGGCGATGACCGGAACGGCCGGGGTTGCCCCCGGCGCGTTCCAGAAAATCATTCATCGCCGCCAGGACTGCGGGCGGTTTGGGATAGGTCGTGGCGGCGTTGTCGAGGTAAATCATTTCGTCAGGGTGATGCGGTAGGTTTCGTCGGCGTCCTGCGTGACTTCGGCTTTCCAGCCAGCCATCTTGCCGGTACGCTCGATGTTGGTGCGCGAGGTGAACGAATCGCTGAGGACGACGAGCTTGCCTTTGCTGAGTGCAATCAACGCTTCGCGGGTGAGCATGGCAGGTTCCGGGCAGGAAAGTCCGCGCACATCGAGGGTTTTGGTTGCTGTCATTTCAAACTCCTTTTTCTAACAAACGGAGTCCAACGACTCCTGTCGTTGGCACAAAAGTCGGGAGACTTTTGACTCCACTATGAGCGTGTTTCGCGCATGGTCAAGCCGATGACGCTGAGAATCACCAGCCCCGCAATCACAGCGGCGGGACCGTACGCGCCGGGTCCCGTGGGAGAACTGGCAAGGCTGAAGGTGTGCGCCACGCCCGCGCCGGCAATCATGCCAAAGACAAAAATGCTTGCGTCGCCGTCACCTTCGCCGCTCAGGAAGACCTGCCGTCCGGGACATCCGCCCGCCATCGTGAACGCCAGCCCAGCCAACACCATGCCGCCGAAATTCCACAACATGTCCGTGTGCGCGACGGGTTGTTCCGCAAAGCCAGCCTTGAATTGTCCGAGCGCAAGGTTGGTGATGACTGCCGCAACCAGCAGAGCCAGCACGCCGTTGAACAGGTGCATGTCGCGCAACAGCACAACGTCACGCAACGCGCCCACCGTGCAGAAGCGGCTGCGCTGTGCGAGGAAGCCAATCAGCAAGCCAGCGCCGAGCGCAATCAAAAGCGGGGCGTGCTGACTGCCGGGACCTTTTTCAGAGAAGAAGATGGGACCGACGGGATTGCTTTCGGCATCACGCCCGAAGAGCGGAGCAACAACAAGCAAGATGAGCAGGATGACGACGAAGGCGGGCATGACCCAGCCGACAGCGGCAGAAGCGGGTCGGCTTCGCCCGAGGCTGAATCCACGCTTGAGGAAGACGATCCCCAAGCCGATGCCCGCGAACAAGCCGACGATGCCGGGGATGGCGTTCCAGTCGCCGCCGCCGAGTCTCAGGTAGGCGCGCCACGGGCAGCCGAGGAAGACCAGCGCGCCGATCATGGCGAACATGCCGAGCAGGAAGCGGATCAACGGCGATGAGCCGCCGCGCGATTTGAATTCACCGAAGAGCAGGGCGGCAATCAACGCGCCCAGCACGAAGCCGATAATCTCCGGGCGGATGTATTGCACCGTTGCGGCGCGATGAAAACCAAGCGCCCCGGCGATGTCGCGGTTGAAGCAGGCGACACAAATCCCCATGTTGCCGGGGTTGCCAAGTTTGACGAGTACGGGAGCCAGCACGCCGACCACGATGCCGGTCAGGATGGGTCCCCAGCGGGAAGTGAGAAAGTTGGAAATCGAACGCATGTTAAGGGTTCCTTTCGATTAAATGAAAAAGTCTCCGCGCGCAAAGGCGGAGACCCATGGAACCCTTATCGGCTGTGAATCAAGCCGGGGGCAACACGGTCAACCTGCCGCGCAGCAGAGCCGGGCGCGTCACGCGCGCCCATGTGCGAATGGCTCAACGCCGATGGGACAGATTGGTCACCGCGTTACCTCCTTTTTCGAGAATCATGCAGTCATTATACAAACTGGGTTTATAGGGCAAAAGTGACTATAATCACCCGTCATATCGTCAGGTGTAATCTCTTCATTCAAAGCGCCCAATATTCGCATTACGCAAACAGGTCCCCCATGAATCGACTCTCGCAATCCACCTCCCCGTATTTGTTGCAGCACGCCCACAACCCCGTGGACTGGTTCCCCTGGGGTGAAGAGGCGCTGGCCAGGGCCAGGGCCGAGGACAAGCCCATCTTCCTCAGCATCGGTTATGCCGCCTGCCACTGGTGCCACGTCATGGCGCACGAATCGTTCGAAGACGCCGACACCGCCGCCTACATGAACGCACACTTCATCAACATCAAGGTCGACCGCGAGGAGCGCCCCGACCTGGACGCCATCTATATGCAAGCCACCACTGCCATGACCGGCTCGGGCGGCTGGCCGATGTCCGTCTTCCTCACGCCCGACCTGCAGCCGTTCTACGCGGGCACCTACTTCCCGCCCGTGCCTCGTTACCAGATGCCATCCTTCCGCGATGTGCTCAGCGGGCTGGTCAATGCCTGGCAAAACGAGCGCGCTGAAATCCTCAAAGTCGGCGGGCAGGTGACGGCGCATCTGCAATCCGCGCTGCAAAGCCGCGCCAGCACCTTTGCGCTCGCGCCGCAGCACCTGGAAGCCGTCACGCAAGCCATCCTCGAACACTACGATTGGGGCCACGGCGGCTGGGGCGCCGCGCCCAAGTTCCCGCAGCCGATGACGATTGAATTTCTGTTGCGCCGTTCCAGGCAGGATAGCCCCGCCCCCACCGGCCTGAGGGCCGCCCTGCACACGCTTCAAGCCATGGCGCGCGGCGGCATGTATGACGTGGTGGGAGGCGGTTTCTCGCGTTACAGCACCGACAATTTCTGGCGCGTGCCGCACTTCGAGAAGATGCTCTACGACAACGCCCAACTCGCGCGCGCCTACCTGCACGCCTGGCAAGTCACGGGCGAGCCGTTTTACCGCCGCATCGCCGAGGAAACGCTGGATTTCGGCATGCGCGAGCTGACCCATCCCGAAGGCGGCTTCTACTCCTCGCTCGACGCCGACTCGGAGGGCGTGGAGGGCAAGTTCTACGTCTGGACACGGGAGGAGGTCAGGGAGCAGTTGGCAGAGGATGGTGAATTTTTCGAGGCCGCCTATGGGATTTCCGCCAAAGGCAACTGGGAAGGCAGGACCGTGCTCCAGCGCGCCCTGGACGATGCCTCCCTGGCGACCCGCTTCGCCCTGGACCTGGAGGCGGTCCCCGCCAAACTGGCCGATTGCCATCGAAAGCTGCTGGCCGTCCGCGCGGAGAGGGTGCGCCCCGCCACCGACGACAAGGTGCTCACCGCCTGGAACGGCCTGATGCTGGCCGCCTTTGCCGAGGCATCGCGCACCCTCGTCATTGCGAGGAGCCGCGCAGCGGCGACGAAGCAATCTCCTCCGAATGAAGAATACTCTACGTCCACGAGATTGCTTCGGGCGGAAGAGCACCGCCTTCGCAATGACGTATACTACCAAGTGGCTACGCGCAATTCAAATTTCCTACTCAACGCCCTGCGGCCCGATGGGAAGCTGCACCGCTCCTGGCGCAACGGCCAGGTGACGCGGGAGGTCTTCCTCGAAGATTACGCCGCCCTCATCCTGGGACTGTTGGAACTGTACCAGACCGATTTCGACAATCAATGGTTCAAGGCCGCCGTGGAGTTGGCCGATGAAATGATCGAGCGCTTCAGTGACCCCGCAGGTGGATTCTTCGACACGCCGGCCGATGGCGAGTCCCTGCTGGTGCGGCCCAAGGACATCCAGGACAACGCCACGCCCTCGGGCAATGCGCTGGCCTGCGAGGCCCTGCTCAAGTTGGCGACCCTCACAGACAACGGCGAATACCGCGACCTGGCGGAGCAATCCCTGTGGCTGGTGAGCGACTACGCCTTGAAATATCCCACGGGCTTTGCGCGCTGGCTCTCGGCGCTGGATTTCGCCCGGGGAACGGTGAAGCAGGTCGCGGTCCTGGGCGAGGGCGAAGCGGCCGATGTCCTGATCCAGGCCGTTCGGTCGGCCTATCGCCCCAACACGGTCATCGCGGCCTCGTCCTATCCTCCCAGCGCGGAAGCCCCCGCCCTGCTGCGCGACCGTCCGCTCGTGGACGGGCAGCCAACCGCCTACGTGTGTGAAGGCTTCGTCTGCCGCCAGCCGGTAACGGATGTCAATGATCTGCTGAAACAACTATAAAACACCTCGTGCTATAATTTTAAACGAGGCTAGGAGGTTGCCATGCTTTGGACTGAAGTTCGCGATACATACCCGGATCAGTGGCTGGTTATCGAGGCTCTGGAAGCTCACACAGAGGCCGACCACCGCATACTCGACAAAATCGCGGTCATGGAAGTGTGCGCTGATGGAACGGCAGCCATGCAAAGCTACCGCAGCCTTCATCACGCCAACCCTGAACGCGAATATTATTACGTTCACACCCGCCGCGCGGAATTGGACATTCGCGAACGCCAGTGGCTTGGAATTCGGAGGGGGTATGCGTCTGTCTCTTCAAGATAACCTGCCCTTCGTGTCAGTCAGTCTGAAATACAACGGCAGCCAGGTGGAAATTCCCCATGTCCTGATCGACACAGGCTCGGGAGGCACACTCTTCGCAGCCGATGATCTGGCAGCCATAGGGATCACGCCGCAGGATGATGACACGCTGCGCCATGTCCACGGCGTAGGAGGGAGCGAAGTGGTCTTTGTGCGGCGGGTGGAGGCAGTGCAGGTTGGTAACAGCCAGTTGGCTGATTTCGAGATCGAGGTGGGTGGCATGGATTATGGATTTGATATTCATGGCATCTTGGGAATGGATTTTTTACTGGCCGCGGGCGCGCACATCGACCTGGAACAATTAAATATCGAGTTCAAATCCCTGGATTCACTTCAACCCGGTTAAACGTTTTATATCGCACTCGGGTAAGACTTGTGCTTAGCCTGCCGCCAGCCGGTGACGGATGTTAACAACTTGTTAAAACAGATGTAAAATACGGGCATGGATATTCTGATTGAAAACTTCATCAAGCTCGGCCTGGCCATCCTGGTGGGCGGAGTCATCGGCGCGGAACGCGAGTTCCAGGACAAGGCTGCGGGCTTTCGCACCATCATCCTGATTACGGTCGGCGCAGCGCTGTTCACGATCTTCTCGATCAGCCTCGATCCCGACAACAGCCGCACGCGCATCGCCGCGAACATCGTCACGGGCATCGGCTTCCTCGGCGCGGGGACGATCATCCGCGATGGCGGTCACGTCGCGGGCCTGACCACGGCCGCCACCATCTGGCTCTCGTCTGCGCTGGGCATGGGCATCGGCGCGGGCGAGATTCCCTTCGTGCTGGGCGCAACGGTCGCCGTGCTGGTCGTGCTGCTAATCTTCCCATACTTCGAAAGCATCATTGACCACATCCGCGAGGCGCGCACCTATCGCGTGGTGATCCGCTCCACGAGCGCGGAAAAGGCCGCCGAAGCCGACAAACTGATGCGATCCACCAAATTGCAAGTGCTCGAATACCACCTGGCCAAGACCGACAATGCCACCGTCAGCACCTGGCGCACCATCGGCTCGCCCAGGAAACACGAGAAATTCGTCAAGGCCATGCTGGCCGACCCCAACGTGCATGAGTTGGATTATTAGTCAGCACTGACTTCGAAGCGAACCACGCAAAGACCGCCTTGTCGGCGGTCTTTTTCATCCCCG
The DNA here is from genome assembly GCA_049324895.1 of Chloroflexota bacterium. Classification (GTDB taxonomy): domain Bacteria; phylum Chloroflexota; class Anaerolineae; order Anaerolineales; family Villigracilaceae; genus JACPVF01. The sequence continues at coordinate 11,621 of JBMOMS010000091.1, forward strand.
TCCTTTTTTTACACGTTCTGTGCAAATCTGCAATTTGATTGCGGATTTGCACAGAACGTGCTATGATGATCCTGTCCCTTCCACATAAGCTCATTTCCGGAGTCAAGCCATGATCGAACGAACCCTAACCGCAAAACTCCTCTCCCTGGCGCAGAAATTCCAGGTGATTACACTCACCGGGCCGCGACAATCGGGCAAGACCACCCTGGTGAAGGCCGCCTTTCCCCGCCTGCCCTATGTCTCACTGGAAGAACCCGACATTCGCCAGATCGCGCTGGCCGACCCGCGTGGGTTTCTTTCGAATTACCCCGTTGGAGCCATCCTGGATGAAATCCAACACACGCCCGATTTGTTTTCATATCTTCAGCGCATCGTGGATGAAGACCAACGGGCGCAATTCATCCTGACCGGCTCGTCCAATTTCCTGCTGATGGAAAAAATCAGCCAGACCCTGGCAGGGCGAACGGCGGTGCTGCACCTTCTGCCTTTCTCCTTCGATGAACTGCCCCCGGGTGCGGCTTCTTACGAAAGCCTGATCTTCAAAGGCCAATATCCGCGCATCCATGACCGTGACCTGGCGCCCACCGATTTCTACCCCGCCTACATCCAAACCTACGTGGAAAGGGATGTGCGCCTCATGAAAAATATCGGCGACGTCAATGCTTTCATTCGGTTCACGCAGTTATGCGCCGGGCGCTGCGGGCAATTGCTGAATTACACGGGATTGGCAAACGACGCCGGCATTAGCGCAAATACGGCCAAAGCCTGGTTGTCCATCCTGGAAAGTTCCTATATTTTGTACCGGCTGCAACCCTATCATGCGAATTTCAACAAACGGCTGGTGAAGTCGCCCAAGCTATATTTCCACGATACGGGCCTTGCCTGTTCCCTGCTGGGCATTCGAGACGAGAGCCAGGTCAACCTGCACTACCTCAAAGGCGCACTCTTCGAAAACCTGATCATCAACGAATTCATCAAACGGGACTTCAACCGCGGCGAACGTCATTTTCCCTATTTTTGGCAGGACAGTCACGGCAGGGAGATCGATTGCCTGCTGTCAGACGGGAAGACGGTTATGCCGGTCGAGATCAAGTCTGCAAAGACTCTCTCCGCCAGTTACTTCGACAACCTCGAAGCCTGGCGGCAACTCACAGGGGCCTCCCAACAGGAGGGCTGCGTGGTCTATGGCGGCGATGAGAGTCTGCAAACCAGCACAGGCGCCCTCGTCAGTTGGCGGCATCTGGATCGCATTCATACGGCGTCCTACCCACCCGCCAAATCCACCGCGGCGCGGAAGGTGGCGTAGGCGCTCAGCATCTCCCCAGCCTGGTAGCTGACCCGTGTCCCGTCGCGGCGCAGGCCGGGGACGAGGGCGGCGCGTTCGGCCATGTCGGAGGTGACGAATTCGATGCGCATCTGCGCGGGCAGGTCGACGATGAAAGGATCGGGGGTGTCGCCCAGTTCCAGCCTGGACACGGCGCGCATGGCGGCGGTGAAAATTTCCTGCTGGGCCTGTTGGGGGGACAGACATTCCGCGGCGAAGCGCCCCACGGCCTGCTTGACCACGGCGCTTTCGAGGTCGCCCAATAACATCGTGGTTTGCGCGCAGGCGGTCTGGTCGCCTGTGACCAAAATGATGGGCACGCCGAAATGTCCCGCCACGGCAGCGTTCAGGCCGAATTCCCCGGTCAGGATATTGTTGATCCACACGTTCGCCACCGCGCCCGACCAGGTATGGTCGAGGATGGCGTTCTGCGTCCCGGCCCGCGCGTGGTAGCCGACGAAGAACACGGCATCCACCGTTTCGTCCAGTCCCTGCATCATCGAGAGCGGAGCGGGCGAACCCGAGATCAGCCGCACACGCGCATCCAACTCCTCGACCAGGAGGTTGCAGCCGTTGTCATGACCGTCCACGGCCAGCACCTCGTCTGCGCCAGCCTCGAAGGCTCCGAGCGCCGCTGCGTTGACGTCCGCGGTCATCAAGCGTCGAAAACGGGCATACTCCGCGTGGCTGGGATTTACCTGGTCCCAATTCACCACGCCGGTCACTCCTTCCATATCCGCCGCAATCAAAATCTTCATCGCCTGCCTGCCTTTCGGTTTCGTGATACATCCTTGCCTGGGACAGTGTCACCTTTGCAAGGCCAAGTCCAGCCAAAGGCATTATAATCGCGCCAGACTTCAACCTACGGAGGCAGGATGAGCGACACAGCTATTTTTCCATTCACTGACGAACACAAGATGATCCGCAACGCGGCCCGCGATTTTGCGCAGAAGGAGATTGCGCCCATTGCGGCCCAATTCGATGAAAGCGGCGAATTCCCCCACGCGACCATCCAAAAGATGGGTGCGATGGGCTTCATGGGCATCGAGGTGCCCGAGGCCTACGGCGGCGCTGGAATGGACACGCTGTCCTACGCGCTGGCCCTGGAGGAGATCTGCAAGGTCGACGCCGCGCATGGCGTGGTCATGTCGGTCAACAATTCCCTGTACTGTCACGGCATTTTACAGTTTGGAACCGAGGAACAGAAAAAGAAATTCATCACGCCCGTCGCCTCGGGCGAAGCCATCGGCGCATATTCGCTGACCGAGCCCATGTCCGGTTCGGATGCGGGCACCATGCGCTCGCGCGCCGTCCGCGACGGCGACTTCTACGTGCTCAACGGGCGCAAGTCCTGGGTCACCAGCGGCCCCGTGGCCGATACCGTGGTGGTCTTCATGATGACCGATCCCGCCAAAAAGCAAAAGGGCATCAGCGCCTTCCTGGTGGACGCAAAGACGCCCGGCTTCGTGCGCGGCAAGAAGGAACCCAAACTCGGCATCCGCGCCTCGGCCACCAGCGAGTTGATCTTCGAGGATTGCCGCGTCCCTGCGGAGAATCTTCTCGGCCAGGAAGGTGAAGGCTTCAAGATCGCCATGACCGTGCTGGACGTGGGCCGCATCGGCATCGGCGCGCAGGCGCTGGGTATCGCCGAGGCCGCCTATGAGGCGGCGCGCTCCTACGCCGCCGAACGCGAAGCCTTCGGGCAGAAGATCGGCGAGTTCCAGGGCACAGGCTTCAAGATCGCGGATATGAAGACCCGCATCGAAGCCGCGCGCCTGCTGGTCTACAACGCCGCCCTGGCCAAGGAGCGCGCCAAGACCACAAAGGAACGCTTCTCCCTGCCCGCTTCGATGGCCAAGCTGTTTGCCTCCGAAACGGCCATGTTCTGCGCGCACGCCGCGGTGCAGATCCACGGCGGGATGGGCTACAGCAAGGAACTGCCCGTCGAGCGCTATTTCCGCGATGCCAAGATCACCGAGATCTACGAAGGCACCAGCGAAATCCAGCGCCTGGTCATCTCGCGCAGTGAACTTGGATTGAAGTAACCCCCCACAACGCTGATGCTCATGGAACGAAACAACTGGTTGAAGATCCGCTGGCTGATTGCGCTGGGCGGCCTGGTGCTGACGGCGGTCGGTCAATGGCGCTTCAACGCGCAAACCATCCCGCCCGGGGAACCCCTGATGCTGGGCGCCTGGCTCAATCGGGTGCTGTTTCTGGGCGACCCCGGCGTGGATAACCTGCTGACGGGTTTTCCATTGCTGGTCGCCGGCGGGCTGCTGCTGGCCCTGGGTCTGCGGGGCATTGCCCTGCTGCCCAGCCCGCGCGGCGAGTTCGCCACACCCGCGCTGGACCTGCGCCGCCTGGGTTCCTTCTGGCCCATGCTGCTGGTCGGGATCGCCGCCTTCGTCGCGCTGCTGTCGAGCCTGGGCCGGCCCGACTTCGCATCCTACTCGGTGCCGCTCTGGCTGGCCGCCTTCCTGCTCTTTCTGTCGGCTGCCTTCCAGTGGGACCGCCAGCGGCAGGTGAGTCTCTCGCCGCGCCTGGCGCGCGCCGACCTGTTGTGGATGCTCGGCTTGTCCCTGGCCGGGCTGGTGATCGGGACCTACCGCCTGCAAGGCCTGCCCGACCAGCTCATGGGCGACGAAGGTTCATTCTGGACCATCGCCCGCGACATCGCCGACGGCACCTTCAAGCCGTCCGTCTTCACCTCGGGGGTGTACACCTTCCCGGTCTTCAGCTCCGTGATCCAGGCCTGGTTCATGCGCCTGTTCGGCATCAGCCTGTGGGGCTGGCGCATGGGTTCGGTGCTGATGGGCCTGTTGACCGCCCCGCCGCTGTACCTGCTGGCCCGCGAGACCTTCGACCGGCGCATCGCGGTGGCCTCCTCGGCGGTGATGATCGCCAGCCCGTACTTCATCGACTTCTCCCGCATGGGCTACAACAACGTCCAGGCGCTGTTCTTCGTCACCCTGGCCCTGTACTGGTTGTACCTGGGCGTGCAACGCCGCAGCGCCTTCTACCTGCTGCTGGCCGGCGGCATGTCGGGCCTGGGATTTTACACGTACTTTGCGGCGCGCTTCGCCCTGGTCATTGCGCTGGCCTTCATCGTGCTGCTGTGGCTGCTGCGCCGCATCCAGTTCCGCAGCCTGGCCTTCTTCCTGGCGCTCCTGTTCCTGGGCGCGACGTTGATCGCCCTGCCCTACCTCGTCCACGGCGCGGCCACCGACCCGCGCGGAATGGCCTATAAAACCTGGGAGAGCGTCTTCTTCAACACCTTTAATGGACTGCAATTCTACACACCCGAGCAGTTGTTTTCCATTGCCCCGCCCTTTACCGTCAACGACAACGAACTTTTCTACAACCCCCAAATCTACCTGGTGCTGATTGTGCGCGGAATTCTGCGCACCATGATCGTCTTCCAAAAAGCGGGCATCATCTCCGAGCACTATGTGGCCTTTCCGCTGGCCGGCACGGTCGGCTCAATCTTCTACTTCCTCGGCCTGGGAATCGTCACCTGGCGGTTCAAACAACCGCGCAGCCAGTTGCTCCTGTTATGGTTCCTGGCCAACGTGCTTGGATTGAGCGCCCTCAATACCGTCCCGCCGCGCCAGACGCACATGGTCATGATCATCCCGGCCCTGGCCCTGTTGACCGGCATCGGCGTCAACGCGGTCGCAGCCGGGCTAAGTTCCCTGCATGCCCGCCTGAAACAGACCGCGATCCCGCTGCTGGCCCTGCTATTGACTGTGACCGCGGCGGGCGGGCTGTACGACTTCTTCAACCGCGTACCGGTGCAATACCGCCCCCAGCCCGATCAATACATTTCCTGGACAATCCTCGATTCGCACGGTGAAGCCTTTGCGTACCTGTACACGGACCCGTCCCAAAAGGAATTCAGGCCCTACGCCATCGACGAGTTTCGGCACGATGTGGCCTATGAAGCCGTTGACATCCAGCAGGTGTTGAACGGGACCAGAACCTTTACGGACCGTCCCACGATCATCTTCATGCCGCCCGATCGCCTGGCGCAGGCCGGCCCCGTGCTGCAAAAACAATGGGGCAATTCCTACTTCAGCCGCATCCTCACCAGCACGAATGGGACGCCCGTCCTGGCCGCGGCCATGAACGTACCCGTCCTCTTCGAACAGGATAAGAATTTCTGGCTGATCCTGCGAGAATCCTACCCACACCCCTCCTTGTGGATTCTTTTCTCGATTCTCGCCGCAGGCCTGCTCCTGACGACCTTCATCCCCGCCCGTTGGCTGGACACGCTGCCTCGGCCGCTTCAGCGCCTGGTGGATTGGGTCAACGCCCCGGGCATCGACCCGGTTCAGGCAGCGGAACCCGACTACCCCGAGGAGGTCGTGGAGACAGTCGACCCTGCGGTGGAAACGGAAAAAGTGAAATCCCCCACCCCTGCCGCGGAACCGCCGGCCTGGGCCGATGTTCTGCCCGCGCAGCCCAGCCAGGGGACGCGCTCCCGCATACCCCTGCGAATGGAGTTCAAGCGCGTACCAGGCGAGGACGGCTCGGATCTGTACCTGCGCCTGCACCTGCCGCGACTGACCCTGCCCCGCCCCAGCCGTGACGGCCAATCCGATTTCAGCCTGCCAACCCTGCAAATCCCGGGGGCGCTCTGGCTGGTGGGGGCCGTGGTGCTGGCTCTCGGCGCCCAGGTGCTCATCCAAAACGAAAAAGTTCCGTTCGGTGTGCTGGCCTATTTGCTCAGCGCGGCCGGGCTGATCCTGTGGGCGCGCCTGCACCCCAAGTGGACGTCCGTCCTGGCGAACCAGGTGCGGCTCACCCGCCGCGGAGAGACGATTGCGCTGGCAGTCTTGATCCTGGCCTCCATCGCCCTGCGTTTCTTCGACTTGAAATCCCGCGTCTACGGCCTGGAAGCCGACGAGACCAAATGGACCGTGCAGGCCTGGTATTCAGCCATCTTGCGACTGGACGTGGGCGAATTCGCCGGGATGCACTACAACGCCCTGCCCGTCGACTTTTGGGTGCGCTCCTTCTTCCTGCGCCTGTTCGGGCTGGATTTCATCTCCGCGCGCATCGAAAGCGCCGTGCTCAGCCTGGTATCGGTGATCTGCCTGTACCTGCTCGTGCGCCTGCTCACCTCCAGCGCCGCCACCG